>DATHPI010000141.1:0-6547 GCA_035484035.1 Chthoniobacterales bacterium
TATGAAAAAAATTGAAGCGATTATCAAGCCCTTCAAGCTGGAAGAGGTCAAAGAAGCGTTATCGGACCTCGGAATCGAGGGAATGACAGTTACCGAAGTCAAAGGCTTTGGAAGGCAAAAAGGTCACACGGAGATTTATCGCGGGAGTGAGTACACGGTCGACTTTTTGCCAAAGATCAAGATTGAGGTGGTGCTCGGCGACGGTATGGTGGAGAACGCCACCAGTGCCGTCGTGAAGGCGGCCAAAACCGGCAAGATCGGTGACGGCAAAGTTTTCGTTTATGCGGTCGAGGAAGCAATTCGCATTCGGACCGACGAGACAGGCGAGAAAGCCATTTAGAAACCAGGAAATATAGGGCGGCGCGAGTGATGACAGAGGTCAGGAATGTTGATCATTCCTGCCTTTCTGTATTTTATCACTCGCGCCGCCTTATCAATCCAAGTTAAGCTGGCAGCTTCCTTCCGCCGCAGATGACCGCCACTGAGCACACCGATTCCGTCAATTCCAAAATCCTTGCTGTGTCAGAAGACCAGATCCAGGGTTTTGTTCGTGAACCGTTCTCCGAGATTGCCAGATTGTCGGGTTTCGAAGAGAGCTTGGTCCTGGAACGGATCAAGGCGATGCTCTCCGCGGGAACCATTCGACGGGTCCGCCAGACACTTCTCTCAACCAATCTCGCGCAGGGAGCGTTGGTAGCCTGGAAGGTTCCGGCCGAAAAGCTTGATTCGGCATTCGATTACATGTTTCGACAAGACCCATTTTCCGGGCATGTGGTGGTTCGTTCGACCGATTCGCAGACTGCCGGAAGCGAATACAAATTGTGGACCACTGTCAAGGTTCCGCAGGGCTTCGATCTCGAGGGGCACACCGATCTGCTGCTGAGAAGATTGGGGGCTGAGAAAGTCAGAATTATGCCGGCGAAAGGAATCTTCACGCTTGGCGTCGGACACGTCCGCCGAAAGACGATCTTGCCAGGCTCGAGAGGTGATCGACCAGCTCAGATGATTCGCACTGAAATCGTTGAACTCAACGAGCTGGAATGGCGGGTCCTAACCTCCCTGAAGAAAGAATTCGCGATTGCGGAGATTACGGCTAACCCGTGGGGTAACCGGGCGAAAGAGGCTGACTTGCCTTTGGAGACATTTTTCTCGGTAGCCGAAGATCTCAACCGGCGCAAGATCATCGGGCGATTTTCGACATTTCTGGAACACGTTAAGCCTTCTGCAGCAGGTATCCGGGTGACTCGATTCAACGGGCTGTTTCATTGGGCGGTGCCTCCCGGGATGGAAATCCAGGCAGGGTCCGAGGTGGGCAGGCACGAAATTCTAACCCATTGTTACTGGCGGGAGGCCGGTGCGGAATTCCGTAGCGTGAATATCATGGCCGTAGCACATGGGACCGAAAGGCAGCGTCTGCTGGATCACAAAGCAGCGATCGACAACCACTTGGCCGCCTGCGGAATACCGGTATCGTACACTAACGTTTTCTGGGGCGGTCGATCTGAAATCAAGCCGTCGGAGATATCACCCATTGCGTATCGCGAATGGCTCCAGCGGAGCTAGACCCAAGTGCGGCTCACAGGGTGCTCTGCTGGTTGGCGATGCACTAGCTAGTCCGTTAAATCGCGCTCACCGATCTGGCGGGAAGGCACCGCAACGATCCACATTTGATCGCTCGGAGATCGCAATGAAAGAAACAGCGGACGCCGCGCACCCCTCTGATCTGGTTGCCCTTCATCAGACGTTGGAGCTGATTTCTCAGCCTCGGTCAATCTCGGGGAGGTAAATTGGAACAGATAGGGAAATAATTTCATTGGATCTTTTGGCGGCTTCCGATCAACAGACCGACTTGTTCTGCGGACCATTTTCGGCTGGCCGGGATTTTGTTCCAAGATGGGGGTGGCATTGGAATTGATCATAATGATTGGTCCGTTGTTTTGGGTAAGGTTGGTTTCAGCCGCGTTTCCGACTATTAAGTACAAATGAATCCCCTCCCCCCGGTTTCAACCTTTCGCCGGAAATCGGGAAAATAGTCTTCTGCCCGGAGAGGTCCGACCAGGAATGCAGGCTCCAATGGAGCTTAACCAGAAAGTTGCTTCAGCTTAACAACTTGACCAACATCTCACCGACCAGGTTCGGATTGGCCTTCCCTTTGGAGAGCTTCATGACTTGTCCTTTCAGGAAATTGATGGCAGCAGCTTTGCCGGCTTTGTAATCTTCGACGGACTTGGGATTGGCACCAATCACCTCGA
Source organism: Chthoniobacterales bacterium (assembly GCA_035484035.1). GTDB lineage: Bacteria > Verrucomicrobiota > Verrucomicrobiia > Chthoniobacterales > JAFAMB01 > JAFAMB01. The sequence continues at coordinate 2,253 of DATHPI010000141.1, forward strand.
CACAGAGCGCCTCGATCGCTCCAAGGTCGCTCTCTTGTTTTAATCCTTTCTCCTCGACGATAACTCCCGCCGTTTTTCCCGTGGCAAACATTTCCGCGAAAACATCCTTTCCCTGTTTGCTGCTGATTTTTCCCTCATCGACCAACCGAACCAGTGCGGCCAACTGTTCCGCTGCGATCGGGCATGCTGTGATCGACTTGCTCGATGCGGCCAACGCGCTAAGCAAATCATTCAAAACGTAGTTGGCAATCGCCTTGGGTTTGCACACACCTTTCGCCGCAGTCTCGAAGTATGCCGATAGTTCAAGATCGCTCGCCAAGACCCCGGCGTCGTACTCGCTGACCCCGTATTCGCGGACAAAGCGTTCCCGTTTCTCCCAAGGCAACTCCGGGAGAAGAGTCCTGACTTCCTCCAGAAAAACCTCAGTTTTAACAGGCAACAGATCCGGGTCCGGAAAATAGCGATAGTCGTGGGCAGACTCTTTGGTGCGCATCAAAGAGGTTTGACCTAGATCATCGTCCCAGCGCCGCGTTTCTTGTTGCAGCGACCCGCCTCGATCCAGAACCTCGATTTGCCGGTCAATTTCGTACGCCAGGGCTCGCCGGACACCACTGATCGAATTGAGATTTTTTAATTCGATTTTCGTACCCAGCTTTGCCTCCTCCTTCTTCCGGACAGAAACGTTGCAGTCGCAACGCAGTTGCCCCTTTTCCATATCGGCATCGCTGACCCCTCCATAGATCAACGCCTGTTTTAATGAAGTCAGGTAAGCGAACGCTTCTTCAGGCGATTCAATATCGGGTTCCGAGACGATTTCCATGAGTGGAGTGCCGGCCCGGTTAAAATCAATTCCGCTGCTCGTATCAAAGTGAAAACTCTTTGCCACGTCTTCTTCCAGATGGATGCGCACCAAGCGGACCCTCTTGTTCGGATGGCGAATGTTCTTCTGAGCATCCTTTGGATAGGAGAGATCAGAAAGGGGGACTTCGCCTTTGAGACAGAGCGGTGCATCATATTGGGAAATCTGGTAGTTCTTCGGCATGTCCGGATAGAAATAATGTTTGCGGTCGAACTTGCAGATCTGCGCCAGGTCACATTTTAGAATCAAGCCGGTCAAGGCGGTCATTTTCAGCGCCCGCAGGTTCATCGCCGGCAACGCGCCGGGAAGTCCCAGACAGATGGGGCAGACATGCGTGTTTGGCTCCGAACCGTATTCGACGGCGCAACCGCAGAACATTTTGCTCCTGGTCTTCAGCTGGACGTGCACTTCCAGCCCGATCGTGGCTACGTAATCACTCTTCATGCGTGAGGCGGCTGAGGCACTACTCCTACAGGCAGCGGGTAAGAGCCGCAAGGAGAGACGTCTCGAATTTCGCCCGCGACGCAGACTTTTTGAGGCGGTGGCAATTTGTACTTGGACAACCATCCACTCAGCTATTCACGTCATCGCTCTGCCACCAAATGACTCGGCCAAAAAGGCCAAAGAGTGACCTGCGCCAGGATCGAACTTCGCTTCAGTCTCCGGTGCGCCGCGTGAAAACACTCATCGTCCAACCGATCAGTATGGCCGATAAAAATTCCCTCGCTCTTCATCAGCTGGACAAATCCTCGCAAGTTGGTTTCGGCAGTCACAAAATCTCCCGCCGACAACCGGCCCTCTAACTTCATTCGCTCGGTACCTATCGCAATCCAAGCCCTTACGGAATGCGCACCACGTGGATCGAATTCGAATGGAATAGCGGCCTCTACAGCTACTTGCCAGAGCCTATCCTCCATCGCTCCTACTTTCAATGCGTCGACCGCGATTGCCGGATACCCCGGCGCCTGTTTGCTTTCCTTGCTTTTCATAGTTTCCAAGAGCTGTTTTCTTTCGATATCAATTAACCAGAGAAGCCTTATCCAATGTAACGAGACAAAGCTCGGCGGCCTTTATGTTGCGGAGCAAGACCGCTGATTGTTGAGTTAATGTTTGCGAAGATGATAGATAATTTCCGACGACAGAGCGGATCATCCAGATTTGCGGCGAGACCGATCAAACTCAATTCGCGGAGTCCATGGAGAGCAACGGCTTCGCTTCTATCTTTTGAGGTGGATAGTTCCTGAGAGTGCATGCGATCTCCTACGATAAACTTCACCACTGCAGCGCACTCGCTCGAACAAATCCGCGTCAGCCGTGAGACTGGTTTAGTTAATTCAAGAGCTGGAGACGTGGGATTGAAAAAAAGGTTACAGAAAAAATGCGTCTGTCACGGGTTGCGCGCGGAAAGCCCCGGTGCAGATAGGGCGAAGCTCCGCCTGGGCCGGGGCTTTCCGTCCGGCCTCGCCCGACAACGTCACCCCCTACAAAGTTTCGCTCAGATTATTGATATTTTCACGCTGCCCTAACAAGATGTTGAATTTAGCGCCGCGCATTTGTCCTGAGATATTAATGGTCGCGCATTTGTGGTAAACTCGAACGGCTGATTTAAGGGGGTGATGTCACAGGGGAGTGCGACGCGGGAAGCCCCGGCTCAGGCGGAGCTTCGCCCTACCTGCGCCGGGACTCCTCGCTTCAGCCTGCCCAAATTCCTAGCTCTTATGAGACGATGCACTAGCTAACCTAACTAACGCTGGATCGCAGAATCCACCTTAGTCGGCTTTTTGCTAACCTCCGATGGAGTTGGCAGTTGCGAGACATCCCAACCCCCTCCCAGCGCCATGATCAACGCCACCGCCCCGGTCATCTGTTCAATTTGCACAGTGATGACTGTTTGCTGATCTGTCAGCAAGGTCGTCTGGGCGGTGACGACATTGACGTAGGGATCAATTCCCGTTTGATACCTGCCTAGTTCAAGCTTCAAAAACTGTTGGGCAGACTGCTCGGCTTGCCGTTGCTGGATCAATTCTTGCGAGAAAATGCGAACCTGCGCGAGGGCATCTTCCACCTGCTGAAATGCGGTGAGCACATTTTGCCGGTAGGCCGCCAGATCTGCGTTATAGGTCGCCACATTTTGGCGGACCGTGGCGCCTCGCAGACCTGCGTCAAAAATCGTTTCAGAGACCGAAGGTCCGATTGACCAGGTATGATTGGAGGCATTGAATAAAGTGCTGAATTCCGAACTGGCAAATCCGGTTTGGCCACTCAGAGTAACCGTGGGAAAATAGGCGGCATAAGCGATCCCGATCTGGGCATTGGCAGAGGCCATCGCCCGTTCCGAAGCAGCAACGTCAGGCCTGCGCTCAATTAATTGTGATGGCACGCCAACCGGAATTGGTGGCGGAGCGGCCTTCAAGACCTCGACCGGAATCGAGAAGTTGGAAGCGACTCTGCCAATGAGAACGGCGATCGCGTGCTCAAACTGGGCGCGTGCCACACCAAGGTTTGTCGCGGAGGCTTGCGCATTTTGCAGGGTGTTCTCAGCCTCGACCACGGAAATCTGATCGGTGATTCCGGTGTCGTATTGCGCGCGGTTGTAGTCCAACGCTTTCTGGTCCGCGACAATCGTGTCGTTGAAGAGCTTTATCAACGCATCCTGTCCGCGGATTTCGAAGAAAAAGGTGGCCAAATCGGCTTGCTCGGTTAATCGTTCGTTCTCCAGGTCAGCCGCACTGAGCTGGGCACTGTATTGAGCCGACCGCACGGCGTTGCGCACCTTTCCCCAAAGATCCGGTTCCCAGGAGACATTTAAAGCCGAAAGGATTGCGGTCACCGGGATAGCAGACCCAACACCTGATCGCGTGTAGGAGGCGTTCGCGGTGAGAGTCGGATAGAGCTGAGCTCTGGCCTCGCCCACCAGGGCACGCGCTTCCATGAAATTTTGGAAGGATTCTTTGATGTTCTGGTTGTTGATGTTGACTTGCTCTTCCAGAGCATTCAACTCCGGGTCTTTGAAGATCCTCCACCAAGGACCGCGCAGCATTGCGTCCCGGGGACTCGCCACTTTCCAAGCCTGGCCGCCTTTGAACTGCGTCGGACTCTCTTTGTAGGCGGACGGTAGAGTTTCCGTGGTAGCGACCGGTCTCTGGTATTTCGGCCCGACCAAGCATCCTGTCAGGGTACAAAGCACCGCGCAAAGCCAGATTCTGACCGTATATTGCAAGAAAGACATCGAGCGTTGGATCGCTGCTGCCATCGTTATACGTTGCCCGGAACGGACTTCGCTCCAGGGTGAAAGACATCGAGTTTCTTGCCCTGCATTCGCAGCCGGAGTCGGTCAAACGCCAGATAGAGGACCGGTGTTGTATAGAGCGTCAACAACTGACTCACTACGAGCCCTCCGACGATGCTAATCCCAAGCGGCTGCCGGAGTTCGGAT
>DATHPI010000142.1:0-9112 GCA_035484035.1 Chthoniobacterales bacterium
TTTGTCAGCGTGGACGGCGATGCGAACGCCAATGGGTATAACTTTACCACCGGAGGCGTCAGCCTCGGCATCGATTACCGGCTGACCGATGAATTGGTGGTCGGCGTGATGGCCGAATATTCTCATACCTGGACCTCGCTCAAACCCAGCGGCAGCAACGATGTCAATAGTGGACGAGGGGGAGTGTACGCTACCTGGTCTCACCATGGGTTTTATCTCAATGGAGCCGTCTACGGCGGCTACAACAGCTACAATTCGAGCCGCTCTGCCCTGCAAGGGCTCGCCTCCGGTAATACCGAGGGAGCCGAGTTGAGCACCTTTATCAGCGGCGGATACGATTTCCATTTCGGTCCTTTGACCGTCGGTCCCGTTGCCGCCCTGCAATACACCTTTGCCAATGTCGACGGTTTTAGTGAGAACGGTTCACTGGCACCGATGCAGGTCCAATCGAACTCCGTTAGCTCGCTCCGGAGCGACGTCGGTTTCAGGCTCTTTTACCAATGGCAGGTCGGCAAAGTTATCATCGAGCCTTCCCTCAAAGCGGCCTGGGAACATGAGTACTTGTATTCTGCGCTTCCGACTACCGCCGGATTCGCCAATATTCCCGGGGCGACGGCCACCTTCACCGGCCCTGCCGAAGGTCACGACAGCGCAATCGTCAGTGCCGGAGTCTCCGTTATCTGGACGCCAACTTTGACCACCTACCTCAACTATGACGGGCAGCTCGGGCGTGGGAACTACAGTTCCGACGCCGTGACCGGCGGCGTTCGGATCAGCTTCTGAGCCGGGACGGGGTCATCAGTGTCGGTGTCAGTGTCAGTGTCAGGGGGGCGTCAGCCCCGAGTCCTCGTTCTCGTTCTTTGATTGTGGCCGACAAGGCCCATGAGGATGCGAGGTTTTCCCTACTTACTCGCGCTGCCTCGCGGATGACGTCACCCGCGATGGAATTCACGGGGTCGCGCCACGAGGCAGGATGACCCGGGAGGGCCGGCGCAGGTAGAGGGCGAAGCTCCGCCTGAGCCGGTGGCTTTCCGCGTAGCCTCGGCCATGACGTCACCCTCTATGGATTAGTCGAACAGTCGACCAAGAATTCACGGGGGTCACGCCACAGGGCAGGATGACCCGGGAAGCCCCGGTTCGGACGGAGCCTTACCCTACCTTCCCGCGCTGCCTCCCCCCATGACGTCATCACTATGGGGTTAGTTCGACAAATCGAACGAGCATTCACGGGGGTCACGCCACAGGGCAGGGTGACCGGGCAAGCCCCGGTTCGGGCGGAGCCTCACCCTACCGAACCTGAGTCGCGAAATCCCCCTTATGCGGCAGTGCGTTTTTTGGTCTTCTTGACGCTTCCGAGGCTTTCCTGCAGAGCCGAGACTAAGTCGATGACGTTGCTCTTGGCAGCCTTGGGAGGAGGAGCTCGACGCTTCTCGCCTTTTGCCTTCGCTTCGATCAGCTTCTGGACCTCTTCAGTGTAGGTGTCCTTATAGGCTGCGGGATCGAACTTGCCGGCCATTCCTTCAATCAGTTTGGTGGCCAGAGACACTTCGCTTGCCGAAAGCTTTTCTTGGGAAGGAAGCGAGAGCTCATCGATGGACCGTATTTCGGCGGCAAACCGAAGCGCGTTCAGAACCAGCCCGTTGCCCTGAGGCTTTAAGACACAAAGACTCTCTCTGTTGCGCAATACAAATTGGGCAATCCCCACCTTTCCGGATTTTGCCAAAGCTTCACGCAGCAAAGCATAGGCCTTGGCTGCACCCTTGTCCGGTTCGAGGTAGTACGGCTTTTCAAAATATAGACTGGAAATCTCAGACTCACTGACAAACTCCTGGATCTCAATGCCAGTGGATTTTGCTGGGGCAACCTCGGCGAGTTCTTCGTCCGAAAGAATCACATATTGACCCTTATCAACTTCATAACCCCTGACGATTTCCTCGGCGGAAACTTCTTTCCCGGTCGACTCTGCCACCCGCTGAAAGCGGATCCTCGAGAGATCCTTCTTGTAAAGCATATGGGTGGTTATGCCCAGGGTTTCAGTGGCTGAGTATAGCCGAATCGGAATGTTGACCAGACCAAAGGCAATCGAACCTTTCCAGATCGATTTCATGCAAACGCTAACTTTAAACTCTAGGCTAGCATTCGTCTACGACAGTTTTCGGAATTATGGCGATCCTCGAAGCTGATTCTTTTTAAGGGTTTTTCGTACAATATCTTGTGTTTTATTTTTAGAAGCCATACTATATGCAGACATGGCGCAGAGTGCGTTGGTAACCAAGTGGAAATTCGTCGTTGAATTTGAGGACGACGAGACAAAAGAGTTATCAGGAACGATCGGCCAAGCCAACACTCAGGAAGAATGCGAGGGTCTGATCGACTATGATGTCCAGTACCACCGTTCTCATGAAAGAACCGTGACCCAGACAGAAGCAGTCGAGATATGCGCCCAGTGTGAAGGCGATGGAAAGATTTCATCCGGAAACGGTAGACAGGTGATCTGCAAGGCCTGCGGAGGACACCTTGGCCCGATCTCAAAATCGACGTCTTCTTGGCCGCCGGTGGCGAAAATCCAGACGCGACTATTGGGACACTTCCCCGGCCTTAGCTTGAGCGCGGTCCAACTTCGGCCTGTCGAACCAGAACTTTTTCACTAGCCGAGCGCCTTCCAACGCAACGAGAAGGAAGAGCAGCCAACGGGCGACATACCAGTGTCCCTTGCCGGCGATCGATTGATGATAGATCAGGACTATTGCGGCAAGGTATGTCAGTCGATGTAGCAGTTTCCATCTTTTTCCGCCTAGCGTTCTGACCGCCCAGTTGTTACTGGTCAGCGCTAGGAGAACCAGGATGCTGAGTCCAGCTAACCCGCACCAGATAAACGGCTTGCTAAAACTCTGGAGCAGATCATCCCAATCGCCTTGGTAAAGCACATGACAGGAAAAATGGATGAGCCCATAAATGCAGGCAGACACGCCGATGAAGCGCCTGTGACGGTTCAGCGCGTTGACGATTGCCGAACGAGGAAAAAGAACCCGTAGCGGAGTCAGGCTCAGGACGGCGCCTAAGGTCCAGATCGCAATCTCGCCCGAGACGTGCAGCAGTCGTTCGATCGGATTTGCACCGAGCTGGCCAGTGAGGGCCGGAATAATCAGCAGGCACACGCCCGTTCCGACAAGAACGGCAAGAGCCACTGTTTTGCGGGCTAGAATCCTGGCCGCTAGCCCGCGAGAATTAGGAGAAGGAGGCACAGGAACAGGAGTTTAGGAGTTCAGGAGTTCAGGAGATGCGTGCTCAAAAAAAGGGCCGGAAAATCAAGCACGCAAGCCGAATAAATGGCAAATCCCCTGAATCGGAAGCTCTATGCAGGTGGGAGCGCCGAAGGGGCGGTGAAAGCAGACCGCCGCCTAATTCTGTAACTCCTGAACTCCGGCAACTCCTGAACTTCTGACTGGTGGCTTCTGGATTAGAAATTCTTTCGGAGATCCAGCCCGGCATAAAGCCCGGCGACCTCTTTCTCGTAGCCATTGAACTTCTGGGTTGGTTGCCGTCCGCCAAAGAACCCGGCACCGATGACGCGCTCGGTTTTCTGGCTCCAGCGGGGATGATCGACTTCTGGGTTAACGTTCGCGTAAAACCCATACTCGTATGGCGCCATCTGGTTCCACAGGGTCTTGGGCTGATCCGCCACGAAATCGATTCGTACCAACGACTTAGCTCCCTTAAATCCGTACTTCCAGGGAACAACCAAGCGGATAGGCGCCCCGTTCTGGTTCAGCAAAGGTTTGGCGTAAATACCCGTGGCCAGAAAAGCCAACTCATTGGTCGCCTCGGGAAGCGTGAGACCCTCGGTGTATGGCCAGGTAAAGTCCTGGGTGCGTTGCCCTGGACAGTCTTTCGGGTCCATAAAGGAGGTGAATTGCACATACTTCGCTTCGGCCTTGGGTTCTGCCATGGCCACAAGTTTGGCCAGCGCAAACCCATCCCAAGGGATGACCATGGACCAGGCTTCCACACAGCGGTGCCGATAATTGCGTTGCTCAATTCCACCGACAGCTTTGATCAGGTCGTTGACATCGAAATGTCCGGGTTTAGTGCACAAACCGCCCACGTCAATCGACCAAGGTTCGGTCTTCCAGCCCCGATTGGCATTGACCTTGGGGTCACCCTTATCAAGGCCCCATTCGTAGAAATTATTGTAGCCGGTGATGTCGTCGTACGGGGTGAGTTTCACTCCCGGCAGCTTGTCTGCTGCGTTCAATGAATCAGGAAATCCGAAGGTTGCAGCGCGGGCGGACATCGGGAGCAACGCACTGGCGGCCAATCCCATGCTGCAGGTTCTTAGAAAATGGCGTCTTCCGAGATACTGGGATTCAGGAGTTACGATCGAGTCAGGTAACTGCCAGGATCGCTTCTTTTGGAAATGCATAAGAATAGAGAGGCGGAATCATTCCTTCTATTCCCTTTGATGATTTCCGGTGCAACCCCAATCCACCTCTGTGACCTCCGTGCGATGCTTGCCCCTTTTGCGCGTGTTTATCGCACGGAAGCCAAAGTGTTCATTTATTTTCCCCCGAGGGAGCGAAGAACGATCTCTTGGGCCTGACTGACGATTGCGCCAAGGTGTTCGGCGCTTTTGAGGCTTTCCGCGTAGAGTTTGTAGATATTTTCTGTCCCAGACGGACGGGCAGCGAACCAGCCGCTCACCGAGACGACTTTTAAGCCGCCGATCGAAGCATTGTTGCCGGGTGCGCGTGTCAGTTGCGCCGTAATCGCTTCACCGGCGAGTTCGGTGGCGGTAACGGCTTCCGGTGCGAGCTTTTTAAGTGAACTCTTCTGCTCGGGCGTGGCTGGAGCGTCGATTCGGGTGTAATAGGGTGTACCGAACTGGGCGGTGAGCTCCTTGTAATGGAGGCCCGGATCTTTCCCGGTGCGGGCAGTGATTTCTGCGGCCAGCAGCCCTAGGATAAGACCGTCCTTATCTGTGCTCCAAACCGAGCCGTCCCTTTTCAAGAAGCTCGCTCCAGCGCTTTCCTCACCGCCGAAGCAGCAGGACCCATCGAACAGTCCCGGCGTAAACCATTTGAATCCGACCGGTACCTCCCACAGTTTGCGCTGCAGGCTCGCCACCACGCGATCAATCAGGCAACTGCTGACCAAAGTTTTGCCTACCACCGCGGAAACCGGCCATTGCGGACGGTTGGTCAGGAGATAGCGAATCGCGACTGCGAGATAGTGATTCGGATTCAACAGACCTGCGGAGGGAGTGACTATTCCGTGCCGGTCCGCGTCTGGATCGTTGCCGAAGGCGATATCGAAACGGTCCTTGAGCTGGACAAGTCCAGCCATGGCCCAGGGGCTCGAGCAATCCATCCGGATTTTCCCATCGTGGTCTACCGTCATGAATGCGAAAGTCGGATCGACGTTCGGGTTGACGATCGTGATGTCAATGCCGTAACGCTCCACCACCGGCTTCCAATAACCTACCGCTGCGCCTCCCAGCGGATCGACACCGATTTTCACGCCTGCGGAACGGATGGCTTCCAGATCGATAACGTTGCCCAGGTCTTCCACGTAAGCCGTGACAAAATCTTTGGCGTGCGTGGTCGAGGCTTTGAGGGCGGCACCGAAGTCGATGCGCTTAACACCTTTATTACCGCCGCGCAGCAGTTCATTCGCGCGATTTTGAATCCAGTCGGTCACGTCGGTGTCCGCCGGCCCTCCGTTCGGCGGATTATATTTAAATCCGCCGTCGCTGGGTGGGTTGTGCGAAGGGGTGACCACGATGCCGTCTCCCAACGCATCCGATCGCCCGTGGTTATAGCCGAGGATGGAATGCGAAATAACCGGGGTAGGCGTGAAACCGTCATCCCGCTGGATAAATGTTTCTACCCCGTTGGCGGCCAAAACCTCCAGTGCGACCCGCTCCGCAGGTCGGGAAAGCGCATGAGTGTCCTTGCCCATGAACAACGGGCCCGTAATTCCCTGCCCGTGCCGGTATTCGCAGATGGCTTGAGTAATGGCCAGGATATGCGCCTCGGTAAAGGTGGCGTTCGAGCTCGTACCGCGATGTCCGCTGGTGCCGAAACTGACGAGCTGATTAGGGTCGGCAGGATCGGGTCTTTTTTCGTAGAACGCGGCTTCTAGCCGGCTGACGTCGATCAGAAGATCTTTCGGTGCGGGTTTCCCCGCGTAGGGATGCGTGCTCATCTTCTTAAATCTTGGTTCCCGAGGGAATTACGGCTCCTTTCGGAACCACGACCACTCCGTCGCGAATGAAATAATTGTCGCCATCCAGATGTTCAGATTTGCCAGCCGGCGAAATCACCACGTCGTCTCCGATACGGGCATTCTTGTCAATGATCGCTCCCTCGATGACGCAACGTGCGCCGATTCCCAGCGGCGGGCGGCCCGCCACAGGCTGAGGATCTTCATCCTGATAATAATCAGCGCCCATCAAGATCGTGTTGCGGATCGTGGAGCCGTTTTCCACGACGCTGCGAACTCCGATCACCGCTCGGTCGATATTCGCGTGGCTGATGATGCAACCTTCGCCGATGATCGCCTTATTCACCTGCGCTCCATTGATCTTGCTGGCGGGGAGAAATCGGGCATGGGTGTAGATGGGATTGAGGTGATCAAAAAAGTTGTAGGGTGGAACGGTTTCGGCCAGGGCCAGGTTTGCCTCAAAGAAAGCTCGCACGGTTCCAATGTCCTCCCAGTAGCCTTGAAAAATATAGGCGAACACTTTGTATTTATTGAGGGAAGCCGGAATGATGTGTTTGCCAAAATCGTCGTGAGTATTGTCGAGCGCGTCGATGAGGATCTGGCGATTGAAGACGTAGATTCCCATCGAACCCTGGTAGAGCTCTGAGTCGGTCGGTCGTCCCAGATCCTTCAGCAGTTCCGGCGGAATGCGCAATTCCTCCAGAAGCTTGGGATCCTTGGGCTTTTCTTCGAAGCGGTAGATTCGGCGATTTGCGTCGCTGTGCATGATGCCAAACCCGGAGGCTGCCGCGCGGTCGACCGGCGTAGTGCCGAGCGTAACGTCTGCACCGTTTTCCAGGTGCGCCTTCAGTAAGTCGCCGTAATCCATGCGGTAGAGTTGATCGCCGCTCAAAATGAGATAGTACTCGTAGGGGCGCTCGAGAAAGTAGCGGAGGTTCTGCCGCACCGCGTCGGCCGTCCCCTGGTACCAGCGGGCGCCTTCGGGAGTTTGCTGGGCGGCCAAAATTTCCACAAAACTCTTGGTGAAGTTGTCGAATTTGTAGCTGGCGGTGATATGGCGATGCAGCGACTCGCTGTTAAACTGAGTGAGCACATAGACCTGGCGAAAACCACTATTAAGACAATTGCTGATAGGGATGTCTACCAGCCGGTATTTGCCACCCAGCGGCACTGCGGGCTTGGCACGTTCTTTGGTTAAGGGGAACAGCCGGCTGCCGGCGCCTCCGCCCATGATAATGGCGAGCGTTTTATCGGTTGTGGTCTTTAGATTCATAGCTTGGTTGTGGTTGGTGTGGTGGTAGTCGAGTCCCTTCTATTTCCTGGCCAATCGCGTTCTATTCGCCCTTCGCCTGCGCGGTTCAATCGACTATATCCGACTGCCCGGGAAGTCCTGCGCCAAGCATCCATCCCCTTCGAGCAATCAAAATCAATTCCGGACTGCTAGTCAGGCAGAAAATGCGAAAAGTTAGGGCAACAAGGAAAAATCGCCCCTCGGGGTCGATTCTCCGACCTTATCACCTCCAAATGTCCAGACTGCTGACCCAGGTAAACCTTGGGCTATATTGTGTTAGCGGCTTCGGCGCGTGGGACTTAGGATGCAGTGCACTAGCAGACACAGCAAACTCTCCTTCGAGGTTTTGTGGTAATAAGTGACTATCCGGCCTGACCGCGGGTGCGCAATTTGTCGAGCATGACAGCCAGGATGATGACCGCGCCCTTGATAACCAACTGCCAGTAAAAGGAGACGTTCATCAACGTAAGTCCATTATTCAACACAGCGATGATCAAGGCTCCGATCAATGTCCCAAAGACTGTTCCAATTCCACCAACGAAACTGGTTCCACCCAGAATGACCGCTGCGATCGCATCCAACTCGTAACCGATGCCTAGCTGCCCTTGGGCACTGTAGAGGCGGCTGGCACTCATGACGCCCCCCAGTCCCGAAAGAAGTCCGCTGACCCCGTAGGAGAAAATCAGAATGAAAGGTACGGGAATCCCGGTCAATCGCGCCGCCTGCGCATTCCCGCCGACAGCATAAATGTGCACGCCTAAAATCGTTCGGTGAAGAATGAATGCGCTCACCGCAATGGTGAAAAGAGCGATCACCACCAGCCAGGGAACCGGCCCGAGATAGCCATTGCCGATCCAGGCAAAACCGATCTTGCTGTTGATGACGGTGGTCCCGCCCGCCGCGAGATAGGCCAGTCCCCGGATCGCCGTGTAGGTTCCCAGGGTTACGATGAAGGGAGGAAGCCCGATGTAGGCGACGGTAGCGCCGGTCAGTACTCCCACCAGCAACCCGGCGCAGAGCGCCGCCGGAACCGCTAACTCACTCAGGCCAGGGATCAGTGAGACCACCACCGCGATTACGGCGGTAAATCCCAAAACCGATCCGACCGCCAGATCGATCCCTCCAGTCAGAATGACAAAGGTCATGCCCGCCGCCAGCACGATGTTGATGGACGCTTGGCGGACGACGTTGACTATATTGTTCTGAGTGAGAAAATTCGGGGTCAGAACGGCGAAGAGAATGCAAATCACGATCAGGACCGGAAGCATTCCGGCCAACTCGATCATCGTTCGGGTAAACTCTTTCCGCTTAGCCGCAGCCAGGGCGGTCGTATCGATGGTAGCTTCAGTGGCCATTGGTTGATGCACTCCGTATGACATCGGTGGCAAACTTCATAATGTTCGTTTGCGTGATTTCGACTCCGGTCTCGCCTCCGACCTCCCCGGTAATATCTCCCTCCCGCATGACTAGCACGCGATCGCAAACACCCACGATTTCCGGCAGTTCACTGGAGATGAAAAGAACCGCCATCCCTTTCTCGAGCAATTGCTGAATCAAGGCGTAAATCTCGGCTTTGGCACCGACGTCGACCCCTCGCGT
>DATHPI010000143.1:0-7027 GCA_035484035.1 Chthoniobacterales bacterium
ATGCGAGTCTCTCGATACACGATCCGCGGCCCAATGCATGGGGGGTGACGTCGCTGGGCAGGACAACCCGGGAAACCCCGGTTCGGACGGAGCCTCACCCTACCGAGTGGCTTCGCCTCTCTTTCCCCCAAATCGTACTCGTCCTCGTGCTCGTTCTCGTCCTCGATCTTTTTGATTGGATGCCGGTCAAAAACGGGCGGAGCGTCACCAGAGCTTCACCCTATCTCCCAAGCCCAAGCCCAAACACGATAACGATAACGATAACGAGCACGATTAAAAGTGCCTAGCTCCCCCTGTATGTGCTGTACGCCCACGGAGACACTAACAACGGCACATGGTATCCTTCCTTGGGATCCACGATGCGGAATCGGAGGGGGATCTCATTGAGAAATGACTTTTCCGGCTCAATCCCGAAGTAGGCGCCTACCTGGAAGACCAGCTCATATTCCCCCGCTCGCATCTCGGAATGGTCCAGCAAGGGCCCGTCTGTTCTACCTTCAGAATTGGTCACAACATTTTTTAACAGGATAGGCTTCCCCTCATCCAGTCGCCATAGCGCAATCGAAAGACCGTTCGCCGGTTTGCCGCTCTGAATATCGAGAACATGGGTCGATAAATTGCCTTTCATAGGATGACGTCGGCGAGCCGCAAGCGCGCGATTTTGAAAATCTCTGCCAATGAAACACCAATTTCTTCCGCCCGGTTGTTCTTCAGCCGTTCGGAAAAGGCCTCGAGGATTGCCCCCGCATTGTTCAGCCGCACGCAGAGGATAAATGGAAACCCAAACTTCTCACGGTAAAGAGCATTGTTGTGCGCCAATAGCTCTGTCTCGGCGATCGTTAACTGATGCAAACCCGCCCCAGCCTGTTCGCTCCGTGAAGCCGGCGTTAGTTCGCTTACTGAGGTGAGGCGCCCGGCGAGGTCTGGGTGGGCTTGAATCAGTGCCAATTGCTGCTGCGGCATTGCCGAATGGACCGCCCTTTCCATGGCCGCACACAAATCATCGATAGTCGAGAATGGACGAACTTCCCACGCCCCTTCCGCGACCCAAGGAGAATGTTCGTAAACCCACCCGATCTGGGACACAAAGGCCGATCGGTCCATGGCGTTCAGCTGGGACAAAGAGAGACGCTCAGCGCTCATTCGGACAATCCAAGCCGATTTCGTCGGCTCCTTTTTTCAGAGGGGCAGGTCGTCGATCAACGTTTTGTGTTTGGCTCATTTGAGTCAGCTGACGAATGCGAGCGGCAGCGTCGCTATTGTTGGTGTCGCTGCCTGGAGGAAGCGCATTTGTTCGAACAACCGCGGTGGCGTGAACGGAAGTTTGGCAAAGCGAATACCGGTGGCGTCAGCCAGCGCGTTTGCCATGGCGGCAGCGACGGGGTTGACCGGGCTTTCGCTCATCGGCTTGGCACCCATCGGCCCAACAGAGTCGGTCGTGGCTGCAAAATAGATTTCCGTCCGCGGGATATCCGCAAAGGCCGGTATACGGTAGTTACGGAGAACCGGATTCGTGACCGCGCCCTGTGAATCAATGATCATGTTCTCGATCATCGTCCAGCCGATGCCTTGAGCGATTCCACCCTCCAACTGGCCCGTGCACTGAAGAGGGTTCATCACGGTTCCGGCATCGGCAGCGTGAACGCTTTGCAGGATATCAATTTCACCGGTTATCCGGTTCACTGCGATCCTGAAGCCTTGAACATTAAACGAGACTGAGCGAGGACTGGCGTAGGCCTTGCGAAAGGCGTTTAGCTTTACGCCGTCGCTGCTCGCACGCTCATAAATCTCCGTGAGTGGCAGTGCAACTCCCTGACAATCGACAATGCCATCCCCAAGCGTGCAGCAATTGACTGGCCTTCCCGCGTAACGGGCGGCAAGGTGACGCAGCTGATCTCTCAAGACGGTCGCGGCCTTTTCCACTGCCGCACCCCCAATGACCAGACCGGTGCTAGCGAACGTGCCGGTGTCATGCCCCGACTTGTCCGTATCGGCGTTAGTCACCAGGACTCGCTCGACGCCGCAACCCAATACCGTAGCCGCAATCTGCCGATGGACCGTTAATGTCCCGTTCCCGAACTCAGCCGACCCAATAGCCAGGTGGTACCGGCCATCGGCCAGAAGGTCGATCCGAGCTTCGGAACGATGTTCGGTGGGCGGCGCGCAATCGAGCATACTGATCGCGATCCCCTTCCCCTCCAGCCATTCGTCGCCTTCTTTTTTAACTTTGCCGCGCCTGCTCGCCAAGGCCTGTTCCGTCCAATCCAGACATTCCTCGAGTCCGTAACTGCCGATGACGATGTCGCTGGGACCGTTCCAGATACTCAAAACTGTGTCGCCCGGACGAATCATGTTCTTCCGGCGAAGCTCCACCGGATCCGTGCCGAGTTTTCGCGCCAGTTCGTCCATCGCGCACTCGACGCCAAAACTTGTCTGAGTGATTCCATAGCCCCGGAATGCTCCAGAGGGAACGGTATTGGTGTAAACAGCATATCCATCGGCCTTTTTGTTGGGGCAACGGTAAAGAGCGATCGATTCGTTCAGCGAATGGCCAAGTACTTCTCCGCCGTGATTGCCGTAAGCCCCGGTATTGGAAACAGCTCGCAAATAAATAGCGGTCAGAGTGCCGTCCCTTTTCGCGCCAAGTTTCACTCGCATCTTATAAGGATGCCGTGTGGTCGCACCAATAAACTGTTCGGAACGCGTAAACTCCCATTTCACCGGTCGGCGCAAATCCAAGGTGGCAAAGGCGCACAGATCTTCGCACAACATCTCTTGTTTGGCGCCGAAGCCGCCTCCGACCCGTTCGGTATAGACGTGCACTTTATCCGGAAACAAACCGAGGAGGTAAGCCAACTTTGCTTTAGTCAGAAAAGGAGTCTGCGTGCTGGTCCGCAGATGAAGCCGGCCATCCTCGGTCAAGTAAGCGATCGAGGTATGCGTTTCGAGATGGACATGTTGCTGCCGGTGCGTTTCGAACTCGCCTTCGTAGACAGCGTGAGCAGCGGCAAATCCCGCTTCCACGTTCCCATTTTCGCCATGGATCTCGCGGAGAATGTTGCGGCTAGGATGCTGGATTCGCGAGTCCACACCCTTGTCGCCGTGAACAAGCGGCGCTTCCGGTTTCATCGCATCCTCAGGATCGAAAACTGCGGGAAGAACTTCATAGTCGACTTCAATCAGGCTGGCCCCTTCTTCCGCAGCGGCTTCACTCTCCGCAACGACGGCCGCGACTCGCTGGCCGATAAACCGGACAACGTTGTCGAGCATGTAGCTGTCGTTCGGGTCGACATTAAAATCTTCATGAGTCGCGCTGGTGTAAAGCCGGCGCGGAACATCTTCCCAGGTATAGACGCGATGTACCCCTTTGACTTGCAGCGCCTTTTCTTTGTGAATTGCCTGGATGCGGGCGTGCGCATGGGGCGCTCGCAAGACCTTGATGTGCAGCATACCCTCCATCCACACGTCTGCTGTGTAGCGTGCTTGCCCCGTAACGATTGATTGCCCGAGGGGATTTGCCAGGCTTCTCCCTACGCTCTTCCCCGGACAATCCGGCTCCACTTTCGTCACCCCTCGGATAGAATCTTCGATCGCCCGGTAACCTGTGCAGCGGCAGAGACTCCCCTTGAGGACGCGCGGAAGCTCTTTCTTCGCTTCTTCAGACAGCGTAGCGGCAGTCATGATCATGCCGGCGGTACAAAAGCCGCACTGATATCCTTGTGCCGCGAGAAATTGGGCTTGCATCGGATGCAATTCTCCGTTTTGCGCCAGCCCTTCGATGGTGGTCACCGAATGGCCACCAACCCTCTGCGCGGGAAAAAGGCAGCTGTGGATTGGTTGGCCGTCAAGCCAGACAGTGCAAGCGCCGCAATCACCGGCGTCGCATCCCTTTTTCACTCCAAACCATCCCAACTCGCGAAGAAATGTTCGCAAACATTGACCCGGCCACGGTGCCGCATCGAAGGGTTTGCCATTCACGGTGAAAGTCATTGCTATTACCCACTTCCGGCGAGCAACATGCGTGCCATGGTCTCAAAGTTGTCAGTGTCAGTTACCAGTTGGCAGTTAGTCGTTTCCCTTCGCCGCCTGCTGTGCAAATTCTCGCTGTTGCCTTCTGTTCAGGTTGTTAACCACCTGACGCAAGTTCCGTACGGATCTGCTCTGCGTAGTAGTAGGTCAGATGCCGGCGGTGCTCACGGGTTCCGTGCGGGTCGTCGAAATAAAGATCTGAGGTGACAAACTCGTCGATGGCCGTCAAAAGCTCTGTGGAATCCGGATAATCGTCGAAAACCAGTGCAATCGGCCGGACGGTAGAAGCGGTAACCGTAATCGTCAGCGTTCCGTCGATTGGACAAGACGTACCAATTAGAAAGACGGAAGAGCGGCCCATGCTGGTCAGCGAAAAGCGCCGAAAAGCGAATCGTTTACCCAGGGCGGTCGCCGGCAAAAGGACGCTGCGTAACAGTTCACCCGTCGCGAGAGCATTGGTATGATTGCCAGTGACGAAATCGACGATTGGCAATTCGCGCACTGCTCCATCAAGACTCCAAATGGTGGCCACGCCTTCCAGTGCAGCGGTCAGCGAAATCATGGCTCCGGCTGGAAGTGACATGCAAATGTTCCCGCCTACGCTTGCGGTATTCCAAATTTTAAAAGATGCCAGCAAGGCGCGGCAACAGTGGGGCATCAATGGAGCCGCAGTCCATTCGGATGGTCCGCGAAACGCTTCCAGCTCGGCAATCTTGCAAGTCGAGGCGATCTCAAGTCCTGCGGGGAGTATCCGGAGCGCCGGCCACGACAACGTGTCCAAGTCGATTAACGCGCGTACCGACGGTTGCGGTTCAGAAAACAACCATGTGCCCCCCGCGAGCCAGGCAAAACCCTCTTGCCAGCTGGGCACTGCCGCGAGAGTTGTCGGTTGGTAAAATTTCGTAACTCTGTTGAGGTCCATCAATCCCTTCCGTGCCAGACACGATTCGCACGAAGATAAGGATATTTTGGGCAAATGTCGCGCCATCTGTGGCCCGAAGTGGCCAAAATAGCATAGCCCAGGGTTTACCCTGGGAAATTCCCCCCACCCTAATTAGCCCTGAAGGGGCCACTAGGCCGGCGAGAAACCGCTCCCCGACGGGACCGCGCGGCCCCTACAGGGCAAAAAATATTTATTCTATCTAACCCAGGGTAAACCATGGGCTAGGCTATTTTGGCCACTTCGGACCACGGATTGGAAGCGGATCCAAATTCTCGATTGACGATTTGGGTGTATCGCTGGCTAAGCAGTTGGATCAATTGTCGGGCGTCGCGCAACGCAGCAACCGGGTCCCGCTCATACGCCGTCCGGAGGGCATCTTTCAGCCAGTATGAGACACTTGGGTCTGCAAGGATCTCTTTAAGATTCATACTTACTTTTACGGCACGAGCCCCAATAAATTTAGACACAGATTCAACAAGCTGAAGGCACCGGCTACCTTCTCCAATCCTCCTCGCTTTGTCCTCGATCGCTCAACAAATCCCCATTTGGTCAATCAGTCTCGTCCCGATATCCCTCCATCAACTCGAGAATATTACCTTCGGGATCACGGAAAAAGAGGAGCCGGCTGCCGGGGATAACCGCACCAAAATCAATCACGCGATCTGGTTCGATGCCGTCCCCGCGTAACGCTTCAATGGCCGGCTCGAGCTTCGGCACGTCGAAAGCCAAATGCTTAAATCCGATAGCCTGTTCACCTCCGTTCTGGTTCATTGTTTTGGCTGCATCGCTAGGAAAAAGCTCCAGTCGAAAAGCGCCAAGCTTGAGCATGATATATTCATTCGGTTTACCGGCATTGAAAGTTCGCGAGCGTTTAAAACCAAAATGTTTCGAGTAAAACGCCTCTTGCGCGGCAACGTTACGGCAATTCAGGGCGAGGTGATTGATGGCGAGGGAAGACATGCTGGATGAGTAGTACGACTTTCTTCGAACTGCCAACCTAAATCCGAAATATGCAGGTCCAGCGACAGCCCGGCATCCCCTTCATTCTGGTCACCGTTTTTCTCGACACCCTGGCCTTCGGATTTGTCATCCCTATTCTGCCCGCGCTGGTAGCGTCGATGACACCGGATAAGCAGAGTCAGGCTTACTGGTACGGGCTTCTCCTGGGGTCCTTCGGGCTTGCGCAATTTTTTTCGGCGCCCTTGCTGGGCGCTCTCAGCGACCGCTTCGGTCGTCGCGCGGTTCTTCTGGTTTCAATCTTTGGTCTTGGACTCAACTTTTTTGTCACCGCCATCTCACCCTGGCTATGGCTCCTTCTGGTCTCGCGCCTGATTGGAGGCGCTTCCGGCGCAGCTTTTACCGTTGCGGGAGCATACGTCGCCGATGTGACATCTGAGGAAAAGCGAAGCAGGAGCTTCGGACTTCTTGGCGCGATGTTTGGCCTTGGCTTTATTTGCGGCCCAATGTTAGGCGGGCTGCTCAGCCACTATGGGCTTCGGCTTCCTTATTTTGCGGCTTCCGGTTTTTGCCTCCTGAATTGGCTTTACGGATTCTTCGTGCTACCGGAATCTCTTCCAGAAGATCGGCGTTCGCCCATCAATTTTACCAAAGCGAACCCATTCGCGGCTCTCACAGCACTCACCAAAGTCCAAGGGATTGGCAGCCTCGTGTGGGTGGTCGTCCTCACCGCCTTTCCGCAATTTCTTCTGCAATCGACTTGGGTTCTCTACACAACATTTCGATTCGGGTGGGGCCCGCGTGAAATCGGATTCTCGTTATTCATTGTCGGAATCGCCTCAGCGCTTGGGCAGACTGTCCTTCTCGGTCCTTTGCTCCGCAAGTTAGGTGACGTCAAGACTGCCCTGGTCGGGTTAGGCTCTTCCTTGGTTGCCTATATCCTGTACGGCTTGGCGACACAGGGATGGATGATGTACGCAATCATTCTCGCGAATCTGATCGGTTTTGTGGCCGGGCCCGCTTTGCAAGGGATCGTTTCCAAGGCGGTTGACCCGCGTCACCAAGGGATCACGCTAGGTTCATTGAACGCGATCAGCA
>DATHPI010000144.1:0-13853 GCA_035484035.1 Chthoniobacterales bacterium
ATTTCATGCGCCGTTTAGCCGAGCGGCCCGCGAATGTCGCTTTCTTTCTGCGGAATTTGCTCCCCAGATCGTCCAGCAGCGCTTCTTCTTAGCCCGGAATCGGCTAAACTTCTAGGAATCTCGCAGGTTCTTCTGGACTCAGGCGAGCTAGCCTATCCTCCGAAAGATTGAGATTACGCATCTTCCGAATTAGAAAAAAGCCACTGAAATATAGATTTACATAGATTCATTACTCTATACATAATAAAAGAGTTGGAGTAATATTTAGAAAGCCAGATTTATCCAGATTCTCCTGGTTTAAGCAAGTTTTAGCTTTCAGCCTAAACCAATCCTAACCAGAGGAGGTGTGAAGATGCGCACAGGAACGAAACGTGTACAGTTTACCGAGCTCAGACTCAGGAACTACCCCACGCCCGAAAAGCGCCAGACGATCTACGATAAAGAGATCCCCCAGCTGGGGTTGAGGCTGGAGCCGAGTGGGAAGCGAACCTTCTTCTGGTTCCGCAGCGTCGCCGGGAAGTTGGTTTTCCGGACGATCGGGCAGTTCCAGGACGCCTTGTCTCTGGAACAGGCGCGGGCGAAAGCGATCGAGTTTAACCACGAGCGAGCCGAGTGGAAGGCCGGCGACAAGTCTGGCCCATCGCCATTCGAGACACCAAAGCAGCGTGACACTGTCCTGTTCAAGGACCTCATGGCGGCGTACATCAATACCCAGATTCGCCACTTCACGCACCACCCGGCCGCAGCCGAAAAGAACACCACCTGGGTCTGGAAAAAGTACCTCGCTGAATTTGACCATCGCCCGATCACCTCGATCACCAGGAAAGAGATCAAAGAGTTTCACTCACGAAAAGGCGAGCAGTCCGGCCCGACGAGCGTCAACCTTGCCGTGAAGGTTTTGAAGACCGTGTTCAATTGGGCGATTGATCAAGAGTTGTTCACGGGGCAGAACCCGGCGGCGCAGATCAAGAAGTTTCCCGAGTCGTCGCGCACGAGGTTTCTCCAACCCGACGAGCTGGTACGGCTGAAGCGCCAACTGGCGATAGAAGAGAATCAGGACCTCATCGATTTCGTCGCCATCGCGCTAGGGAGTGCGGCTCGCTATCGGATGATCGTCACGGCTGACTGGTCGGAAGTGAACGTGGCCACAGGTGTCTGGACCGTCCCGGCTTCGAAGATGAAATCGAAGAAGGGAAATGAACTCGCGTTCACGCCCCAACTCTCTGGTGAAGCGGTTCGGGCATTTGAGAGGAGGTGGCTCGAAGCTGGCCAGCCGAGCGAGGGGTGGGTATTTCCATCCAGACGCCACATGGGGAAATACCGCGATGACTTTGGCGCCAAGCTGCGCGTGGTCTTGGCCAAGTGCGGGATTAAGGACCTTTGGATTCACGACCTCAGGAGGACCAAGGCCAGCTACGCCATGATCGCAGGTGCCCCTCTCGTGGCGATCTCGAAGATGCTGGGCCATCGCTCGCTGCAGCCGACGATGATCTACGCGAGATTACACGACGCTGCCGTGTCAGAGGCGGCCAAGCTCGGCGAGGCAAAGATGGAGGCTGATATGAAGCTGGCCGAAAAGAGAATGAAGCCCCGGCTGCTCGCATAAAAAATAATGTAGCTTCTTGGAATTATCTAAGATAGTATCTCTTCACGGGCCAAAAGCAGTGAGAGCGAAAACCCGGAAGTAACGGGTCTCAGCCAAAGGAGAACTACCATGAACAGCACGTCTCCACGGTAGGGGTACGCTCGTTTCATTGGCCGAGTCCCTCTCTCGTGAACATTCGAAAAGGGACTAGCCGAGATGTTGAATCCTCAGTTAAAAGCTTCAGATATTGTCAGACTGCTTTCCAAAAACCCCACACTTAGCGCCGAGCTTCTAAAGATCGCCTCGCCGTGGCTGCTCCCTCCAGAAGCCGCCGCGTACATGAAGCGGTCGACGGGCTGGTTAGCTCAGCGGCGCTTCCACTCGGACGGTCCTCCGGTTCATCTCGATTCCGGCAAGGTCATGTACTTCATCCCCGAGCTTGATGAATACATGCGGAGCTGTGACCGGAAGAGGAAGGCCACAGGCCCGAACGCTGGCAGACCGAGGAAGGATTCGGCGAAGCAGCAGCGGAAGGCGGTGCGCTCGTGACCGACACCCGCGACCCCATAAAATCTGGTGACGAGATTCAGCTGGGACCCAACCGGGTGATGAAGGCGAAGGATTTCTTCGCCCTGCCACTGGCGAAGCAAATCGCACTGAAAAACCAAATTGCGAAACTCCTATACCCTAAGAGGAAACATAGGGCGCGCCGATGACCGACAACCAACCCATCGGCGAATTCAGGATTTGTTGGGGTAGAAAGTTAATGTATACAGTACGTAAAGAAGTAGCTAATCTTTAAACGTCCGGCCTTCCCGCAGTACCTTTAGTCAAGGGGGCAGAGTTCGTCGCTCTGCCCCACCTCTTTGCTCACGGGGAATGGCCGGACCGAGGCGACGAACCTCGCGACGAACCTTCGACTTGACTTAAAGGATCATTCGATGACCGAGAACGTATTTGCTACAACTAGCTTCACCAAGTTTGACCCAAGCTTGGCGAACGACATCAACAACGCCAACCTGTTTGTCCAATTACACGGCGGGGAATTCATCTTCGATCCGCTGAACCGCGAGTGGCTCTACCTTAAGGATGGCTTCTGGGCTGCCGACCCAGGGGATCTGAAGGTGCTTTACGCCGCCGAGAATGTCTCTTCATACCTGATGAAGCATGCCCACGACGACCGGACTGACGACGCAGCGACAAAACGCAAAAAGTACAATCACGGGGTAGTGAGCGGGGATAACCCACGGGTCAATGCCATCGTCCGGTTTGCCCGCAACCGATTGTGGATCGACCCGGCGCGGCTGAACCATGACCCCTACATTCTGGGCTGCGCCAATGGGGTCGTGGACCTGAAATACTTTCTTCCTAACGGCAAACCTAACCCAAAATTCGGCAAGCTCCGACCGGCCGAACCCATAGACCTCGTCACCAGAAATACGCAGATCCAGTTCGACCCGAAAGCGCACTGCGAAACATGGGATAAGTTCCTTCTCGAAATCATGAGCGGGAAGCATCACATGGTCGACTACCTGTGGCGAGTCTTTGGCTACTCGCTCACCGGGGACATTAGCGAGCGCGCGTTCTTCATCTTTCACGGAGATGGCCGCAACGGCAAGTCCACGCTGGTGGAAGTAGTGAAAGCAGCGCTGGGCCTGCGGCGATGCGGATACTCCCAGAAGGCCAGATTCTCCACGTTCCTGGTCAAGGACAGTGGCGCAGGCATCGGGGACGACATTGCGCATCTGAGCGGGGCCAGGCTGGTCATCGCTAGTGAGACTGCCGGGAACCGCGAACTCGATACCTCACTAGTAAAGGAGCTTACCGGCGGCGACACGATCAGGACCAGGCACTTATACGCGTCGGAGTTCGAGTTTCAGCCGCAGTTCAAATTGATCCTGGTTACGAATACCGTGCCCCCGATCCACGAGGTCACGGAAGCAATCTGGGATCGCCTTCACTACGTGGCTTTCAACTACCGGGTGCCGGAAGAAAAGGTCGACAGGAAGCTGAGAGAAAAATTACAGGCCGAGCTGCCAGGGATCCTGGCGAAGATGGTCTTGGCGTGCGGCGAGTGGCAGAGAGATGGGCTCAAGCCACCACCGGAAGTATTCGCGGCACGAACCGAACTGTACCGGGACAATGATTCGTTCGGAGCCTTCCTGGATGAAGAAGTGGAAATGGCCCAAGCGAGCTACTCGGTTCACAGAGAAATTTATCAGAGACTCCGGCTCTGGTGGGGGAGGAATTTTTCCAGCAAGCCTCCGTCGTCGAAACGATTGCTCCAATACCTCAGGCATATGTCCAAGAGCAAAAAACTCCCAATCGAAGAATGCGGAACCTACGCCAATTCCCCAAAATGGGTGGGACTAGGGCTAAAGCGGATGCCAGGAGAATCGTCATTTTTTGAGCCCCGAGAACCGGGCGAGGATGAGCCGGAGGGCCGAGAAAATTGATTCAGAAACACGGGGATGGTAGGACTGGAACAGGCGATCCTACCATAACCTACCATCCTAAACTTTTAGGATTTTAGGATATGGTAGGATTTTTCGGTTTTTGTCTTTTTGCGTTTAAGTGTTTTGTTTTAATTAAAACTGATTTTTACCTTTTAGGATTTTAGCCTGTTTTTAAAACCTTGCATGGAAAAAAGGGGGGGTATAGATCCTAGGAGGGGTTTCTAAAACAGGCTAAAATCCTAAAACCTAAAAGTTCACCCCCCCCAGCGATTTGGCCAGGTCTCTCCGTGTTTTCTCCAGAAACTGGTGTAGGCACACCGCCTTCAGTGACTCCCGCGTTTTTAGCCTTTCGGCACTGCCTTCGTGCTTCACGCGCTGATAAGCTCGCTTTCAGTTCTAGTTCTCTTCACGTCACTAGGGCGCTGCCTTCAGCTGGACTCGACGTATAAGCGCCCCCACCACTGTGTTTTACTAAACGCAATTTCTCTCTCGGGGAAATTTTCTTGGAAAGTTTATCTGCCGGGAATTGTTTTCCGGGCGCGAGATACTCTCCAGATAAGCTAACTGCCGAGATAAGTGCTAGCACTCAGTAGTGCTACGAAACTATTTTACTTTAGTACCTTGTTTACTCTTTTCATACTCATAAGGTTTTGGTAAACTTCTTTTTAGAGATTGGGAAGCGGGAACCCGGGAATTCCCGCACAAAGGAGAATTACCATGAACAGCATGAGCCAGGCAGTTTCAGCAGCCGTAGCGAATCCGGTTCGAGTTTCGAAGTCTTCGAAGAGGGAAAATCGAAAGCCGGCAGTTCCGGAAGTTAAGGCTCCGGTAGCCGCAGCCCCGGTCGTAGTGAAGCCGGTCGCAAAAATCGAAAAAGTTCAGACTCCGGAAACGATTTTCAATGTAGTTTCCCGCGAGAAGCTCCAGGCATCTCGGTGGGGCCTGAAACTCGCGGCTCGGAAAACCGACGAGAAGGTCCACCTCGATCACACGAGCTATACGCTCCAGGCGATTCTCTCTTCGAGCGCGAACGCATTTACGATTTCCGACGTAGTTCGGAATCTGGATCGCCCGGCTTTCGAAGGTGCAAAACCAAAATCGGACAAACTTTTGCGTTCATATTTGCGAGACTGCATTCAGACTCTCGTGGATAAGACTGATGGTGGACTGGCAATCGCGAAGTAAGTCTCCTCCCCGAAAGCCCCGAGCCGAACAGTCTCGGGGCTTTTTTCGTCTGTTTTCACGCCATTCCTCCAGACTCGCTGAAATTCCCTCAAAAAACGTATTTAGCTCGGAATATAAGAGTCCAAAACACTTAGTGTAAGTCATCTTCTATTCTAGAAAGTGGCCTGTGCTCATTCTAAAGCAGTTATGTTCTTTAGTTTAAGTTTCTAGTTTACCACCCCGTGTCTTTGACTTAGAGTAACTAAGCTAGACTCGTCGTCCGACTTCACCTTGAGCTTCGTAATAGCATGGCGGCTATAACCTAGAAGAGGTCTAGGGAGAAGAGAGTAGTGGGTGTACTCCATCGAATCGGATGTTTTGCGGAGGACTGGAGAGAGGCTCCCTCCACCCCAGCGTCGGAATTTTAGGTCCCGACTCTATTTACTGACCTATTAAGAATCAGAACTGTAAGAGAGAGGATCATGGAAAAGCATCGTCAGTTACCTAACGAAACCGTGAAGAAGATTCGCCAGATGGCTTCCGGCCCGGGAAAGAAAGCCATCAAGCATTCGGCCGTAACTCATCGATCGCTCTCCTGGAAGCGAAAGATCAAGCTCACCAAGGCTTCATTTCCCCTCGGCCACCCGAACCCGACGAAAGCCCCGATCGTGAGAGAGATCAACATTCGGCTCTCAAAGACCATGCGCGACACGCTCTCGACCAACGTCCCGTCAGAGCTGGCCGTGCTCTTAGGGCTGGAACCGAACGCCACGTTCGCCACGGCAATTTGTAAGTGCGCCGTGCTCGAAGCCGCCGCCGGCGATGTGCAAGCAATGCGGTTTGTATATGAAGTAGCAGAGCAGCGGAAGCTCTCTGGCAACGTGAACATCTTCAACATTACCCCCGACCGTGTTCATCAAGCTATCGAGGCTGCGCGTCAGAATCCATTTCAATTAGAAGGAGCGATCGATGTCTAACGAAAAAACATTCACCATCTCTGAATTCATGGCCTTGCCGTTGAACAAGACCTACTGTGACGCTTTGAAGTTGCCCGAGACCACGACGCTCGCGGACCTGCTGGCGCTGTATGCTGAGCTGAGGAATAAGAGGCCCGAGCCATCTGTGCCAGCCCCTCTAGATGCTGCTGCGGATCGAGAGTATTACAA
Source organism: Chthoniobacterales bacterium (assembly GCA_035484035.1). Classification (GTDB taxonomy): domain Bacteria; phylum Verrucomicrobiota; class Verrucomicrobiia; order Chthoniobacterales; family JAFAMB01; genus JAFAMB01. The sequence goes on from DATHPI010000144.1 coordinate 6,372, forward strand.
GAAGGCCGAGGAGAAGTTGTTCGGGGGCTCGGCGGCGGATGATGACAAGGCCTCGGCGACAGTGCCTGCTGAGCCTCGGCGCGTGAACTGAGCTAAGGTTTTGAGCCCCTAAAATAGTTTAGAAACTGTTGTGTTTTCTGAACTTACTTGGTTTAAGCTCTGGCTATGTTACCTCGGCTCAACAGCATCTTTGAGTATATGCGCGAGCGGCTCCCTCAGTATTTCCGCCTCGACGACACCGACATTCCAGCAGGGCACGTGAATCCCCAGCAGCCGCTTCAGCCAGTGAAACGCCACGGGAGACGACGAGTCGCCCCGTGTTCAAGGACGAACATCCTCCCGGCGCGTGTGAAGTTTGCGGTTGGCCACGCGTCCAGCGGATTAGTGGTGGAGTGAGGTGCGCGAATTGTGGCTCACAAAGAAATTCGAACGGAATTCCCACGGTCCGATTTAGTCGGAGGGATCTCCCGTGACAGTTACGAGTCACGGAACCAAAAAGGAGTAAAAGTAAATGGACGATCAAGCGGCAGTGCTTCAGTTGTTCGAATTATCGCAGGCGCTCGAGGAAGGGCCGGTCGGCGGAAACGATACGGTCGTGCTCGAGGATGGCGAAGAAGTAGATGCGTTGGCAACTTCGACCGAGTATCTAGGAGATTTCGCGAAGCGCGTCGCTGAGCCGGATCGCGCGCACCCGGTGGATTTTTCGAAAGCTCAGATGCCACAAGCTGACGAAGGTGGTTTCAGTTTGCCTGATGTCTTCGGCCCTCCCAGCGAACGCGAGCAGCTGATCGTGGAACTGTTGAAAACGCCTCAGATGGAAAAAGCGAAAGCGGCGTTCGTCGCGAGCGTCGTCGGGGGTACGAGCGAAACTCCGCGGCTGAATTTCAAAAAGTTGCGCTCCGTCGATCAGCTGAAAGCTTGGGTTCGTGAAATGTTATCCCAGGGGCACACGCTCGAAAGCTTGGTCAAGAAAGCGCTGGAGGGTGGCGACGCGAGAGCGGCGATGTTTATTCGCGATGCTGGCGCGGAGGTGCTAGCCGGGCAGTAGCGCTGCGCGACGAGTTTCGCCGGACTCGTTGCGATACGAGACGCCCCGTCCCACCGGATGGTATCTACAGTTTCTGCCAGTGGGCCATTCGACGCCGGGGGCTGCTGCTGCGACTGCCTGTCACGACTGGCCCCTTCTCTCCACGCGTGGGGATGTGGCGCGGCAGCAGCGCGAATTCAGATTTTGGATTTTTCGGGAGAAGAGAGAACGTGAGTCGCGTTAGCCGTCGATAGGTCAATAAGAAGTAGACCACCGCAAAATCGGCTAGCGAAGAGGGCCCGAGTCGAACTGATCCGATCCTTTATATTTGGTGTTTCAGCTGTGATCTTGCTGTCGGTGTAGTTCACGTTCAATATCGGCGGCGTACTTCCTTGCAGCCTGAATGATTTCTTTGGTGCCTTCCTTCCCGAAGACTCTCACCAAGTCATCACGAACCTCATGCCGTACAAGTATCCCAACCCGACTCATAATGTTCACTCCTTTCTGAAGCTAACCAATTGAAACTTGCCCACAGATGAAGCGCTCCTCGTGTAGCTGAGGTGTGGACAGCCTCACCCAACGTTCAGCATCAACGCATGCCTGATTCATGGATTGCATGATATACCCTGCTAGCCTCACGTTTAAATGTTAACCTCAACGGACCACACTTGGACACCGTCCCGCTCGAGGTCAACCAGCCTCTCGGTCTTCGGGAAATCAGGCGACATGAAGAAAACGTAACGATGGCGCTCGTTTCGCACTGCCATTTTGTTCAGGTCGGTTTGTAGTTTCCGATTGTTGCGATAGTCGACGGTCGCGAAGGTTTCAGCCCCGACCAAGTCAGGTACCACGCTCATCACGTCGAGTGGGATTGAGGCGTGGGCGCCCGGTTCTAATCGGTAGCCACCGGCGTCGGGATGGAGGCTGAGCAACTGGCGCGCCGCATCGAGAGCGACCAGCGCTGTCCACGTTTGATTTATTTGCTCGATGATGTTCAGCGCGTGGCCTTCGATGGGGTCGAAGCCAACGGGATCGAATTTCATTCTCCGAAGTAGATCAAACGGGCCACAGGTCTGGGCGCGAATCCAGTCTTGAGCCGAGATTGCGGATTTGCGTATCTGGGCGACGTAGCGATCGACGTCCTCGATGGTATGAACTAGCATTGGCGGGTAAACTTGCCCGGTACCAGTGTCACCATACTTCCTAGCACAATCTGACAGCACAGAGGCCCGAGTCGAAATGATTCGGGCCTTTTGCTTTTCTAGATCATTCAGGACTATTTCCACACGCTAATGGAACTTCCCAGAACTCGATGCTGTGTCGGTCAGTTCCGGGATGGAAATAAAAGCGGTAGTACATGAGTCGGATCGGTCCGTCTCCCTGTTGCTGACGAGCTCTGAAGAAATCCAGAGCGTCATCATCGTACCCTTCGGTCAAAAACGTGCGGCAGAACGTGGGCGACGTGCTCGCAGCGGGGAAGAACGCTTCACCAAAGATTTGGTGGAGATCTGTGCTCAAGTCGTGAGCAGAACCGAGGAATTGCCTCGAGAACTTGCCGTAGTAATTCCTGAAGGATACCGGGAACGGTGCCAGCTCCATTCGTAAGAAGTCAATGTATCGGTTCATCTGTCCCCAAATTTGGTCCGGCGTTACACCCCGATTGCTGGCCACCGGTTCCGCCTTCAGCTCGACGACGTGGAATTGTTCCTGGTCGTCCACAAACAAGAGATCGATCTTCTCACCCAAGTGTGCGTAGTTCTGGGAGGCGAGGACATGAACGGCCCGACCTGGGAAAAGCGTTCTCGGGGAACGCGATACCCATTCTTCTACATGGCTTTCGGCATACCAATGGCCCTTCCAGTTTCTGCAGTCCTTCAGTTTGGCGACGAACTTGGCCCCAGCGGGCGTGTCCTCGAACGTGGTCAGCTGTGTCTGCCGATACGGTCTCCCCTGCTGGCACTCCGGGAAACGGGCGATTTCGAACGACCCAAGGAGATGATCGGCTCGTTCAGGACCCGACGCGTTACGCGCAATCTGACTCATGGCATACACCCTTTCCTTTCGAAATTGACGGAAAACATTGCGACCTTGCGCAGTGCATTATTCTTCGACTTTTAGCCCGAGTCTTTTCGCCTCCTGCTTCGCGTACTTGACCCACTTCGTCACGTCTGTAGCCTGGATTTTTCCGGGATGGGGGATCTCGATTCCCAGCTGGGAATATTGGTTCCAAATCTCGTCGGAAGGTCGTGGGATGTGGCGCATCCGCTTCTCTGGAGACTCGCTGTCGGGCATCGTAAGGTTATAAACGAAGATGGCTCGACCGGCCCAGTTGTGCAACTTGATGAGCACATGAACTTTATCGGTTCCCGGCTCTCTCCCGGCCAACCGAGCCGTCTTTTTCTTGCTAGCGCTGCCGCGCCCCACTGGAGTCGCGATCCATGGATCAAAGGCCATTTTAATTTCTCCTTTTTTTCCGCGCCGTTTTAAGACAGACCGGAAAGGTGCAGAGAATAAATCAGGACATGCCTGCATGTCAAGCGAAATCGACGCGAAAGCTGTTTAAGAAGAGCTCCGCTACATGGGCCGGCGAACAGTTCGTCGCGTGGACCTCCCGTCGAGGAGAACGAGAAGGTACTCTTCTGCGTTGGTGGCGACCACAGCAACTCCGACAGCACCGAGGCCGGGTCGAATGATTCGGGCCTTTTGCTTTGTGGTGGACCTGTTGAAGGGCAACAATTCGGCGCGTCGGGTTGCACATCTATCTAATTCCTTGACCCGTGACGACTCAATGGTTAGTCTGGCGACGCCACCTTGGCATCCAATCAACTTAGAGGCTTGCGAAAGATATGCAGTTCTCTGAATTAACTCTGGAGAAGATAATTTTAGAGGTAAGGTACGGTATCAGTTATCTATTTTGGGACAATTCCGGTAAGGTAATGATGCAGATCAGCGCGAAGTATCCCCAGTTCGAACTGCGCGATGCGAAATTGAGCAATGTGCAATCTGACTGGTGGAGCGAGGGAATAGTCCTCAGCTTCAGCCATGAGAAGGCTGACGTCACGCAAGACTACCCCGCGAATTTGGACACCTTCAAGGGGGTGTGCGGCGTGTTGTGCGATACCCTCCGAAGCGCATTCGAGGTCAGGACTTTCACACGAGTTGGCGTGCGATACATATTTATTTTGCCCACCAAGTCTCGTGAAGAAGCTCGCGATCTTGTTTCCAAGATGGCACTTCTCTCAGTAAAAGCCGAAAGGCTGCGACCGTTTGGTAATGGCAAGGTCGAAGAGCAACAGGTGTTAATCCGTTACGAAGACGATGATCGAGGTTTTCTGTTTAGAATTGGCCAAATACAACGTGAGCCACAGCTAAAAATTGCCCGCCCTTTCGTCGTGGACACTGGTAAATTTACACAGAACGCTATCCTGTTTGACGTGGATTGCTATACAAGAAAACCACTTGACCCTCCGATTTTTATGCCTTCTGATTTTATTCGAGTGACGCATAAGACAGTTGAAAGCAGTCTTCTTCCGCTTCTGGGGCTGTAATTCATGGCAGACACGAACAGCTCAGGTACGAATGCCAAGCATGTGGCATCCGCCTACCGAGAAGCAACGGGTGGAGAACTTGAACCTCGAAGGGCTCCGATAATTGACATCGCGACAGGTTTAGAAACTGGTCCCGGCGTTCTCTCCCAGGACAGAATAGAAGCTAGGCGACTGTACGAATTTTTTTCAGTCGAGACAGGGAAATTCGAAGTTGATGTGCCGGTCGCAATTATTTCGGAGACGTTAGCTACAAGCCTTCAGCGAGTTCGCAGCGCGCTCGCGGAGGCAAATGAACTCGAGAAAGAAAACCATATCTCTTTGGCTTGGTCGAACGTCCTGGGATTGGCTCGGTTCATTGGGGTTTGGCCGGCGTTCGACGAAGCCGTATCGCTATTGTTTACTGCCTTCGAAGTCCACCGCGCGGCACCCTATAACCCCCCGGAGCTTATTGCACTGCAAAAGGTTTTGGAAATGCTTCGACGAAATCCGTTACCCACCGACACCGAAATCAATGTGATTTACGAGTCCTTGGAGGCAGCACACTTCGATCTAAACGCACCGCTAGCAGGGGTCAATTTGGACGAAAGCCCAGAGGAGTTGTGAGTGCAGGCATTTCTAGAGACCACCACTGTCGTTGACCTCCTCTTTAAGGACACTGGCACGGCCGAGCCCATTCGTAATCTTTTGAAGAAGTATGAGATTAAATACTCTTCACAGTACGTCCGAATGGAGATCAAGCGAGGCGTTTTGCAACATTTTGTTTATCTCCACAATAAGGCGGTCGAATGTAAGACGTTGGCGGAGGTTCAGGCTTGTATTTCCGGCTTAACTTGCACGCCGCAAAGATACAAACTCGCAACAATAACGAAGGCCATGGAGGATTTTTACAGGGATTTCGAAAAGACACGATTCAGTAGTTTTCCGCCTGACCAGCGGCCCGCACAGTTCATCAAGAACATGCTGGCTGCCTTCCTGCGTGTCCGAATCAAGCGATTCTGGACTGCATTTGAAAGATTAGTTGACGTCGTCTTAGATGGTCCTGAATGTTATAAGCGAGTTTTTGTTCTTGCTCCACCTCACTTTAATGGCAAGGTCTTCGACAATACGCTATCGAATTGCGACCGCTTTAAGCCGGAGATATGCCGGGTACGGGATTTTTGCAATGACAACGCAGCAGCACTAACATCCATCGAGTCTTATTTGACCTCAATTAAGGCGCCAGACCAGGAAACACTAAATCGTCGGCAATCGGTCAAGGAAGTGCTCCGCCTCAAAAAGCGGGATATTCTTCGCAAGACTTGTTGGCGCATGGGAGATGCCGTTCTGATACTGGAAGCTCCGGCGGGCGCGGATGTCGTTAACGGAAATTGCAAGCACTACGATCCGATGTGTAAGGCCGCCGGTAAGGTATCGGTGTGCTACCGCAAACGATAGGATGCTTGAGCATTACGAGTTGGTGATCGAGCCTTGACAATTCGGCACACCCAACACGGGCCAGCCTAATCCGGGTAGCGAGGCGCGGGACTCCGGGTCGGCATTCACTTCCTCCGCCGCGTCCAGCCTCATCTCTTCGCAAATTTCCCAATCAAGTAGCCGACGAGCCCCATCGCGCAGGCAAACAGCACGAGGTGGGTTCCGTCGCGGAGGTGCGCGATCGCCCAGCCCGAGAGCGCGGCGAAGCCCACGACGAGCCAGATGGTTCTATGTTTCACGGCGATTCTTACGGCCAAAAGAATCACGGCTAGGGCACACCGGAGTTTTTCGGGTGCCGTCGTCACCATTCGCGCCGCGCCTCTGCCAATTGCTCGACGAATACCTGGCGTCCGTCTCTCTGCGAGACTTCAGCCCTTAGGAGTCTCTGCCCCAGGGGACTCGCGGGCACGCAGTAGGACCGCTAGACTTGCGATCGCGATTAGGGACAGCGCACATCCCAGGTATGAGCAAAGTAGAGTGATCCGTGATACGTACACGGACCTTGTGGTCCAGAGCTTCACAATTTCTTCGTCATCGGTTCCTCTGGCACGGAGCATATCCAGATCACTTGCATCTCCAAAGACTGATTTTGCAAAGTCAGTTCTCTCGTAGCCCACACTTACTATAGCCACGTCTTTAAGGCTCGGAATGTCTATCGTGCGGACAAAGTTGAGTCGCGCTGCAAGATATGCGCAAAAGAAGACAGTGGCGATGAGAAGAAAGAAGGTCATCGCACTTTTGATTTTGGACGTAGTAACATTCTGGCGAAGGAATACGAGGTAGGTAACAACAACGCCGATGATAACTGCAAACCATTGCGACAGAATCGTTTCATTGCCAAGAGGTGGAAAGACACGCCCAGGAATAACGAGGCTGGAAACTGGGAGAAAGGTGAAGGCTCCTGCGATAGCTCCTCGCAAACCGCCGAAGGACTTATAGTACTCTAGCACGCTGATGGGTGCGCTATTTTGCAATCTTGCCCTTCTCGGAATGCAATTCGACCGTTATGACATGATGCTTATCGGTGAAAGGATTGTGCTCGCGCTGTTCGGCAGCGTAGCCGGGTTCTTCAAAACGTACCAGCCAAATAGCATACGGTAGCCCTTCAATTTCCGAGTTCGTCGGATCCTGGAGATATTGGAATGCACTGTCACCGCGTCGTCCGTACGAAACCACGGCTCCGGGCGGAATGCTATTCACCTTTAGATCAAAAGTCAGCGAACCCGTATCCGCAACCACATCATATGCGAGTTGGTTTAGTTCGAACGCGTGGAATACGGAGTCTGCCAACGCCAGGGATTGCGTCTTGTGTTGCACGGTCTGTACGTGCGGCGCAAGATTGGAGGGAGGTAGCAATGATGCGCTGATGTTTGCTAGAGCCTGCTGGTATGTCAAATGAAGATCGCCAAAGAAAATGGTTGCAGCTGGTTTCTG
>DATHPI010000145.1:0-8946 GCA_035484035.1 Chthoniobacterales bacterium
ATAAAAACGTAATCAAAAAATGTTTTCGGGCCGATATTTTGACCTGTCCCTACAATGTGTTCTGTGTTCCTCAGCACGAAAGGGGGCACGCTTTGGGCACGGCCAAGCGGGAAGCCGGTTCGGGCGGAGCCTCACCCTACCCGAAGCTTCGCCCTCCTACCTGCGCCGGGCGTCCCAATCGTGCTCGATCTTCGATGGTGTTTGGTGAAGAGAGACGGGAAAATGGAAAGAAAAGCACGAGCACGAGGAAGCTAGGCGTTGCGGGATGCGAGAAGGCTTCGGGTAAGGGAAGTGGCTAAAACGATTGACCCACCGACAATCGACCAGAAGGTAGGCTGCTCGCTGGTGGCGAGCATCACCCAAATAGGATTCAGAATCGGTTCAATGATACTAATGATGGCCGCATCAAGGGCTCGGACGTGTCGGATCGCCAGCGAATAGAAGAGGTATGGGATCGTTAACTGTACAACCCCCAGAAGGAGGAGTCGCACGCCGCTCTGTTCGAGTTCGAGAATGGGGAACATCCATGGCGAGGCAATCAGGAAGGTGAAGGCGTTTCCCAAGAGAACGACCGCTTCCGGGGAGCCGGCTCGCTGACGGCGCATTAGCACCGTCAGACACGCAAAAGCGATACCGCTGCCGAGAGCGGCGGCCACCCCCGACAGGCCTTGAAGACTGAGTTGATCGAAAAAGAAAAGACCCACTCCGGAAAGCGCAAAGAGGACGAGCAACCAATCGCGCCAATTGGTGCGCTCACCCAGGAACCAGGGGCTGATCATCGCTATATAAATTGGCGCGGTGTATTGCAGAAAGATGGCATTGGCCGCCGTGGTGAGCTTTGTTGCCACTACGAAGAGAAAGACAGTCGCCGAGTAGGCAATAGCCCCTGGAATAGTTTGCCATGAAACCTTTCGGAGAACGCCGGGCATTACCAGGCTTATGGCCACCGCGGCAATCAGGCTGCGCCCGCCGGCTATCATCACAGGTGCCAAGTCTATGGATTTGATCAGAACGCCGCCCAGCGACCAGAGAATTGCTGCGGCCAGTAGGAGCAGAACGTGCCTGTTCACCGCAGAATTTCGGTCCGCCTTTTCCAGATGCTATTGGAGATGCATCCGGCCATCGACGCGCATTTTCACCTCCGCGCTAATCCAATGCGCGGAATGCCAATGAGGCGTTGTGTCCGCCAAAACCAAACGAATTGTTGAGTGCCAGGCGAATCTTCTTGGCTCGCGCCACGTTAGGCACGTAATCGAGGTCACAATCCGGATCGGGATTGTCCAGGTTGATGGTGGGCGGAACGATGCCGTTCTGAATCGACAAAATACAGACGGCGCTTTCCACGCCGCCAGCGCCGCCGAGCAGATGGCCGGTCATCGATTTGGTCGAACTGACCAGGAGGCCTTCGTGCGCATAGTGACCCGCGAGCAGCTTGATCGCGTTGCTTTCGCTCACATCGCCAACCATTGTCGACGTCGCGTGGGCGTTGATATAGTCTATTTCACTCACGTTGGCACCGGCGGAATCCAGCGCCAACTGCATCGCGCGCGCCACCGGGGCGCCGTCCGGGCGCGGAGAAGTCATGTGGTAGGCGTCTGAAGTCAGACCATAGCCTGCCAATTCGCAGTAAATGCGGGCGCCGCGCGCCTTTGCTCTTTCGTATTCCTCGAGAACAAGAATCCCGGCACCCTCTCCCATCACAAATCCGTCACGGTCCCGGTCGAACGGCCGTGAGGCCTTCTCCGGTTGATCGTTTCGCGTACTCATAGCTCGCATCGCGCAGAACCCGGCAATCCCAAGTGGGGAAATGACGGCTTCCGATCCGCCCGCGAGAAATCCGTCAGCATCCCCGTAGCGGATCATGCGCCAAGCCTCTCCGATAGAGTTCGCAGCTGTTGCACACGCGGTGACGATGGAGAAATTTGGCCCTTCGAGATCGTATTCCATCGAAATTAATCCGCTGGCCATATTCACGATCATCATAGGCACCATAAACGGCGAGATGCGGGAAGCCCCCTTGTTCATAAGAACCGTGTGCTGGTCTTCCAGACTCTTGAGGCCGCCGATCCCGCTCCCCACCAGGACGCCGAATCGGGTACGATCGATCTTTTGCAGGTCCAAGCCGCTGTCTTCAATCGCCAGCTTGGAAGACGCCATGGCTAGTTGCGCAAATCGATCTGCGCGCCTCACATCCTTGGGATTGTTGAAATAAAGCGACGGATTGAAACCCAGGATTTCCCCGGCGATACGGCAATCGAAACTAGCCGAATCAAACTGGGTAATCGGGCGAATACCGCTCTTTCCATTTACCAGGTTTTCCCAGAACGATTTCAAATCGATTCCAATGGGAGATACAACTCCAAGTCCGGTGACAACGACTCGTCGGTTACTCATGAGGCTCGGATACGGCGTTAGTCTGCAAAATGTGGTTAAGCAACAGAAATCTGAGCGACGGATTCAGGAGTTCCTGGATCCCATGCCGACCATTTGGACCTGCTGAAAGAGTTTTCCTTCAGTGCGAATAGATGGCGCAATGATGATTTCTGTTTCTTGGAATTCTCGGAGATCGGCAGCACCGACGTTTCCCATGCAGGTGGTAATCGCTCCCACCAAATTCTGACTTCCGTCGTCTACGTCCGCCGGACCGAACAGTATCTGTCGCAATGGGCCAGTGGTTCCAACTCTGATTCGCGTGCCACGCGGCAAATTGGCATGAGGTGTCGCCATGCCCCAATGGTACCCTTTGCCCGGCGCTTCAATCGCTTTTGCAAAAGCGCTGCCGATCATGACCGCGTCTGCGCCGCAAGCAAGCGCTTTGCAGACGTCGCCTCCCTTGCTCATTCCGCCGTCCGTGATGATCGGGATATAGTTGCCTGTCTTCTTGTAATGGTAGTCGCGGGCCGCAGCGCAATCCACCGTGGCCGTTACTTGCGGTACTCCTAGCCCTAGAACGCCCCTCGAGGTACAGGCTGCTCCAGGACCGACCCCGATCAGCACGCCCGCCACTCCGCACTCGATGATCTCCAGGGTAACATCGTAGCCAACTGTATTACCAATAATGACCGGGCATGTCATGTCCCGGCAGAAGTCTCTCAGATCCAACGATTTGTACTCGTTCGAAATGTGTCTCACCGTCGAAACCGTGCTTTGGACGACAAATACGTCAATTCCGGCTTCCTGAGCAATCCGTCCGTAGCGCTCTGCTTTTTGCGGGATGGAGCTCACGGCCGAGATCACGCCGGCGTCTTTGATTTCCTTGATCCGCGCGGCAATCAGATCCTCCTGGACTGGCTCCTGGTAAATCTTCTGCAGAAGACCCGTCACGTGTTCTTTGTCCGCTTCCAGGACCTTCAGCAAGACTTCCCGCGGATTCTTATAGCGAGTTTGCACTCCCTCGAGGTTCAGAACCGCCAAGCCGCCCATTTTGCCCATCTCGATCGCAAAATTGACATCGACCACCCCATCCATCGCGCTGGCGAGAATTGGAATCGCTAGCTTAAGCGGTTCTGCGTCTTTCCGGGGTATGTTAAACGTGATATCAACTTCGTTTGGATTGATCGTCATGTTGCCGGGGACAAGCGCAATCTCATCGAAACCATATGTGGTACGGGCTTTTCGATTTCGCCCGATGAACATTGCCATAGCTTAAAGTCCTCCTAATCTAAGTCTTTCGTTCAGACTGCCGCATCGAGGGCACCGTGGAAGCAGGTTGTTGGTTTTGTCTTCGAAAATGGAAGCACAAATGGTGCATCGAACCCGATAGCGCAAGGCCTCTTTCTCACGACGTTGGTTAAGCCATTCATAAACTATCCAAAGCGAAAAGATGGCCGCAAGGAAAACGATGAGGTAGATAAAGACCAATACTGGCAACTCCACTCGGATCATGACTGAGTTCCTCCCCAGTGCAGTGTCACCATTCCCCAATCTCGGTTTGGACTTAGCTTGAACTTGACAGTGCGGATAAAATCCAAGGCCTTCTGATCGAGTGCGCCACTCCCGCTCGATTGCGTTAGGAAGACATAGTCGGCTTCTCCTTCGGGACTCACGCCTACGAAAATCGCCGTCGGCTCTGCCAGTATTGAACTGCTTGGCATCGCCGGCAAGAAGGTCGGGTTTCGCGATTGGAGCGTGGATGCGATCTCCAAACGTGTCCGAAACGGCTTGGGGGTCTCTCCTTCTTGCGGCTGCGACCGCATTGGGAAAAGCGTCTCAGCGGAAAAAAGGGAGGGGACTCCTTGTTCTTGCGGCTTGGCGGCTTCAGAACCTTTTAACTCTACGGAAATCGTCGAGTAAATCGGCTTATAACGGGGAGCGACCTGGGTGATGACGCCGAAATCGAATTTCGGCGCGCTGATTTTCGCCGGATCGTTCACGGCGACCCAGTCAAGCAAGCTCTTGTCCTGCGGCCTGTTTGGATCCAACACAGTCACCTGTGCGGAGGGGGGAAGGAGGGAAGTGGTCATCGGGTAAACGACCCGGAAAATATAGAAACAAAAGAGATGTGCGAAGAACGAGATGGCGATCAGAACGGGTAACCGATAATCCCACGGGCTTTTGCGCCAATCGAATATGAAACGACCTTCGGGCTGATTCATTGTTTCTGCGGCGAAGTCGCGAGTACGACGGAGTAGCCGTTCTCGAGGCAAAGATTCATCACCTCGACAACCGATCCCTGAGGAGTCAAACGGTCCGCCTGGATGATAATCGATCGGTCCGGCGAGCGATTTTCTTCGAGACGATGCGCCAGGTCCTCGAGTTTGATCTGTTGATCGCGGTAGTAAACCAGCGGATAAGGGGCGGCGGTAATGCTGACAATGACAGGGTTCTTTTGTGGCCCCAATGTGAAATTTGAGAAGGGGAGGTTGACGCTGATTCCGGGATGCAACAGAAAAGTGGAGCTCACCAGGAATAGAAGCAGCAGCAGGAAACAGAGATCCACTAACGGGATAAGAAAAATCAGAAGAGGGTTCAGATGGACTGATCGGACCAGTTTCATCGGTGCTCGCCGGCAGCCTGCGAATTCGGAGCAAATTCAATAATCGATGAATCGCGCTCGCTTTCGGAAATTAGATTCACCGTTTCGATTCCAGCCCGTTCCATGTCATGAAGGAGGGCATTCAAACGCGCGGAAAGATGGCAATAAGCGAGGATGGTGGGGATCGTCACTACTAGACCTGCAGCGGTGGTCAGCAGACTCTGGTAGATCCCTCCGGAAACGTCGGCGAGGGTAGCGTACCCGTTATTTGCGGATAACTGGACGAAAGCCTGGATCAGTCCGGTGACGGTTCCAAGTAACCCGATGAGCGGGCAGATGTACCCGATGGCAATGAGCATCCCGAGATTGCGCTCGAGGCGTGGGACCTCCATTTGGCCTGCCTCCTGAATAATTTCCCGAAGCTCCGTCCGAGGCAGATTATGACGTATCAACGCTGCGTGGATGACTCGAGTTACCGGTACCGAAGTGGCCTGACATTCAACTCGTGCCTCGGCGAGGTTCCCTTTCCTGACCAGATTCGACAAGCCCTGCAAAAACTCGCCCAGGTTAATCGTTGCCCGGTGAAAGTAGAGAAGGCGTTCCGCAAATACAGCAATGGAAACCACGCTACAGAGTAGAATGAGCCACATCAGCGGGCCACCCTTTTGCATGTAGTCGATCATCCGAAACTTATAGATGAGCTACGGTCCTCCTGCAAGAACTAGGGAAAAGGAGCGTTTCGGAGTGCGGAGTGGTGGAGAGCTGAAGAGTTGGAGTGGTGGAGTGGTGGAGTGGTGGAGTGGTGGAGTGGTGGAGCCGCATCCTCTTCAGTCGTGCTCGTGCGCGTTCTTTGGGGGCCAAAAAAACGATACGGAACGACGAGAACGATAACGATTGGGGGAGGCTTCGCCTGACACCGGCACCGACACTGACACTACTTCTTAGCGGGCCCGGGAAAGAGTTGGGCATTTTCCTTTTTGAATTTGTGAAGGAGCAATTGAGTGACTGCGTCGAGGGTCGAGAAGACGTTCACGCCGGTGGCGGCAATGGATTCGAAGCTTTGCACACGCCTCTTCCGGTTGTTCAGCAGGTATTCAAGATAATTGATTGGAGCTACACTCGGAATGTCGCGCTTATTGAATTGCAGAACGAAAGGGACCTGTTCGAGGGGCAGGTTTTGCTTTTGCAGGTTATGTTCAAGATTGCGAAAGCTCGCAACATTCTCCTCCATTTTTTCCCACTGCGAATCGGCGACGAAAACCACACCGTCAACGCTTCGTAAGACAAGTTGGCGGGTCGAGTTGTAAATGACCTGGCCCGGTACCGTGTAGAGCTGAAATTTCGTCTTAAATCCCTGAAGCGTAAGGGCGGTTAACGGTAGAAAATCGAAAAAGAGCGTGCGGTCAGCCGCCGTTGCCAGTGAGACAAGATCGCCCCGGTGTGCAGGCGCTATCCGGGAATGAATATATGCCAGATTGGTTGTTTTCCCACCCAACGCAGGCCCGTAGTAGACGATCTTGAATTGAATCTCTTTGCTGGCGTAATTAATGATCGGCATAAGTGGGCCTCAATCAAAGATTCTTTCCAGACGCACTCAGAGCTGAAAGCTCGCTGATGACCGCCTGGATTTTTTCCCGGACGCCAGGTTTGAACGGTCTGTTGTCATGAAAGACGGTCAGGCAAAGTTCTCCTGTTACGAAAGTACTCAATTGATGAAGGCGATAGCACAGGGTGATCGTTTCGAGCACACCCGTACCTAACCCTTCCAAATTTGATTGCGTGCGCTGAAAGAGCTCGGGCAAGAAGGTGGTGATCACTTTTTCCTGGTCCGGATCCTCAAGACCTCCCGCAAGCTTCAGGCCGCCGATGGTGCTCAGGATGCACGCTCGCAGACCGGGTAACTCGGCAACCTTTTGGATGGTCTTAGCTAAGTCGAGCGGTTCATCCGTCATGAAGAGGGCTTGCAATCCTTTTAAATCCCTCTCGGCGGCGTTCCGCAGTGGTTCAACCTTTGGCTGCGGCGCCTCAATCTTTGGCTGAGGTGCCTCATCGGCCGGGGGTGTTGCGATAGCAGGAATCTCACTGAACCGTTTGGCATCTTCTTCCGCGTGCGCAGTGAAGGGGCTTGGAATCGTCTCCTCCGGACCATCCGTTTCCTGGTCTTCTCTCAGCTTGATGGCCTCAGCCGGGATTTGGGAAAAGATTTCCTTCAACGGGATCGGGATCTCGGCGGCGGAGTCGATCGTCGCAAAATACGGTTTCAAGTCGCTCGGAAGTGAGCGGCAAAATATTTCTGCAGGGACGATCACGCGGCCGTGCGCGAGTTGCGACTGGATCAAGCCCAACGGCAGCGCGATTTCGGACTGCGTTCCAATCAGAGCGCGGATGGAAGGGGTCTCGAGTTCAGGCGGAAAATCGGAAAGGACAGATTCAAGCCGGATTGTGATCTCCTTTTCGCTGCCGGCGTCAACCGTGCGAATGGAAAACGTAATCGGAATATCCTCTGCATCGTTGATGGGGTGATTGAATATCTCCGGACATGACAAACTGAGAATTGACAGCGAGAGCGTAGCCTCGTGGGTGTCCGAATTAAGCACGACATCCTGTTCGGCGATCTGGACGATTCGCCCCAAATCCGGCTTTTTCGATGTGAGCAAATGAGCGGGCAACTTCTCGTAAAATGCTCGAATCGGCACAGAGATTTGAGGCGCTATGAACGGCAGCGTTGCTCCGCCGGTCGCTGGTTCAGGATCGACCTCCGGACTTGGCGATATCAATTGGGGCTCAGCGGTTCTATATTCGTTTGGTAGACTTTGCGGCCCGGTTTCTGGTCGCAAGTCGGCCATGATCGGTTCAGGGGTGAGCGCCTGCTCGGAGGCGGTTTTCTGACTGGGGACAGGTCTGGCCTCAGCTTCACTGCTCTCGGGCTTTCTTTTAAACCAATGGAGAAAGGACATGTGTTCAGGAGTTCAGGAGTTACAGGAGTTCAGGAGTTCAGGAGTTGCAGACAAAATCTCGGCTCGAGGTCTTACTGGCAACTGACAACTGACACTGGCAACCGACAATGGCAACTCGCTGACAACTGACACTGCTAAAACAGCAGAGAAACGTAAAGCGGCAGCACGCTCACCAACCCGCCGCGGTAATACCACGTCTTGTCGAAATAAAAGCTTCGGTCCGCGGCACGATAGGTCAATTGAACAAGCTTCCCCGGTTGATTGGCATCGTACACGTTAAAAATGAGGTCGCCATTCTGGCCGGAAGTACAGTGGTAGACGACCAGGCAATGATTGATCGGTTTAAATCGGGTGATATAAACGTCCCTGATTCGTTCATGGGCGAGTTCGTTTTGCAACCATTTTGCTATCCGTTCCTGCCCAGAGCGGGGAACCGGAAAAACGATCCGCCAGTTACCGAGTCTCCAGTATGCCGGCCACCAAAGACCGAGGTTGTGCTGTAGCTCCAGGGTCTGACCGAGAGAAAAATCGTGCAAGTCCTTGTAGCCTGGAACCACGATTTTAGCTTTCGGGCCAGAGCTCCAGGCCGGAATCGCGCTTACTTTGCGGACGATCAGTGCGTAGTCCGATGAAGAGACCTTTGGGAGATCAGGACGAAATTCCGCGAATTGAAAAAACTGGAGAACGGATCTGCACAACTGGAAGCAGTGGCGCGAAAAGTCAGGAACGTGCCCGTGTCTTCGGCTGATTTGTATCTGGTTGTCCGACAGCTGCTTGTAGTCATAGTAGGTCTGATTCGCAAAGCCGAAGGTGTCGGCTTGAAAATCGAACTCCCTTGACCAGGCCGTGGTGCTCCAAAGAGCCAGGACACAGACTAAAACGGATAGCCGGTACACTGACTCAGTATTGCTTTCGAAGATTGCTTGGCAGAATGTTCAGCTCTGCTCGGTACTTGGCAACGGTTCGTCGCGCTATCGGTATGCCGCGGTCGGAAAGAATTTCCACAATTTCTTT
>DATHPI010000146.1:0-12529 GCA_035484035.1 Chthoniobacterales bacterium
AGAGTGCAATCCGTTGCTCGGACCGCAACTCTTTGACTTGATCGAGGCGGCTGCCGCCAAAAAGGAAGTGCCGAAGCGGGTGGTCACTCAAGAAGGGGTTTACGAACAATCCCAAGCCGCTGCCGAGCTGCCAAAAAGACAGTACTAGAACCTACTGACCGGAAGGGTCCGCCCCGAAAAAGGGGCGTGCCCAAAGGGGCGCCGGGACCTAACCCACAGTTGTACGTGTCCCAGGCTGGTCAATCCGTGGCCCCAAGTAGCCAATAATAGCTAAGCCGGGCCAGGATTGTAGGTCTAGCGCCTGCCCTAAGGTCGCCCAATCTGGCCCGAAGTGGCAAAATAGCTTAGCCCAACCCAAGGTTGTACGTCCTTAGCACCTGCCCCAAGGGCCAAGGAAGCCCAATCCATGGCCCGAAGTGGCCAAAATAGCTTAGCCCAGGGCTTACCCTGGGTTAAGCTTAAAAAACGTTTTGCCCTGAAGGGGCTAGAATATGCGCACGCAATCCGGTAAAAAGGCTCGGAGCCGATCGTCGCCGCACCAGGTGGCCCCTTCAGGGCTAATTCGGATGGGGGGAATTACCCAAGGTAAACCCTGGGCTATGCTATTTTGGCCACTTCGGGCCACGGACCCCCTGGACGAGCGCCTGATTTATTAGTTATATCGCGACGTGGCTACTCCGCTATTAGAGGTCAAAGCGCTTAGCAAGGGATTTCCTGGCGTCAAAGCACTGGAAGCGGTCGATTTGACGCTGCAGGCGGGCGAGATTCATGCACTGATGGGAGAAAACGGTGCCGGGAAAAGCACCTTCATCAAAGTGTTAACTGGGGTTTTTCCCCGAGACGCGGGAGAAACACATCTGGAAGGGAAGCTCATTGCCCCCAAGTCGCCCCGCGAGGCGGAAGCGCTCGGGATCAGCACGGTCTATCAAGAGGTCAATCTGGTTCCTCACTTGTCGGTTGCCGAAAATATATGCCTTGGCCGCCAACCGACTTATCTAGGCGTCATTCGTTGGGGCGCTATTGCCAAGCGGGCGCGGGCCGCTTTGGCTCGCCTGGATCTCTCTCTCGATCTGAAGCGCCAGCTTTCCTCTTATTCAATCGCCATCCAGCAGATGGTCGCCATCGCTCGAGCTCTCGATATTTCTGCCAAACTGCTGATCTTGGACGAACCGACCTCCAGTCTGGATAAGTCGGAGGTCGAAGAGCTTTTCAAGAAACTGCGGAAACTCCGGGAAGACGGTCTCGGAGTTATTTTCATCACCCACTTTCTCGAGCAAGTTTACGACATCTCCGACTTAATCACGGTGTTACGAAACGGCCGCCGGGTCGGCTGTTTCACCACCAAGGAGCTTTCTCGCATCAAGTTGGTCTCGCATATGATCGGGAAGGATGTCGGCGAGGTGGAGGCGCTGGAGCGGAAGCGGGCCAGTACCGCGACGATCCGTTCTGAACAGCCGATGCTCGAAGCGAAAGGTTTAGGCCGGAAAGGGTTCATTCATCCGCTTGATCTAGAAATCAGGCCGGGTGAGGTGCTCGGACTAGCGGGTCTTCTCGGCTCTGGAAGGACCGAAACCGCGCGCCTCCTTTTCGGAGTCGACCGTCCGGATCAGGGCAGCGTTTTAATCGAGGGTCGAGCCGTGAGATTCCATTCGCCGCGCACCGCAATCCGCTACCGCATCGCCTTAACTCCTGAAGACCGGAAAGTGGCCGGGATTATTCCCAATCTCACAATCCGGGAGAATGTTGTTCTAGCCTTGCAGGCTAGCCGGGGTACTTGGCGGCGGTTAACTGTTCCCGAGCAGGAGAAGCTCGCGGACCGCTTCATCAAATCTCTTGATATCAAGACCCCCAATCGGGAGCAACTCCTCCGAAATCTCAGTGGCGGAAATCAGCAAAAGGTTTTGCTGGCCCGATGGCTGGCGACCGAACCGAAGTTGTTTATTCTCGATGAGCCCACCCGCGGAATCGATGTCGGAGCCAAAGCCGAAATCGAGAAATTGATTCAATCGCTCCGGCAAGAAGGCCTCGCCGTCCTTTTCATCAGCTCAGAGCTGGAAGAAATTGTCCGTCAAAGTCAGCGAGTGGTGATCTTGCGTGATCGGCGCAAGGTAGGGGAATTGACGGAGACAGAGATTTCCGAAGAAGCGATTATGCAGTCCATTGCGACCGCGGAAATGGAGCGGCCGGCTGCATGATCAATTGGCTTCCCGACCTGCTGTTCTGGATATTCTTTGGCGCGATTCTCTACACGTTGCGCGGGCGAAGAATTTTCTGGACGGTGGGAGCGCTCGCCCTGCTTCTGCTCTTCAATCAATTTTTCACCCCCGGCTTTTTTCGGATCCAGCTGCTCGACGGCCATTTCTACGGTTCACGGATCGATGTGCTCAATCAGGGCGCGAAAGTGATGCTCCTGTCGCTCGGCATGGTTTTAGTTATTGCAACAGGCGGCGTAGATCTTTCGGTCGGTGCGGTGATGGCGATTTCCGCGGCGGTGTCATCCCGCTTGCTGGTGACTGAGCATCTGCCAGCGGGGATCGCCATGGCTGCGGCTTTGGCGATTTGCGTATTGGCAGGTGCCTGGAACGGTCTGCTGGTCGCCGGGTTTGGCATTCAGCCGATTATTGCCACTTTGGTGTTGATGGTGGCCGGTCGCGGCGTTGCTCAATTGATCACGGAAGGGCAGATCATTAACTTCCTCGATCCGACGATGGTCTATCTCGGCAACGGCCACCTTTTCGCTTTGCCGTTTACTCTGACGCTGGTCCTCGTGATGTTGGTGCTCACTCTGTTTCTGGTCAGGCGTACCGCTCTTGGTCTCTTTATCGAGTCGGTGGGCGATAACTACGAAGCCAGTCGATACTCAGGCGTTAACGCCCAGCAGGTGAAGTTTCTAGTCTACACTTTTTCCGGATTTTGTGCGGGACTCGCCGGTTTGGTGGCCTGTTCCAATATTAAGAGTGCGGATGCCAACAATATTGGACTCTATCTGGAGTTGGACGCCATTTTGGCTGTCGTGGTTGGAGGCACCTCGCTTCAGGGAGGGCGCTTTTATCTGGTGGGTGCGGTGGTGGGTGCGCTCTTTATCCAGACGCTCACTACCACGTTGTACGCCCGGAATGTCAGTTCCGATGTCTCTCCTGTCCCGAAAGCCCTGGTCATCATTGCGGTATGTCTTTTCCAAAGCGACGTCTTCCGTGCGCGAGCCGCGCGGCTCTTTCGCCCGTTAATCGGCATTCTCAAACCGTTTACCTCACGACGACCGCACAAACTCTACCCCGCGCCGCGGCACGATGCGCCTGAACCCTAAATACATTCCGCTTCTCGCCACCGCGGCCGTGTTGATTCTAGTCTTCGGCACCGGCTCTTTGCTCTATCCTAATTTCGGCACACCGCGCGTGATCGTGAATCTGCTAGGCGATCAGGCCTTTGTCGGCGTTGCTGCCGTGGGAGAGTCGTTCGTCATTCTCTCCGGTGGGATCGACCTTTCGGTCGGGTCGATGGTGGCCTTTGTTGGTATCCTCATTGCCAAACTTTTGCAGACCGGATGCGACCCTTTCCTGGCCATGGGAATTGCGCTTGGTATCGGGACCGCGGCTGGAGCCTTCATGGGCTGTCTGATCCACTATTTCGAAATGCCGCCTTTTCTGGTGACGCTGGCCGGCCTTTTTTGTCTGCGGGGACTGGGTTTTGTCATCCATCCCGAATCCATTGGGATCGATCACCCATTTTATGCCGAGGTGTTGCCGCAACTTTCGGTCTTAGTCGCTCCCAAGGCCGTCCTGCCGTTTACCGCGATGTGTTTTCTGTTCTCGGTCTTGATTGGAACTTTTGTCGCAGGTTTCACGCGATTCGGACGGTACGTATACGCGATCGGGTCGAGCGAAGGCTCCGCCCGGCTCATGGGCGTGCCGATTGGGCGGACAAAGATCATTACCTATGCGTTAGCCGGATTCTTCTCGGCCTGTGGCGGCGTGGTTTCGACCTTTTACATGCAGTCAGGGAATCCCGCCTCTTTCGTCGGTCTGGAGCTGGATGCCATTGCCGGTGTCGTCATTGGGGGAACGCTGCTCACCGGCGGGGTCGGGTTTGTCCCAGGAACACTGATGGGTATTCTCATCCTCGGCCTGATCCAGACCATCATCACCTTCAATGGCACGCTCAACAGCTGGTGGACCAAAATTGTCATCGGAGGTCTGCTCTTAATCTTCATTGTCTTACAAAGAATCATTTCCCGGCGCGCTACCCAGCCAGGGTAGGGCGGGGCGGGGCCATTGGATCAAAGGTCGAGGACGAGAACGATAACGAGCACGATTGGTGAGGTAGGGTGAGGCGCCGTCCGAACCGGGGTTCACCTGTCTTAACTGCCACTGCCAACTGCCCGGCAATCGCCCTGGCCTGGAAATAATCTGGGCATCCAACGCCAGCAAATTTGCGCATTAACGTGGACGCGCACTCGACAATTTGACCATGCTATCCACGTTCAGAAGGCGACTTAAACAAAGGCACGAGGCGATCTGCCGCCAGATTGCAGTCATCGAAGTTTGGAATTCGCTTGATTGTTCCTCGGGTCCTGGGCCTTGATCTATGGGCGCGCCTCAAACGTTGCCATCCGAGGTCGCCTGGAGCGATTTTAACCTATCGATTCAGGCCTCGGATGGAGATCGGACCCGAGGCCGTACTTGCGGTATGACGACGCCGGCGCAGGAATCTGATAACCAGCTTGAGGCACGGTTGATAAACCGGATTGCGGAAGGCGACGATTCTGCGTTTGACGCCCTCTACAAGCGGTTCTCGCCGTCACTCTACGGAATGGCGTACCGCATAATGAATGACGCCAAGGAAGCAGAAGACGTCTTACAAGAGGGATTCACTTACATCTGGCGGAAGGCTTCCAGCTTCGACCCGATTCGCAGCAGTCCGTTTGCCTGGGCTGTCATGATCACGCGGAATAAAGCGATTGATCGGCTGCGGGTTCGCCAACGCCTCGAAAAGCTCCGCGAAAAAGTCACTTCTGAAGAATCTTTCTATCCGGACAAAGATGAGACCTCAGCGGACGAACCGACCCTGCGCGAACGGGGTGTCTTGGTCCGTTCTGCTCTCCAGCAGATCCCGTTGGAGCAACGACAGGCGCTGGAACTCTCCTTTTTCGGGGGATTGACACACGAGCAGATAGCCGAGCGGCTTGATACGCCGCTGGGCACGATCAAAGCGCGTATTCGGCGGGGGCTCCTCCGGCTGCGTGATTCTTTAAACGAGGCGCTATGATCGACGAACTCAAACAGGATTTGCTGCTGCAGTACCTCCTCAATGAGGTGGATTCGTCAACGGCCGAGAAAATCCGCGCTGAACTCGAAAGCGATGCCGAGCTTCGGGAATATGTGTGGCAAATGGAGGATGCCTTCGCCTCGATGGCCTACGCCGCACCGCCGATGGAGCCGCCCGCGGGTCTGTCGCAACGAATTCTTCAGATTGAACGAAACAATTCAGGACGCCCTGTGCCTCGGGGCCGACCCAAAATCGTCTGGCTGGTTGTTCCCTGGGCGTTAGCCGCTTGTTTGGCGATCGGCTGCATCGTTCTGGGCCTGGAGCGGACACGACTGCAGGAAAGAACCCAACAAATCGACCGCGAGCTCCTGGCGCTCCAGCAGACAAATGCCCAAATCGGGGAGGAATTGGCGACTCTAGAGAAGAGAAATGTCCTGGCAGAGATCAAAATCGCGACGTTGAAATCTCAAGTCGCAGCCTACGCGGCGGCGACGGCTGTGGTTGTTTGGGACAAAGATCATCGGAGGGGGGTTCTCCAGTTGGATAAATTGCCGCCGCCCGCGCCCGGAAAAGATTATCAATTGTGGGTGATTGACCCAAAAATCACCCAACCAGTGAGCGCGGGTGTCTTGGCGGTGCCCAATGATGGGCTGATCCGTACCAGTTTCGACACCGTAACTCCGGTCGAATCGGCCGCTGCATTTGCGATCAGCGTCGAAAAAGCAGGTGGCTCCTCCAAGCCCGAAGGACAGGTTATCCTCGTCGGCAAGTAATAATCGCGCTCGTTAGCTCGTTATCGTCCTCGTCCTCGTCCTCGGTCTGCCCGGCGGGGAAAGCAATCGAGCACGACGACGAGGACGACGACGAGGACGAAAAAGAAGCGTCGGGAATTTTCCTGATCGTGCTCGTGGTCGTCGTCGTCCTCGGTCTGCCAGGCGAGGAAAGCAATCGAGTACGAGGACGAGGACGACGGACGACGATAATCGCTGCGGAGGGAACCCTAGATGAGGGTCCTATCGATTGAAGCGATCGATCAACCGACTCAACATTGCTACGACACGCGCAAGCATTTGCTTGCCGGGACAAATACGATCGGCGGGAACCAATCCTTTAGCGACCGCTGCATCGAGGCAAGCGGCGCATTCTAATGCCGAGCCGCGGGCATCATCGAAAAACTTGGCGCGGGGGCGACCCTGCCGTTTACCATTCCCTTCGGCCGTATTGAGAAGCACGGAGAGGCTCGCACGGTCGAGTTGTTCGATCAACTCGCGTCGATATCGGCCCGCCGATTTCGAAGCATCGTCCAGAAAAGCGGCAATCCAAGCAACGAAACCGAGTTCGACGCAATAGACGTCGAGTTTTTCGTGGTCAAAAAGGGGGTCCATTGAGAGAATAGAACATTTTATTAATATGTATGTCAATAGTGGGAGTTTCCTAAACGCCCTCGTGGTCGTGCTCGTCCTCGTTCCGCCCGGCGAGGAAAGCAATCGAGCACGACGACGACGACGAGGACGAGGACGAAAAAGAAGCAGCGGCGGGACTTTTCCTAATCGCCCTCGTGATCGTCGTCCTCGTCCTGCCGGTCAGGAAAGCCAATCGAGGACGAATGACGACAACGATAACGATCAGAAAAAACCATTGAGCCTAACCCCACCAAGTCTTCGCCTCCTTCTGCAAATTGTCACATGAAACAGGTTGTTGGTTCTGTCTCGCTCTGAAATTATTGCCGGTCGCGATTATCATGAAATTAACAGCAACACAGCTTGGCGCTGCGGAAATTAAGCGCACTTTCAGCTGGGTCGACGTTGTCGTCCTGTTCGGAGTTTTCGGTCTGCTCTGGACCATCCTTCATTTTGGCCGTGGCATGGTAATTCATTTCGACGAAAGCAAATCTTTCGCCATCTCGACCGACATCCGAAACATTCCCTACTATGCGGGACGAACGGTCTTGAGGATGTGGATCGCGTTCGGCTTCTCGGTGTTGTTCACCTTTTCTGTCGGATACGTCGCTGCCAAGAGCCGTGCCGCCCGCACCTTGATTTTACCGGCGCTTGATATCCTGCAATCCGTTCCGGTGCTCGGGTTTTTGTCAATCACCGTCACCGGGTTTATGGCTCTTTTTCCCGGGAGTCTGCTTGGTGTGGAATGCGCCAGCATCTTCGCCATTTTTACCGGTCAGGTTTGGAACATGACCTTCGGCTTTTATCATTCGTTGGTCACCATACCGAAGGACCTGCAAGAGGCGGCGACCAATTTTCGTTTATCCCGCTGGCAGCGGTTCGGGACTCTCGAGGTTCCTTCATCGATGCATAGCCTTATCTGGAATTCGATGATGTCTTTTGGCGGTGGCTGGTTCTTTGTCGCACAGAGCGAGGCTATCACGGTCATGAACAAAAATATCAAGTTGCCAGGGCTTGGCTCCTATATGGCGACCGCGGTGGAAACTGGAGACAACACCGCTGCCATCTGGGCGATCGTGGCGATGCTCGCCGTTATCATCGCATCGGATCAGCTCGTCTGGCGACCGCTCCTGGCCTGGGCTGACAAATTCAAGATGGAACTAGTCGAGTCCGGAGATCCGCCTCAGTCCTGGCTCTTCACCTTCCTTCGGCGTGCTTACCTCTTTGACTGGATTGAAGAAAAAATTTCTCACCCGATTTCCGATGCATTCATCCGGCTTCGAAAAAAAATAGGCGCGCTGGATGTCGTCCCGGAGCATTCCAGGAAAGTGGCGAGCCGATGGATCGGCCTGCTTTTGGCTTCCTGCGCGGGGCTTTGGCTTCTCTATCAGATGGTTCTCGGCGTCGTGGCCGCGGCCGATGCTGTTTACAACCATGTGAGCTGGCAACAGTTCTTTCACCTTTGTTTTTTGGGTTCGTTGACCATGGGGCGGGTCGCCATTATGACCGTTCTCGCGACTTTGATCTGGACGCCGATCGGCGTCTGGATGGCCTCAAAACCGAATGTGGCCCGCATCGCTCAACCGTTCGCGCAAATAGCCGCTTCGTTCCCGGTGAATATGACTTTTCCTTTCGTGGTCGGCTTTTTTGTTGCCACCCACATCAGCATCAACTGGGGCAGCATTCTCCTGATCGCGATGGGCACGCAGTGGTACATCCTTTTCAATGTAATTGCCGGCGCGATGGCGATTCCAAACGACCTTAAGGAGGCAGCCAGAACCTACGGATTGCGTGGCTGGGCTCTCTGGCGGACGCTGATCTTGCCTGCGATCTTCCCGTTTTGGGTGACCGGTGCCTGCACCGCGGCCGGAGGCGCCTGGAATGCCAGTATCGTCGCTGAACTTGCCACTTGGGGAAATACCACCCTGAAGGCGAAAGGTCTCGGCGCCTACATCGCCGAGGTCACCCAGAAAGGGGATACCCCGATGATCATCTGCAGCATTGCGGTGATGTGCATTTTCGTCGTACTTACCAATAAGCTGCTCTGGCGAAGGCTTTACGAGTATGCTGAAAAACGTTTCCATCTGGATTGAAAGAGATGACCACTGCGCTCACACCAAGCCCGGCGGCGACCGCTATCCAACAAGCCGCAATTGCCGAACTTTGCAATGTCACGAAAACCTATGCCGTCGCAGGTGGTCGGGAACTCAAAGTGTTGGATCAAATCGATCTGGCCATCCATGAAGGGGAATTGCTTGCTCTGCTGGGTCAATCCGGTTCCGGTAAATCGACTTTGCTCAGATGTCTCACCGGGTTGGCATTGCCTTCGACCGGACGCGTTTTGGCCTACGGCAAGCTTTTGCAAGGCATTAATCCGCACGCTTCGATTGTCTTCCAGACTTTTGCTCTTTATCCGTGGTTGACTGTGGAGCAGAACGTGGCTGTTGGTTTGATGTCAAAGCTGGTCAATCGGGCGGAAAAAGAGGCTGCCGTGGATAAGGCAATCGACCTCATTGGCTTGAACAATTATCATGACGCTTATCCGCGCGAGATTTCGGGAGGGATGCGGCAGCGAGTGGGCATCGCTCGTGCCTTGGTGGCCGAGCCGAAGATCCTTTGCCTCGATGAAGCTTTCAGTGCTCTGGATGTTCTCACCGCCGAAAACCTCCGCAACGAAGTAGTGACCCTCTGGAAGGAGCAGGCCACAACTCTGAAAAGCATCTTTATGGTGACGCATAACATCGAGGAAGCCGTTGAAATGGCCACTCGCATCTGCGTCCTGTTTCCGCACCCAGGACGTCTCGGTCTGGTGATGGAAAACAAGCTGGCCTACCCGCGGAACCCGAATGACCCGGAATTTCAGCGTTTGGTCAGCGTGATCCACGAAACGATCACTATGCAGGCTCTACCGGATCATCCGCCAGAGCCGCCACCGGTTTCCGGCAGGCCTGTCTCCCGGGCCCGCTCCCGGCTAGAATCGATACCGACCGTTCCCGTTGGGCGGATTCTCGGGTTGCTGAGCATTCTCCAGGATCATCCCGAACTGGACAACGTTTACGATCTCGCGAACGAGATCGGCAAAGATTACGGTGAAACCATTTCGCTGGTCAAAGCAGCGGAGATCCTGGAACTGGTTGACACGCCCAAAGACGAGGTGCGTTTTACCGAACTGGGCAAGAAATTTATCGCCGCCGATGCCGATACGCGTAAGGAGATCTTCGCTGAACAAGTGCAAAAGCTTCGCTTGTTCCATATCATTCTCGCCTACCTCGAGGTGCAGGAGGAAATCGACGAGGATACCGTCATGAAGGACATCTCGATCGCGTTGCCGTATGAAAACGCCG
This sequence comes from Chthoniobacterales bacterium, assembly GCA_035484035.1. GTDB lineage: Bacteria > Verrucomicrobiota > Verrucomicrobiia > Chthoniobacterales > JAFAMB01 > JAFAMB01. Next base: position 10,010 of record DATHPI010000146.1, read on the forward strand.
AGAAAGTCCTCCAGACCATGATTGCCTGGGGACGATACGCCGGACTCATGGACTACGATGCGAATACCAAGATGGTGACCAGACCGGAAAAAGAGACCGAGAAAGAGGAAGGCAAGCCAGTAGCCAGTAGCCAGTAGTCAGGAGACAGGAGACAGGAGACAGGAGACAGGAGACAGGATGATTCTGGGCAAAAAAACAAAAGTCGAGATCAAGAACCAGCGCGAGTTTGTCTCAAATCTTCGCGCGCGCTCCTCCTGACTTCTGTTCCGTTGCCATCGGACATCGGCGTCGTGCAAACCACCAAACGCCCGCCATGTCGAGAAGCGGTTTCCAGAGAAATTGTCGAACCCCGTATTTTGATTTTCCACCCGTCCTGGGGCGATGACGCACCGGCACCTGGCGAATGGTAAATCCCGCGCTGATCGCAAGAGCCGGGATAAACGAATAAAGGGTTCGCATCGGGATAAATGCGGCGACCACGCGTCGGTGAAATGCCTTGATCCCACATCCGCTATCCACCACGCCGTCGCCCAGGATGCGACTTCGTGCTGCATTGGCCAGACGCGACATTGCCCGGCGGACGAACGAGTCGCGACGATCTACGCGGATGCCCACCGCCATATCAACTTCGTTGAGAGGTGCGAGGACTTTTGGAATGTCTTGTGGATCATTTTGGCCGTCTCCGTCCAATAGAATCACGACTTGGCCGCGGGCTCGGTGCATGCCGTGGAACAAAGCGGCAGCTTGACCGCAATTTCGGCTAAGCTGAATTAATCTTCCTTGTTTCCAGTTTGCGAACTCTTTGCCGATGATTTCCGCGGTGCGATCCGAACTTCCGTCGTCCACCAGAAGGAGCTCATAGTCACTTTGCCAAGCGGCCGTGAAGTTGCGAAGCTCGCTTAGCAGGTTCCCTACCACGTCTTCCTCGTTGTAGACCGGAATTACGATCGAATAATACGGTTCTTCGGGCAGTTCGTCTTTATCCATAACAACGGTCGGGACGAAGCGGTCGCGAGCCGGGCAACCACTTCCAAATTTCTCCAAGGTTCTGCTCGGGGTGACAAAACACAGGCTGGAAGCCTAGGCTACTTTACGCTGTTGCACGGTCGTTGTGGGTCCGTGGTTCACCCTCGGCCAGAGGCCTTTGAGAAGTCGCTCGACACGCCCAAAATCAATGTAGCATAGGCTTCCAGCCTGCCTCTGGGCTCAAGCTTGGAACCTGGGCTGATCCTACAGCCCCTTCGGCTTGAGGGCAAAAGACATCTTGAATCCTCAATGGCGATCGTGCTCGTCCTCATCGTGCTCGGTCTGCTGGCGGTGAAGAAATCGAGGACGAAGGACGACGACGAGAACGATTAAGGACATCCATTTGGGGACATCCATTGGGGGACAGGTCAAAAATCATTCGGGGACGAGGGGAAACCTATTAGGGACTGGTCGCAGCCATCGGACATTCAATTGTTTTCGAATCAAGGACCTGTCCCCTCTTTGGCTTTGCTTCTGGCTTTGTTCCCTTCGTTCCAAATAAAAGTCGCCAAAAACTGACCTGTCCCCGGTTCGAACGTTCGAACACGGTTCGATTGACCTGTCCCCCGTTCGATTGACCTGTCCCTGGTTCGAAATTCAATCGAATCTAAGCTTCGCCTTCTGGGGAAACCTATTAAGGGGACAGGTCGCAGCCGTCGGACATCCATTTGGAGATATTTGGGGACAGGTCAAAAAATCATTTGGGAACGAGTTGGACGAGTCAGATGACTCGATGACTTGGGAACCGATCGCAACTTACCTTCAGAAAGGTAAGACGTTTCTCCTCCAATCGACCTTCTCGATCAAGGACCTGTCCCCCGTTCGATTGACCTGTCCCCGGTTCGAAACTGACTTTTCCCCGGTTCGAAATTCAGTTGAACCTAAGCTTCGCTTTTTGAGTTGGGTTTTACGCTTGCTTTGCCGAATTTCCGATCGATTGCTCCGCCGAATTCACGCCGAACACTTGGATGGCCTGGAATTGCCGCTAATGTTTTGCCTTCGATTTCTGCGCCTGATTCGGCGCAGTCACTTCCTGAAAGACAAAGAGCTGACCCGGAAAAACGTGAAGAGAGGGATTACCTTGAGGCCACGAATCCGGCGAATTCGTGAATAGCGTGGTTGGGAAGACAAAGCCGGCCGGACCACCCTGCCGGGCAGAGTGGCAAAAGGCGCAAGCGGATCTGACGAGCGAATGCCGTTTGAGTGGAGCTAGAGATGAAAACCGACGCCCCTTTACGGTTCAGCCCGGATGGCGCCCCGCGTTGCTCGAAATTCTCGGGTCCGAGCCATTGCTTTACTTTGCCGGGGGAATCCGTGTTCCGTTAGGCGGTTTTCATTACCCGAACTTCCGAACTCGCAGTTTGCGAAAAACCCATAGCGCCCCTGGACCCAGGATCTCTAAGGCGATCGGGACGCTCTGGCGCTTGTAGCCGAGCTTTTCCTTCAGCCGCTGGCAATGAAATTCCACAAAGGCGCGGCTGCCCAGGATGACTC
>DATHPI010000147.1:0-2248 GCA_035484035.1 Chthoniobacterales bacterium
CACAGTTAGCCTCGCACCAATTGGCCAAAGTTTTGCATGACGCGTTGCTCTTTGAGGGACAAGAAGGGCCAACGCTGACGACCATGCAATTGTCGATAGCCATGATGGGAGACCGACCTGAAGAAATACCCGATCCTATACATTCCTTCCTTGTCGCGATCGGCAACAATCCCTTCCAGTAGGCCACGCTTTGGCGCGACGGGACGATTGTGAACGTGAAAAGAACGGCAACGCAGAAATGGGGGGCCAGCCTGTCACGCCACTTTATTTTTGTCATGGGACGAACGGTTAGTCAAGTATGTTGTTACCAAAACAACCTTAACCAGTAAGGCCGGTCCTACAGCCACAATCTGGCACGAAGGTGGTATTTAGCTCCTGTGGTATTTAGCTCCCGGTAAATGCGCCGCAACCCTGGTAGACTATTGGGACTGACTTAGCGCCAACTTAACTGGGATTTATCATGCAACCGGCGGTGCATGCGGAAGTGACGGGTTTGCTGCTGGCTTGGGGCGGCGGCGATGAAACCGCGCTCGAAAAACTCATTCCTTTGGTTTATGACGAACTGCGGCGGTTGGCGCATCGCTACATGCGTCAGGAGCGGACTGGCCACACTTTGCAAACTACGGCTTTGGTGCACGAGACTTACCAGCGCTTGCTGGACACGCCGCGGGTACGGTGGCAGGATCGGACTCACTTCTTCGCGATTTGCGCACAATTGATGCGGCGCATCCTGGTGGACCACGCGCGTTCGCGTGGCTACCAAAAGAGGGGCGGCGAGCTACGCCGGGTGCCGATTGATAAGGCACTTGAAGCGCCAACATATTTCTTTCCTCCAGCAGAACAAGTCTCACTGAGCTAAGGCGGGAAATTCGAGTGAGAACTGTCATTGAGGTCGTTATAAACCCCGCTGGGACGGCTTTTCAAAAAAATATTTGCCTGAGCGACCTGATGCTGAGCAACTTGCCTTGAATCAGTGCACCAGGAATCTTGCGCAAAACGCTACGTTTGCACGCGATTCAGCCCCGTTTGCCCTCCTATTGCTGGCTAACGGACATACAGACTCGCCAAGTAGGGGGCCATCTTTTAGAGATCGCAATTCGATCCCAATCCCGATTTGCCGCCTCGCCTAAACAGACACATTTTGGAAGTCGCGATTATGAATTACCCGTCGGACAACCAGGCAGCGAAAGCGAATTCCGCGGGGAGCCGGTATAGGCGTTTCGAGCGAGGGTCCCCTTTGTACCCCTTTAAGGCGCGCTGCTGATATCAGGCTGTTTCCCCGAACGCCGTTTCTGGACCACGAGTCAAAGAATTTGGAATCAATTCCTTGACGCCTATTGACGCCGGAACCGAAGGCGGAGTCGTGTCCTGTTCGGGAATGGCTGCGCAGCTGCGAACTGCATGGTGGGAGTTTCATCGACCCCTGCGGATTGGGAGCCCTAATGCCCGAAGAAGAGACTGAAAGTCCGGAGGAGGTTCGCAGTCAACGCAGATGCTCTCTCCCGAACGTGGATGAATGAACTGAAGACGCGCCGCGTGGAGAGCGACGCGAGTAATTCGCCGTTCCTGCTTTTCCGATGGATTGTACTTTCTGTCGCCGATGACCGGGTGGCCGATCGCTGAAAGCTGAACACGGATTTGATTTTGTAATCCGGTCACCAGCGAGACTCGGACCAGCGATGCGTCCCTAAGGCGATGTTCCACGGAATAGCGAAGTTCAGCGCGAGCCGATTTTGGATCGCGTTCTGTGGTCACCTTTTGAAACATTCCTGCTTGCCGAAAGTAGTGAACCAGAGTCCCTTCTTTAAAGCGGAGATGACCACGAACTGCCGCGAGATATTCCCGCACCGGGGTGTGTCGGATAAACTGTTGCACGAGTGCTTCTCGATCTGGCCAGGTTTTTGCGAAGAGCAGAATCCCAGACGTGAGACGATCGATGCGATGTACGACAAAGGCCCGTTGCCTCTTTGATTTCAGTTCTGCCGAAAGAATAGAAAGCGCAGATGGGGTATCGGAGTCATCCGCGGGCACCGCGAGCAGTTTGGCCCGCTTATTGAGGACTACAACGGCATCGTCTTCGTAAAGCACGTGAAGCTGCCGCCGATCCGCTTTCCTAAACGGCGATCGCCCCTGGCTTGAAATCTCTTCATTGCTGAATGGCAGATTGTTCCTTTCCAGGGCTGCTCGTGAACGAGTGGCGACGTAACGCTCGATGATCCATCGCTATGCTACCAAGATCCCGGTCGGT
>DATHPI010000148.1:0-5510 GCA_035484035.1 Chthoniobacterales bacterium
CCTGTTGCCTTCGCCTGATCAATGACGCCCGTAGCGATTCGGATGGTTGCAGTTCCTCGCTTTTAACGAACGAAATCCGCCAAATAACGTGAGAGTGGTCTCTGCTCCGGTTTCCGATAATGTGACTCATCGGGAATTGACTGATTTGCGTCGCACGGTTGCTTAGGTGCCGTGTCGGAACCATACTGAAAAAGATAAGACAGCCAACGCTCACGAGTGACTCAACCTTAGGCCCGCGTTGCTAGATTCTTCGCAGAACGCAAATGTTCTGTTGAGCGTTGTTAAATTTCAGCAGTTATGTTCGGCATAAATAGGGAGGCCTTTACCTTGATAAATGTCCGGCGCACCCTGACGTTTCTGTCCGCCATACTCCTTACAATCGTTAGCGGACAACTTGTGCAGGCGCAAGACGCGAACAAACTGCGAATTGGTTTTTCCATAGAAGACATGAAGGGAGAGCGTTGGCAGACGGACCTGGATTCCTTCGAGGTGCGCGCCAAGCAGTTAGGGGCCGAGGTGATCTCGCGCGACGCCGGCGGAGACGATGATCGTCAACTCCAGCAAATTCAGGACATGATCAAGGCCGGTATCAAAGTGCTGGTTTTAATGCCCCGTGATACTACCAAGGCGAGTCGGATGGTGGACGCCGCGAAGTCCGCCAATGTTAAGGTCATCAGTTATGATCGCCTGGTCCTGAACAGCGATGTCGATCTCTACGTGAGTTTTGACCGGCATGAGATCGGCTGGATGCAGGCGGAATATCTCGTAAAACATGCGCCCAAAGGGAATTATGTTCTGATCGAGGGTTCTTCACGTGATGATGGCGCGAAAAATCTGCATGACGCGCAGATGAACGTCCTGCAGCCATATATCGATCGCGGCGACATCAAGGTGATCGCGGATGCGTATACCAAGGACTGGCTGCCTTCCGAGGCTTACCTTTTCATGTTGAAGGCCATTGATTCCGCCCACGGCAATATCGCCGCCGTTCTCGCTGCCAATGACGGATTGGCTGGCGGTGCGATTCAGGCCCTCCGCGAACATAATCTGGGGGGCCAAGCGTTGGTTTCCGGACAAGATGCGGATTTGGCGGCGATCATCTGCATTGCCCAGGGCGCGCAAAGCATGACGGTCTACAAGCCGATAACAAATGAAGCGGCAGTCGCCGCTGAGGAAGCGGTTCGCCTGGCGAAGGGCGAAAAGACGCGCGCGAACAGGACAATAAGCAATGGTAAGGCGGATGTGCCCGCCATCCTGCTGAAACCCATCGTCGTGACAAGGGACAATATCAAGACAACGGTCGTCAAAGACGGATTCCAGACATTAAAGAGCATCAATCAGGCATTGTCTGGAGACCAGAAGATCAAATAGGGCGTTCCCTCAATGGGGAAGCTCAGGCGCGACGCAGCCTTAACGGCGCGGCCGGAAGCCTTCACCCGTGACGCCTCACGCCGAAACAGCTCTCGCAGGTTTGGTTCTCTTCGCCAGCAGAGCCAGCCTCTCTTCGTGATTCATGGGCTCCCACGGGACAAGTTTCTCGGCAAGGACATCCATTCTGCGAAGCAGAGTCAGCTCGATGAAAAGCTCCATAAAATCCAAGTCCCGAAAGACCAACGAGCCAGACTCTCTCATCTTGTCGCGAATCCGCTCCAGATGTGCCGGCATTTCGGTCCAGTGTAGGCCGGACCGGTGGTGATGGCAGAGGTGGTATCCTTCGTTCATGAAGTTCACCTCATCGAGGACGGTCACGGTATTTACAAAATAATCCTCGGCATTTTCCGGGTCGCAGAAGGCGTGTTGAACCCAGGAGGTGATGGCCATAATGAAGTTCATGCACAGAAGCGGAACGAACACGAACAGGATCCCAATTCTCCAATCGTAAATAAAGATAGCTCCGAAATAGATGAAGTACCGCGTCATTCCCCATAGCACTCGTCTTCGGTTCTTTTCATCGCCTCTAGCTTTAAAGTAGGCGTACGGAGCAAATCCCAGGGTCGTCCAAATGTTGTCCGAAAGATACCAAAGGAAATGCAGTGGATTGGTTCGATCGTAGCCGCTGGTGGCGGCATTGTCGTCGGGTCCGCCGTTCTCTTTATGGTGGAGACGGACATGAACCGTCCGGCCGAGCTCTGGAAGGTCTCCATACAAATATCCGAGAAAGAATTCCACGTAGCGGCCGAAGACTTTATCGTATTTGTCCGAGAAGTACCCTTGGGGCCGGTGCGCCTCCATGTGTTTGGCGCTGAACATCCTCACAGACCGCTGAAACTTGAGACCCACCAGGGAAAGATAGAAAGCGATCGCCAGCAGCAGCCGGGGTTTCCCTAAAATAAGCTGGATCACGAAAATTGGCACGGCGGTAAGGGTCAGGGAGACCATGATTCGTAACGCGGGGGTGTCTCGGGAGTCCCTCAGAACTCTCTCGCCGAGCCGGTCGAGAAACCGGTCGTAAGCCCGGGAGAGAAACTGATACGCGTCGCGTAAGGGACGAACCCTCCCGAGAAGCATGGCCGCGCCATAGCCTCCGAAGGAAAGCGCTCCCACGAGCGCTATGGCAGCAATGCTTGCCAAAGCCATCAGTACTGCCCACCCTCGAAATATGAGTTTGGGTATGGCTTCAAGCCTCATCCCGCGCCAGTTCGTCTTTGAACGAGTGTCTCTTGGCACCTCGTTTAAATCCGGTTCCGTTAACTGGCCTACGAATTGCATATTCGTCGTTGTACTAATTGACGGGCTTCGTCCGATGTCGTGTGCAAAAGCATCGTACACTCCGGAAGCGCAAAGTTCCAGCGCCGAACGGTTGGGCCTGGCAAACACGCACATCGGACTTGTGAAATCCGGGTACGGCAGATGTCCGGTTACCCGACTATACGTCCAGGTGAAATAAAATCATCGAAGCATGAGCACTTCCCGGAACTGTCTTGGGTTGTCCCTCGGCAGGAATAATAGAAAAGAGTAGTATTGAATCCGCTTAAACCAGTATGGTGGCTAACTCAGATTGGCAATATTGGCCGCCCACCAAACAAAAATGCTCCGTGAATGAGAAGTTCTGTGGCTGAATGAAACTGCACATCGTTGTGGCAGATGACAACCCGGCGTTTTTGGCCAAGCTGGTGTCCGTCTTAGCGACTGAGTTCGAGGTCGTAGCTACGGCTGCGGATGGCAAGTCGGCTCTGGAGTGTGTTCGCCTTTTTCAGCCAAATGTCGTGGTGTTAGACCTTGAGATGCCTGGGTTTAATGGCATCGAAGTTGCCAAAGAATTGACCAGGCATCCTCCGAGCCCTGCCGTAGTGATTTGCTCTATAGAAAATGCCCCGGAAATTGTCGAGGCTGCGCGACAGGCTGGAGCGCTAGGGTATGTTTTTAAAGCCCGCGTCGCTAAAGACCTGATCGCGGCCGTGAAATCGGTCACCAACGGCCAATCGTTCGTGTCACCTTCGTAATATCTTCCAGCCAATGTTTCGGTCATGCGTTGGCAACCGAGCTGCCACCGGGACTACAAGAACGGTCCTTGCGGCGGAATCCCGATAAGTGGTGGATTTACGGAAATGGCAGGTAATAATTTGCAAGTTTTCATTCGATTCTTTAATATTCGTCTTCAGGGGCGGACGCAAGCTTTGAGATGCCTTAGCTACAGCCTGGCGGAAATTGCCTACCGCTTTCGTTGGGAGATCGTCCCGTGAGCCAGAGTATCATTTTCCCGCTGTCCAGGTCGCGGACCGCTTCAGATCAGGTCGATGCAGTCCCTCAAGAGACCGTCCATTTAACCCGGCGCTTCTTCCGTACCTCGGCGATCGCGCTGTTAGTCGCAATCAGCTACTACGCGGGATCGCAAATCGGCTTTTCCCTCACGCCTTCGCAATCACCCATCGCACCCTTCTGGCCTCCCAATGCAATTTTGCTCGCCGCTTTCTTGTTGGCTCGTCCGCGAATCTGGTGGGTTCTTCTGTTAGCCGTGTTGCCTGCTCATCTCCTCATTCAGCTAAGATCCGGTGCACCGATGCTCGCGTCGCTGGGCTGGTTTGTGGGAAACACCGGCGAAGCACTGCTGGGTGCCGCGTGCGTCCGCTATTTCAAAAAAGAAAAGCCATTATTCGAGAGCGTGCAGGGAATCATTGTTTTCTTGGCATTTGGCGTTCTCCTGGCAACGCTGGTGACATCGTTTGTGGACGCAGCCAGCAGGGTTCTAACCGGACTAGGCAGCAACTATTGGACGTTGTGGACGGCGCGGCTCACGTCCAACATGATCGCCAATCTAATCATCGTGCCGACCATTGTGATCTCTGGTGTGAATGGAATTTCCTGGTTCCGAAGGGCAGATTTCGCTCGCTATTTCGAGGCAGGTGTACTAGCGGTTGGCATCGTGATCGTCAGTCTGCTGGTGTTCAGCCGAGAAAGCCCAGCGGACGGCATGCCGACGTTCGTTTACGCGCCCCTGCCGCTTCTGCTGTGGGCCGCACTACGATTTGGGGCGGGTGGGCTAAGTGCATCGATGCTGGTTGTCGCGTTGATTTCCGCCTGGGATGCGATGCACGTCCGAGGACCGCTCGGGAATTTGTCAGTGGCTGACCATTTGTTGTCGCTGCATTTCCTGCTGATGGTATTCGCGATACCCTTGATGTTGACCGCAGGTCTAATCGCTGAGCGACGCCGCGGCGACGAAGTGCTGAGGGAGACGCGCGTCAAGATGGTTGATGCACAGGAGCAAGAACGTCACCGCATCGCTCGCGAACTACATGACGATATCGTCCAGCAGTTGACGTTAATGGGCCTCGACGTTGACCGGCTTCGATCTGGGTCCAATGCCTGTGCGAAAACGGATTTGGACAAACTTTACGACCAGATTTCGGTCGTTTCGAATGCTACGCGTGATTTATCTCATAATTTGTACCCGTTCACTCTCGAATACCTCGGCCTTGCGAGGGCCCTCAAGAAGCTGTGTCAGGATACCGGCGCGCAAAGCAGCCTCGCGATTAGTTTTTCGGAAAAAGATGTGCCATCTCGCCTCCCACCAGATATTTCCCGCTGCTTATTTCGTATTGCGCAGGAGGCGTTGCAAAATATCGTCAAACACAGCCATGCGAGGGCTGCGTCCATGGAATTGAAGGTACGCGGTGGACACGTCTTGCTGCGGATTGTCGATGACGGGATTGGCATAACTCCCGAGCAACACCACAGCGGAGGAATGGGGCTCGCCACGATGCGCGAGCGCGCATGGGCACTCGGCGGAACGTGTAAGATTAGGTTGGGACCTCAGAAAGGCACAACAGTCGAAGCATCGGTACCTCTAAATGAGGAGCCAGAATCGGCGAATAAATTAAGCAGCTTTGACACGACGATGTAGTGACACAACCACCGTTATCTTTTCCGACCGGAACCGAAGCGAGCTGCTCGCTATCAAATCATGTTCGGCAAAACGCATTCCTTCTTGCCGCTGCGCAATGGAATGGTCCCAAACACTGCGCATATCCTGCTTCATTTGGCGACCGCCGCCACCTTGATCGTTCTTC
>DATHPI010000149.1:0-25537 GCA_035484035.1 Chthoniobacterales bacterium
TGAACCGGTGACCTCGTCCTTACCAAGGACGTGCTCTACCAACTGAGCTACATGGGCGGGTGCCGTTTTCGGCCAACTTATAAAGTTACCAAGACTGACCGAATCGCGTCGTCGGATCTTGAAATCAAAAAGCATCGGCCTTAATCTTAAGTCCCTGCAGATTAAAGGCATTAAGCTTGCTGCTCAAGGTCCGCCAAGCGAGCCGGAAACTTAACAAAGAGTCCCAGTCCGTCAACAGGATTCTTCGGCGCCGCCAATGGCCATCTAAACCGCAGGCTCCTAAGGAGAAAGCTCGGCATAAGCCACCTTGCATCACGGCATCAGCTCACGGGCCGAGACAGGTGCATAAAGGTCTAATTGTCGGGGATTGCCCCAACTTCAGTCTCGCGAGCCCGACGACCGGCGGCCGCCTCATCCCGGGAAATCCGATGGCCATCTGCAGGTGTAACAGGTTCTGGTGCATAAGGTTCCGCGACACGGCGAATCGAAGTTGCCTTACCGGTCGTCAAGTCGATATCAACCAGGATCCCGTGCAGCGTGACGCCCCCTTTGGCCACCGGAAAGTTGGTCGGCATACTGGTGACAAATCGTTGAATGATTGGATGTATTTCACGGCCCAAGACCGACTCATTCGGCCCGCACATTCCCGCGTCGCAAATAAAAGCCGTCCCTCCTGGGAAGATCTGTTCATCAGCGGTTTGCACATGGGTGTGCGTGCCGGCTACCGCCGACACTTTACCATCCAGAAATCGCCCCAGAGCAATTTTCTCACTGGTGGTTTCCGCATGGACATCCACGAAAATTATATGTGTTTCGGCACGCATCCGACTGACCTCTTCCTGAATATGCCGAAAAGGGTTCTCCAGACTCGGCTGCATAAATGTCCTCCCTTGCACGTTGATCACCCCGACTTTTCCCTTGACGGTCTCGAGAACGATGGACCCTTTGCCTGGCGTGCCAACCGGATAATTGATCGGACGCAGTAGACGAGGCTCGGTTTCGATATACGAACTCACCTCTTTCTGGTCCCAGATATGGTCTCCACTGGTGATCACCGCTACGCCCGCTCGCAGCAGGTCAATCGTAATTCTCCCGGTAATCCCGCGACCAGCCGCCGCGTTTTCGCCATTGACGATGACAAAATCGACCTCCCACGATTGCCTAAGCTTCGGCACCATTTCGATCACCGCTTTTCGCCCAGGTTCCCCAATAATGTCGCCGAGAAATAAAAGTCGAAGCATTGCGCACACCCTGATGATTTCATCTATATAAGTTCTTGCAGTGCCCGAATCAAATTTTGGGGGCCGGGGGAATCGTATCGGCGTGTCGGCGTATCGGCGTGGGGCGACCCAGAAATCTATCGGTAACCGGAAGAGGCAGATTGGCGTAAAGCGATAAGGAAGGCATGAAAGAGCGACTTCTACGCCGATACGCCGACACGCCCACACGCCGATCCGTTTCTGCCACCGCCGACACGCCCACCCGCCGATACGTTTCTGCCGCCGACCCGTTTCTCCTGCTGTCGCTCCTTTTCCTGCTGCCAATGGCTTGTTTCTCCCAGCGGCTGACGCCGCTCTCGAACACTCCAGATTGGGACCAGCTCAATCGTTTTCAGGAAACCATGACGCGGGAAGCGTTTGTTGATTTGCTTGACACAGTTTATGCACCAAATGGAGCTGGAGCGCAGTGGATCAAGGTGGAAGCAACACGAGCCTTGATCCAGGAAAACGCTTCGGACCAGTTCGTCCTCCAATTCGCTTCGAGCGCCGAATCGAGCAAAACGGTTCCCCGCTATTGGACCGCGGCAGCGAATTTGGCTGCGAACAATGACCTTCCGCTGAGCGGGGTCAAGATCGCCATCGATCCGGGTCATCTAGGCGGAACCTGGGCCAAGATGGAAGAACGCTGGTTCCAAATCGGAAACTCGATCCCTGTAGCGGAAGGTGATATGACCTTGCACGTGGCCCAACTCCTGGTTCCCCGACTCCAGAGCCTTGGCGCAAAAGTAAGCTTGGTTCGATCATCTCCCGGACCGGTCACCACCGTCCGTCCCGATGAACTGAATACCCAGGCCGAAGCTTCATTGCGCGAGGGCGGGATCAAAAATATTCTCCCTTCCTATGCCGGCCCAGACGATCCAAATCGCGAAGATTCTATCCCATGGGAAGCCCAAAGATTGTTCTATAGAGTCGATGAGATCCACACCCGGGCTCAGATCATCAATGAGAAAATCAAACCGGATCTCGTGCTCTGCCTTCATTTTGATGCCGAACCCTGGGGTACTCCCACTCATCCGGTGCTGGTATCGGTGAATCACCTCCACTTGTTGATCAACGGCGCGTACAGCTCCGGCGAGCTTGGTTTTGACGACGAGCGTTTCGCCATGTTCTGGAAACTTCTGGATCAGACCTATCCCGAAGAGTTGGCCTGCTCCGAATACGTAGCTCAATCGATGGCCCGGATCACCGGCCTCCCGCCCTATCGTTATTCCAGTCCCAACGCGAGATCCGTTGGCTGGTCCGGCTATGTCTGGGCTCGCAATCTGTTAGCGAACCGTCTTTACGAATGTCCGGTCATCTTTATCGAGGCCTATGTAATGAATAGCCAGGAGTTCTTTGCCCGATTCCAGGCCGGAGAGTACGAAGGTGTTCGAAATTTTGGTGGAGTCATGCGTCAGAACATCTTCGAAGAATACGTTCAGGGAACGGTGGAGGGCATCGAGACGTATTTTCGAGCCGCTCGGGGCAAAAGGTGAAACGTATCGGCGGGTCGGCGTGGGGCGGGTCGGCGTAGGGAGAAACATGTCGGCGTTGAAGCGTACGAGACCCGAGATCCCGCTTCCCCCCTCGCCGAACGCCCTACGCCGATACGTTTCTCCCACGCCGACACGCCCCACGCCGACCCGCCGATACGTTCTTCCCCTCCCCGTCGAAACATTTCTTCGGCCACGAATATTATTTATGTAGCGCACTGAAGTCCTGTCGATTATCTAGGTAGCCGAGTTGTGCCAGTGCGGGCCATGTTGGCCGTTTGGATTCCCCACATCTCGTCAACCAAATTGATTCATCCTTCCCCCCTTATGATAAAACTAAAACCGCTCTATGCGTTTCTGAGTCTGCTCACCGTTCCCCTGGCATTTATTCCCTCGAATGGGCAATGCGCAGGAACAGATAAACCACTTAAGCTGGCAATCCTTGCCAACAGCGCCTCGGATTTCTGGACTTACGTCAAGGCCGGGGCTGAGAAAGCGACGCAAGAAGAACCGAACATCAGCGTCGATGTGAAGCTCGTACCGGATGGAACACCGGCCGAACAAACTCGAATCTTTGATGATCTTCTGGTCAAAGGAACGGACGGAATTGCCATCAGCCCGCTGGATTCCGCCAACCAGGCCGCAATGATCGACCGCGGCACCGAGAAAGCCTTGATCTCCACCACGGACAGCGATGCCGCGACCAGCAAACGAGCGTTCTACGTCGGAACGAGTAATCTCGACGCGGGTCGCCAGGCCGGCGAACTGATCAAGAAGGCCATTCCGGATGGAGGCAAGATCATGATCTTCGTCGGTAAGCGCGACGCTCAGAATGCCAAAGAGAGGATTCAAGGTCTGGAAGAGGTTTTGAAAGGGAGCAATGTCTCTGTCATTGATGTTCGTACCGATGATACGGATCGAGTTCGGGCGCGGCAAAACGTCGCGGACACCCTGGTCAAATATCCTGATATTGCCTGCCTGGTCGGCATCTGGAGCTATAACGGCCCAGCCATCGTCAACTCTGTCAAGAGCGCCGGGAAAGTCGGTAAAGTGAAGGTTGTCACCTTCGACGAAGAAGATGACACCCTACAGGGCATCAAAGACGGGGTGGTTGAGTCTACGGTCGTTCAGAATCCTTACGAGTTCGGTCATCAATCCACCTTGCTCCTCGCCAAGAAGTTGCGCGGAGAAGACGCCCAAATCCCCGAAAACAAGCAAGTAATTGTTCCAACCCGCGCGATCGACAAAAGTAACGTCGATGAGTTTTGGGCGAACTTGAAAAAACTTCGCGGGCACTAACCGAGGCAGACACCAGCCTGCGTTAGACATTGCGTTGTGCCGGAACCCATCCTCGAGCTCAAAGGAATCAGCAAGCGTTTCCCGGGCGTCGTTGCACTTAGTGAAGTCAACCTCTCGGTCTCTCCCGGAGAGGTGGTCGCACTGATCGGCGAAAACGGCGCCGGGAAATCGACGCTGATGAAGATCCTTGGAGGCGTTTACCAGGCCGACGAAGGCAGCATCCGGGTTGATGGGCACGAGGTACAGATCCGTCATGTGGCTGATGCCCAGAAACTGGGCGTCAGTCTCATTCATCAGGAATTAAACAACCTCGATAATCTCGATATTGGCGGAAACATTTTCCTCGGGCGTGAACCGCTTTCGGGTGGTTTTCTCCGCTTGGTGGATCGCAAAAGGATTGCCGAAGAATCTCGCGGTTACCTCGAAAAAGTAGGTCTGAATCTTCCTCCTTGGACCTCTCTGAGTTCTCTCTCAATCGCCCAGCAGCAGCTTGTCGAAATTGCCAAGGCACTCTCGACCAATGCCCGCATAATCGTCATGGACGAACCGACTTCTTCCTTGACGCTCACGGAGACAAATCGACTCTTTCTTTTGATTGCTGAATTGAAGAGCGCCGGAGTCAGCGTGATCTATATTTCTCACCGCCTGATGGAGGTCAACGCCTGCGCCGATCGGGTTGTCGGTCTCCGGGATGGAAAGAACTCGGGACAGCTCCAAAAGTCGGAAATCAATCATGACAACATGGTCCGGCTTATGGTCGGCCGGAATATCGATCTGAAGAGGACCGAAACACGTCTGGGCGACCCGAAAAACCGGATCGAGTTTCGGGACATCATCTCGCCGTTTTTCCCTAGCCACTCGATCAACCTGGATATCCGCCAAGGTGAGCTTCTGGGCCTCGCAGGTCTCGTGGGGGCCGGCCGTTCCGAGCTTGCCATGACAGTCTTCGGAATCGCCCGACCGCTCGGAGGAGAGATCGTGATCGATGGGAAAGCCGTCCAGGTTCATTCACCGCGAGATGCCATTGCGCACGGTATTTATCTCGTGCCGGAAGACCGTCGGAGAAACGGGTTAATTACCACCATGGCCGTCCGGGAAAACGTAACCCTCCCCAATCTCTGGCGCTATGCCAGCTTCGGTGTGATCTCCTACGGAAGTGAATTGCGCACCGCAGAGGAACAGCGGAAAAAACTCTCGATCAAAACGGCTTCCTGCGAAACTCTGGCCAAAAATTTAAGCGGCGGCAACCAACAGAAACTGGTCCTCGCCAAATGGCTTTCGCTGAACCCAAAGCTGATTATTTTTGACGAGCCGACCCGCGGCGTCGATGTCGGCAGCAAGGCGGAGATCTATCGATTGATGAGGAATTTGGCCGACAGCGGGGTGTTTATCCTGATGATCAGCAGCGATATGGAAGAGGTTTTAGGCGTCAGCGACCGGATCGCCGTGATGCGGGAGGGCGCCCTCATGGGGGTTCTCGAAGCTCAGGATTTCAGTGAAGAGGCAGTCATGCGGCTGGCCGTCGCACCCGTCATGAGTAAGGAAAATCTGCCGACGTCAGCTCACCCAACTCCCACGGAGATCCGAACGTGAGGCCAAAAAAAGAGCTTGGAATGGTGCTCATCTTCGCGGGGCTCTTCGTCGGCTACGCTTTGCTGGAAGCATCTCAAAGAGGGTTGGCCGCCACCTTCGCGAACCCGGTTTTTCTGGGTCAGGCCAACCTTTTGAACCTGACCCGATCAATTGGGTTGTTCGGCATCTTCAGCGTCGCGATGGGCACCGTGATCATAACCGGCGGCATCGATCTCTCAGTGGGCTCGATGTTTGCGTTGCTGGGTGTCATTCTAGCTTACCTCCTGGGACCCGACAACATTCCGTGGCCCGTGTCGGTTGGGCTAATCATATTGCTCGCGATGGTGATCGGCCTGTTTCACGGACTCCTGGTTTCTCGTGCGCGCCTCCAGCCCTTCGTGGTGACCTTGTGTGGTCTGCTTGCTTATCGAGGGCTCGCCCGGTTTATTTCATCGGATCAAACGGTCGGGTTCGGCAGCAACACTGGTTTTGAGCTCCTTCGAACGCTGGCGACGGGAAGCATTTTTAACCTGCCGGCTCCGTTCATTCTTTTTGTCGTTGTCTGCATGATCATGGGAGTGGTGCTCCATCGCTCGGTCTATGGCCGGTATCTTTATGCCATCGGGCGGAACGAAGAAGCGGCCCTTTACTCCGGAATCAACACCAAGCTCGTCGTGACCAGCGCCTACGTACTCTGCGCCCTCCTGACCGGAATTTCCGCCATCCTGATCGGATTTTACACGAACTCCATTTCGCCGGCCAGCCACGGAAATTTTTTTGAGCTCTATGCCGTCGCTGCGTGCGTGCTGGGCGGCTGCAGCTTGCGGGGAGGTGAAGGCAGTATCCTCGGCATCTTTATCGGGACCGCCATGATTCAATTGCTCCGCAACATTGTGAACCTGCAAGGGATTGATAGCTCCTTGGAATTCGTGGTGATGGGCGGAGTCATCATGATCGCCGTGAGTCTTGACCAAGTTTTGGGGGCGCGCCGAAGAGCCCGCGAGGCCCGTGTGGACATGAAGGGGGCGCCTGTCGAAACGGCCCCTGCGGCCAAACCGTAAATCACCAGAGAAAATAACAAAGATGAGCACTTTAGTCGTCGTTGGTTACGATCATCCTGATAAAGCGGAAAAGGTTCGTCTTAAACTCCAGAAGCTGGAAAGCGAACACCTCTTGGATCTTGCAGATCTGGTTGTCGCCGTCCAGGACGAGAAAGGGAAAGTCAGGCTGCATCAATCCGGAAATCTGACCGCTGACGGCGTGGCAATCACCGGCTTCTGTGGCTCACTAACCGGGTTGATATTCCAGAATGCCGCAGCCGGCGCTGCTTCCGGGGCACTGACCAATGTGGGAATTAACGAGCACTTCATGAAGGAGTTGTCCGCCACACTCAGACCCAGCAGTTCAACCCTGTTTGTACTGTTAAGGAGACCGACCACGGACAGGGACAAGGTCCTGGAAGAGCTGAACGGAACCGGCGGGAAGGTCTTGAAAACCTCACTTTCGCACCAGGACGAAGCCAAATTGCAGGCCACCCTTCGTGGGGAAGCCTGATCTAAAGGTAGGGCGAGGCTCTGGTAGGAGGGCGAGGCTCTGGTAGGGGGAGGCTCCGTCCGAGCCGGGGTTTCCCGGCTCATCCCGCCCTGTGACCTAACCCCTAAGATCACCGCCTATAAACTCGTTGGGTCCGATGATTGTACGCCTCACCCGCGTTGGACACTGGGGTTGACGTCCACAAGCGCTAGGATAATGCGAGGCGCGATGAGCGGATGGTTTTTGTCCCATCGTAGCGCCTCAGAATTATCTTAACGCTTAAGGGGTTGGCGTCTTGGGCAGGCGAGGCGGCAAGCCCCGGCTCGGACGGAGCCTCGCCCTACCAAAATCTCGCCCTACCAGAGCCGCCAGGTGAATCGTGAAATGAGCGGTTGCTTTCTATCCCATCGAGATATAACCTCACCGCTCCTGATGATAAACGGGCTGTGGCTCAGCTTGGCTAGAGCGCCACGTTCGGGACGTGGAGGCCGTGGGTTCGAATCCCACCAGCCCGATTCATTTGTTCAATTATTGCCCTTACCAGCAGACTTCGTATCAGCTCCAGGTTGGTCGCCATTATCACCTTTCTTTTCGCTGCTCAACGCAAGGCCTGATTTCTCAGCAACAAGAAGGCTTAGCAAAGCTGGCAGAAGTCCGTTCAGCGCGTTTCCGCCGGCCAGTCTATCCCCGTTACCGCCGTTTTCTCCGCCAAGTATAAACATACGTTCCGGAACCAGGGGCTGAACACTTTTGGAGAGTTGTTCTCCCAACAGGTTGAGCGCAAACAGCCTTGGCTCACCATAGGCCGCAATTTTTTTCCGGTTCACTTCGGCCTCTGCTTCACCGACCTGCGAAACCCGGGAGGCTTCACCCCGACCCTCCAATTCCCTTGCATGGCTTTGGCCGTCGGCGCGCGCGATGTCACGTTTCGCGAGACCCTCAGCTTCGGCAAGCTCTGCGGCGCCTTTATTCTTCGCAATCTCGATCGCGATCTTGGTTCCGGTCAGTTCCGCCTGCTTTTGGGCTATCGCCGTAGCCTCGTTCAGGGCCTTGAGCTGCGTTGCTGTCTCCTCCTGTCGGATATAAGTCGCTTTTTGCTCGTCAGCCAGGCGCCGGAGACGCAACTGATCAAAGAGACGATCGATTGGATCATCCGGGGCGCCCTTTTTCTGGGATTCCGGACGACCAATCAGCACAGCGATGCAGTTAATGTCGTAGGCTTTGAATCGATTCCCCAGCTCTTCAGTTGCCTGTTGTTGAATAGTTTCTCTCTTTACTAACAAATCGAGCATCGAGTTCTTTTGCGCGACATCCCTAAAGAAGGCGGTCAGGATCGGATCGAGAGTCTGGGTAATCAAGCGCTTAACATTTCCGAATCTCTGGACCACGCTAGGAGCACGTTCGTAATCAATGTGGAGTACCAGTGACAGCGGAAGAAGCGGCTCGTAACCATCGGAAGTAACCAGTTCGATACTTCGGAGATCCTGGTCGTACCTATGAGATTCGGTCACGCCAGTGATCCACCGCAGAACAAAATTCACGGTTGGAACCGGCTCGACCTTTACCGCGTACGGATTAAGCGCATACTTGCCGGGCGGCAGTGCCTTTTTCCAGACGCCGCGCTCGTCGGTGCCGACCTGTTCTCCGTACCGGAATCCGGTGCCCGTCGTATCCTCACCAGGCTTGCCGTAGTAGCTTACCACCACTCCTACTGAACCGATGGGGATCAAATACTTGGGCTTCATTTCGACTGACGCGAACCATCGGTTAATAAAGAATGTACCATCTGTTAGGACCTGCCGTTGCTTACCGCGGAAACCTCCCAGGGAAATAAACTTTTCAGTATCCTGGAAGTAGTTATGACCGTCGTTCCCTCCTCCACCTACCTGCGGGGCAATGATCTCTCCAGACGGAAGCGTCAGCCCATCATGGACAGTCACCACTCCGATCTGGTCCGTCGCGCTCAAGATTTGATCGGGTTCCGCCTCGTTTGGCAAAGGCGGCAGGTCACGCCCGTTATTTCTGCCAAATCCGATCACCACCGGAGAGAAGCCATTGCAGGACTTTAACTCGTCCTGCCACCCTTTGTAGGTTTCCTTATCACTTTCCTGACTCGGACCTCCGTAAACTGCGTCTTCGGTAATTACCACAAAGAGCGCCGTGTTAATTGCATAGACGCCTTCGCGCAAAGTGGCACGTTGGCGGCCGCGTTGACCGCCGTTCTCGAGAAAAGCAGCAGCGTCCTGGAAGCCGTTGCACTCCACGACTTTGCCCAATGTTTGCGTCGGCGGCAACGGCTGGCCGTCTCTAGCGTACAGATAGGCGATCTTTCCCTCCGCGACCGTGATCAGTGGCTGTTTGTGAACGGAGAACTGAAAAGGGTAAAAGCCAAAGTGCAGACCGCCCCGAAGCAACCTGGTTTGGAATCCAGCCTCCTCGTGTGAGGCGACGATTCGTCCTCCCTTCAGCGACCCCTTCGGAGACCAAAGCTTTTCGATCACCCCAACGCGGTTGTGCGGGATATAGCGGCAACCGACCAGCCCCAAGGCTGCCAGGATGAGAATAATAGCTGCTAAAGCAGCAAGACCGATTGCGATCAAAGAAGAATATTCGAACATAAAAGCAAGGTGGTTATCCCGTGTTAGCGAACGGCGAGCTTGAGCGGCGGCCCGCTCTTAAAAATGCGTCCGATTGAACGCAAGGTTTACACCGGTCTACACGCTCTTTAGAGAGGTTTAGATGCTCGCCATCCTTCAATGTAACACACTCCCAACCACTTGCTAGTGGGTGCACCCGGAACTAAGAGTTATCAACAAACCTTAACCCATTGCTGGGTTGAACTCATAGGCGCTAACTAAGATAAGGAATGTTGATACCGGAAGTTCCGGCGCAGGTAGGGCGAAGCTCCGCCTGAGCCGGGGCTTTCCGCGTCGCATTCGCCCGTGAGATCGCCCCCTCAAATCATTCGTTCGACGGCATGAAATAATAAGTAATCCGAGGGAGAGTTTGCGGGGTGATGCTGTTGGGGTGAGGCCTAGCGGGAAGCGCCGGGTCAGGCCGAGCTTCGCCTTACCTGCGCCGGCTCCTTGAAAAACTGAGCAATTGGCCGCGCGCATTGATTCTTTGCGGTGAAACCGCTACACCGTGGGTCCGAAATGAACCAGGCTGAGATCATCTGCACCCTGTTGATCGTCGTTGCGGCCCTGGCCATCCTGGCGAAGAGAGTGGAGCTCCCCTATCCCGTGCTGCTGGTGATCGGCGGCCTGGCACTCGGATTTGTTCCGGGGTTGCCGGGGTTGCAACTTCAACCAGATGTCGTGTTTCTGTTCTTGTTGCCTCCGTTGCTCTATCCAGCCGCGGTCTTTACTTCCTGGCGGGATTTTCGCGCCAACCTGCGCCCGATTTTGCTACTCGCCATCGGCTTGGTACTGTTAACAACCGCGGTTGTGGCCATTGTCGCACACGCCCTGACCGGCTTGCCGTGGCCTGCGGCATTTGTTCTCGGAGCAATTATTTCGCCGCCGGACGCAGTCGCAGCGACCGCCATCACCAGCCGTCTACGCGTGCCGCGCACAATTGTCACCGTTCTGGATGGTGAAAGTCTCGTCAATGACGCCACCGCGCTCGTCGCCTACCGCTTCGCGATTGCCGCGATGATCAGCGGCACCTTTTCACTTCCCGAGGCCATCGGGCGCTTTTTTCTGGTCGCGGTGGGCGGCACCGGTATTGGGTTGGCCGTGGGCTGGCTTGCCTCCCAGGTTCAGCGCCGTCTCGACGATCCGCCCGTCCAAATGACCATCTCGCTGCTGACGCCGTTTGCCGCTTACATTCCTGCGGAGCGTCTGCATCTTTCCGGCGTCCTGGCAGTCGTTGCTTCTGGACTGTTTATGGGCTGGCGCGGGCCGCAAATACTCACGGCCCGGACGCGGCTCAATATCTACGTCTTTTGGGAAATGATGGTGTTCCTTTTGAACGGTCTGGTCTTTGTCCTGATCGGTCTGCAACTGCCGCGTATTCTTCACACGCTTTCCGGCCGCTCGTTGAAACAGCTGATCTGGCAAGGAGCAATCATCAGCTTTGTCGCCATCTTCATACGGATCGCCTGGGTTTTTACGTCGGCGAACCTTCTTCGTCTGATCACCGTCGCTCCAGGCCAGAGGCCGGCGTGGCAGAATACGGCGATTGTCGCCTGGACTGGAATGCGCGGTGTCGTATCGCTGGCGGCCGCCCTGGCGGTCCCATTGACCCTTTCGAACGGCGACCCTTTTCCCGGTCGGGACTACATCCTGTTTGTGACCTTTTGTGTGATCCTCGCCACGCTCGTGCTGCAAGGTCTCAGTTTGCCAGCGTTGATCCATCGGCTTGGCGTGGTCGATGATGGGCTTGCCAACATAGAAGAACGAACCGCGCGACTCAAAGCGAACGAAGCGGCGTTGGCCTATCTCGGGGAAATCGACCACAAGTTCACGCCAGACCTCGTCGAGCGGCTTCGGGTCGAATACGATGACCGTATTCGCCAATTGGAGGTTTGCGCCAACGTCGAGGGAACTAGCGAGGACGGGATGGTCGCGCCCTCCTACCAGCGCCTGCAGCAAGAGGCGCTCGATGTGGAGCGCAAAACCATCATCCAATTGCGCGATGAGTTTGTCATCAACGACGAAGTTTTGCGGCGCATCCAGGCCGACCTTGATCATGCCGAGGCAAGGCTGCACGTCCGCGAGTAAACAACCGGCTCATCAACACCTCTAGACGCTTCACAGGCGAACCTCCTTCCCGATCTGCCCGCCGAGCCGAACAAACGCCGACCACAGAATCTTGGGATTAAGTAGCTTGATCTCCACAACCTGTAGGGTATTCTGGCCGAAATTCATGAACAAGTCTGCCTTTCAGCCCTTGCCCGTGCTGTTGAGAGCCGAGCCGAATGATGCTCGTGGGACCTCTCATTCAGCAATGATTTTACGAGTGATTGCCACTTTGGGAACCCTCTTCGCCCTCGGCGGGACGGTGGTGCTTTGTTTAGTCGCATTCAACGCCTTCCCGCCCAAGACGTTGGAATCAAAGTTGTCCGTTGGTGTTCCTGTTCCCGATCTTTCCGCAACTAGGGTCCCTCCGACTGCCGTGGCTGATCAGGAGAATGGCGTTGGGACGCCGGCCACAAAGACAACTCAGTCTGATCGTGCCGTCACCGCAGACGATCATTCCGTCATTGATCAAACACCCGCGCCCGCTCTGAATCCGAATTCACCTCCCGCGCCGGGGGCCTCCATAAGTGATAGCGAGTTGCTGAACCAACAACGTCCCGAGACCGAACGGGCAACTCTCGATCGACAATATTCGGAGCCCGCGCGGAAAGCCTTGGAGAAAAAGCGCCGCGCCGCTGAGCGCCAGAGATCCCGCTTGGAAAAAAGGTATCAGGAGCACGCGATTTCCAGCGAGGCCTACAAGAAGGGCCAGGAGAATTACAGGATCCAAATCGATCGATATCGAAGGGAAATGAGTATCTATCGAGGGCCCGATAATCAAGCAGGGCAGGACTAACTTGAATCAAGTTTCTGAACAGGTACCCGCAAGACAGCTCGATAAAATCGAGAAAATTAAGCTGATTGCTTATCGGCTCTGGGTAGCCAGGCGTGAAGGCAACATCACGGGCGATGCCGAAAGCGATTATTTTCAGGCCGAGCAAATTCTTGAATCCAACCAGAATCTAAAGCGCTTTTTGCTGGGATCCTTTGGTTTTTCGGCGATGGCATTTGTCTTGGGCCATTCGCCAGAAGAGCACTGCGCAAACGCCATGAACGCGGTTATCGGGCTCAATGAATTGGCGAACGAGTCCGAGCTCAGCTCGGAGCTTCGTGAAAGATTGCTTTGGCATCAGGGTTCGGTGAGGTAACGGATAAAAAAAGGGCTCGCTAAAAAACGACACCCGGGACTTCGCTTCCTTTGTGTCCCTCTGTTCAAGTCACTTTCGTCCTTTCGCAAACTGTCTCGTCCAGCGATGTGACAAATTCTTCACCTGAGGAGACTTGCACCTAGTCCAAGAACAACGTCTGATGGTCACTCTTGTTGATCCAGGAAAGTGAGCCTCTCTCAATTAAGCTGATTTCGTTTTTGATTGAAATCGGGATTTATTTCGTCTCGTTTAACGAAGGCAATGCGATTCCATGAACTATCGCTCAACGTAAGTTGCTTTTAGAGGACACCTTCATTCCCTACTGCCACGCTAGACTTTTACACAAAAAAAGTTAAAATCTCGCCCGTCCGTCAGCTCAATCTATGAAAATGATCCACTATTCGTTGATCGCTACCTACGTCGCGGTATTCGCGGCGGTCGATGCACCCGATAAAGCTGTGGCCTCGGATCCACTCGATTTGAGATCCGCAATCTCTGCGATCGACTCAAATGAGCCGCTCCTGGCCCAAGCCGATGCCGGTTCGAATAAACCAGGCGCCAAAGGGCCCAAGGTAAACGTCGATCAGAACGGCGTCATTCTTAAAGGTTACGATCCAGTCGCCTATTTCAAACAAAACAAAGCGGTCAAAGGTGACCCGAAATATTCAAGTTCCTACGGAGGAGCGACTTATTACTTCGCATCGAGTGCCGATAAAGCCGAGTTTGAAAAATCCCCAGCGAAATATGCCCCGCAGTACGGCGGTTTTTGCGCGAGCTCGATGACTAAACGCAAGCTGAAAGATATCGATCCAAACGTTTTCGCGGTTTACAAAAATAAGCTTTACGTTTGCTCAAGTCCAAAGGCTAAAAAGAGCTTCTTCTCCGACCCGGACACCAATGTAAAGAAGGCGGACGCAAACTGGCAGTTCTATCAACCCCCGTCCAATCCGGGTTTCCGTCGCGAATTCGGAAGCTGAGATCCAGGAAAGTCAGTACACTCAAATGCCGAGTTCGCGCTCGCGCGAACTCGGCCGAGAGTTCGATAGTTCACGCTGAGCCCGCAAATCTGGCGGTAAGATTCTTGGAAAAGCCCCATTCCGGGCCTGCCTGCCCCGCGGACGGAATCAACCCACCGTCCCTTATTTCCTGATCAGCTCTTCTCACTTCGCCGGCAAGATCCATGCGGACTGGTGAGCCTCGAAGCCGATGTGCGGATAATAAGATTCTGCATTCGGAGCGGCCAACAGAATGATTTTCGCCTTATCTCCGAGTTTCGATTGCGTCAGACGAATCAACTCTTTTCCGATCCCGCTTCTTTGATATTCCTTGTCCACGGCTAGATCCGACAGATAACAGCAGTATTCGAAATCCGTTACCGAACGTGCCACTCCAACGAGTTTAGAATCGTCCCATGCCGTGCAAAGCAAGTCTGCATGCTCGATCATCGCTCGGATGCAATTGGGATCATCGATCGGCCGGCGGTCCGCGAGCGTCGAGCGTTTCAACAGATCAATGAACTCCTGATCGGTAATTGGTCGTAAGTGCTGATAGAGAATTTTCATTTTTTGGTTTTGGCCAAAAGATGCTTTTGGTAAGCGGACATTGCCGCCCGCGCGTGTTCGCGGATGACGACTTCCGTCCGCACGGGATCCCGGGTCCGGAGGGTTCTCAAGATTTCCCAATGCTCGCGCTGCCATTCGAAAGTGATCCTGAAGGCCATTTAAATAAGAGAGAAAAGTCAATCCGGTTTTATAATAGTAGGTAGGCGTTCGAAAAATATGGCGAGCCAACGGCACAGTCGGTTTCGAGGATTTGGCGGAAAAGCGGGACCTGACCTTGATCGAGTGCGTTTACGGCAGCCGCGGCCGCGGCCGCAATGCCATCGGAGATGCCTAGCAAAGCGTTATGATGTACGAAGATCCAGTTTCAAGATTAATCCGTTTTCCCCTCCGGGCTCTGATCAATGAGTAATGGTCTCCGAATCGCAGTTGTCGGTGCCGGTATCGGCGTCGAACATATCAAGGGCTATCAGGAACTACCCGAGCTCTTTGCTGTCAAAGTGCTGTGCGACATCCGGATTGAGCACGCTGCAGCGGTAGCCGAAAAATACGGCATCCAAAAAGTTAGCGCAAGCTTTGACGACGTCTGCCGTCGGCCGGACATCGACGTGATCGATATTTGTACACCACCAGCGTTTCATCCGGGCCAGATCGAAACGGCGCTCCAAGCGGGCAAACACGTGATCTGTGAAAAACCGTTGGTAGGGAGTGTGGCGGCAGTGGATCTCGTTTCCCGCCTGGCGAGCGAAAGCGGTTGCCAGGTGATGCCAATATTTCAATATCGTTTTGGTCACGGCCTGCAGAAACTCAAATACCTGGTCGATCAGAAGTTGGTCGGCGAGGCGTTCGTCTTTAACGTCGACGTGGCTTGGTGGCGAGACAGCGAGTATTATCGCAACCCGTGGCGCGGCAAGCGAGCCACCGAGCTAGGAGGTGCGCTGCTCAGCCAGGCGATTCATGCCGTGGACATGGTGCTTTACATCCTGGGGCCCGCGAAAAGCGTCTTTGGGCGTACCACCACTCGTGTGAACCAAATTGAAGTCGAGGACTGTGTGGCCATCGCTCTGGAAATGGCCGACGGGTCGCTCGGCACGATTTCCGTCACACTTGGTTCCCTGGCAGAAATTTCCAGGCATCGATTTACCTTTCGAAATGTCACTGCGGAGAGCAATATTCAGCCGTACGCTAATTCTCGGGAACCTTGGGCTTTTTCTTTCAACCCTGCTGGAAATGAAAAGCAAATGAAGGATGCAGTTGATCAATTGGCGCCTCTTCCGGAACGCTACGCAGGCCAGTTTTATCGCTTTTATCAGGCTCTCCGGAACGGGAAAGAACTGCCGGTCACGCTAGGGGATGCGCGTGCGGCGTTAGAAGTTATCGCGGCAACTTACTATTCCAGTGAAAAGAATGAGCCGGTCAATCTACCGATCGGGCCGGGCCATCCGAAATACGAGACATTTTAGTGGACCGTCTTTTAAGTCCCCTAAGGGATTTAGAAGGCGGTGCACCAGTTCGAAGATATGACTGAAATAATGCAGCAGGTGGAGGCTTTTCCGGGTGCGATCGGCGTCACTCATCTCAGAGTGTACGACAGTCTGGCGCCGGATGGACTGGCCGGCGGGAGCCCTCATATGCATTTTGCTTGTTCCGAAGCCTACCTGGTCATCAAGGGACAAGGGTTCGTGCAGACGCTATCCAGTACCGGTTTTCGTGAAATTCCGCTTCGCGCCGGCTCGATGATCTGGTTTACACCCGGTCTGATCCATCGCCTGGTCAACACGGACGCCCAGCTTGAAATCTTCGCCGTGATGGAAAACGCCGGCTTGCCGGAGCATGGCGACTCTCTGCTCACTTTTCCGTTCAAGTATCTCCAGGACGAAGATTCTTATTGGCAATCTGCCTCTCTAGAAAGTGCCGGGTTGGCGCCTGCCAACCAGCCAGAAGCGGCTCGTAAGCGCCGGGATTTAGCCGTCCGAGGGTTTCAGATGCTCCGCGCCGAATTGGAAAAGGGATCTTTGGAGACCTTTTACCAACAGGCGGCCCGGTTAGTGCGATCGAAAGAACCTGGTTGGCGCCAGATCTGGGAAGCTGGACCGATGAAGACCATTCAGCGCACCAAGTCGTTTCTGGACAAGCTGAACCTCGGAACCAGTGATTACTTAAATGAGGGAAGAGTGTTTGAGGTACCGGTCGATCCTGAGTACGAGCTGCGAAAGCTGGGAATGTGCGGAACACTCCGGCCTTACTTTCCAGAAGGCGCCTTGATTGCCGGGCCGGCAGAGCGGCAGAAATGATGAAGAATGGCGGAAAACGCGAAAATTAAACTGGTAAAGCGTTAGCTTTGCCATCTCCACCCCCGGGAACGAATGTGAGGATCCTCAAACGCGGGATTATTTTCATCTTGGTTCACTTGATCGCCGAATCGCTGGCAGCGGCGAAGACGTTAACCGTACTCCTCTTGGCTAACGCTAGTACTCAAGACCTGATCCAGACGTTTCTCAAAGAATACAGCCGGGATCATCCCGGTATCGATTTTAGCGTATCGATTGTTCAATACAGCGCACTCACCGCTAAGGTCAATACTCTCGTCACCGCCGGTCAACCTCCGGATATTCTGGAAGTGACGACGGCCTACATTCAGACCTACGCTGAACAGGCCTTGGATTTAGCGCATTACGCAGATAAAGCCAATCTACTAAGCCGATATCTCCCGAGTTATGCTGCGTTCATCAAGGCGAGAGAAAAAGTCATTGGAATTCCGATTGAGGCAACCATCAATGGCCTTTTCTACAACAAAGAGTTATTCAAACAAGCGGGAATCGAGGTACCGGCCGATTCCGACCACGTCTGGACTTGGGCGGACTTTAAGAACACTCTGGAAAAAGTGATGCGGCTGCCATCCTGCCGGATCGGGGTCGCCTACGACTGTAGCGTCCAAAGGTGGTCTAACCTGCTCTACCAGGCAAATGGTCGTTGGATCTCTGAGGACGGAAGACAGATTTTGCCAAATCCGGAAGCCGCCAAGGAGGCGCTCACCTACTTCAGGAGTTTAATCGAAGCCAAGCTGGTACCCACCTCTTCCTGGCCTGGAAAGACTGACGGTGGTCCGCTCTTTAAGACTGGGGTAGCTGCACTGATGTGGGCAGGGAATTGGGAATTGAAGACGCTTGTGGAAGGTGGAACTCGATTTCCTTTCGGAACGACTTTTTTTCCTAAGGAGGCGATCCGCGCGGCATGTCCGGGAGGGGAATTTTTGATTGGCTTCGCAAATTCGCCCAACCATGAAGACGCCGCAAAACTGTTGCTCTGGTGGGCGGAGCCGACGACCACGAAGAGCTATCTGGAACGCCTCGGCGGTTCTCTGCTGAGCCCGATGAAGGATCTTCCTGTCAATTACGGGAAATACACGGAATATCTCAAGCCGATGCTGGACGATCTCGCGGTGACCCCTGAATGGGTGGCGGAGGATCTAGCCAGGCCCGAGTTGAATTTGCTGCAGAACGATTTGCTTGAACAGTTGATTCTTTACTCCACTGGCAGGAGCCGGTTTGAAGAGACCATC
Organism: Chthoniobacterales bacterium; assembly: GCA_035484035.1. Classification (GTDB taxonomy): domain Bacteria; phylum Verrucomicrobiota; class Verrucomicrobiia; order Chthoniobacterales; family JAFAMB01; genus JAFAMB01. The sequence continues at coordinate 18,168 of DATHPI010000149.1, forward strand.
TCGGCAATCAATCAACTCGGCTCTCAAGTCCTCGGAAACAATCGCCCGGTCACAAAATAGAAAGCGGCTTATGGTTTCGCCTGATCCTCGAACTCCGGTACCGGATGGCAATCCCCCATCCTCTTTCGGTTCGAGACGGTCTTCTTCGGGTTGGCTATCCGAATTCCAATGGGCTCCCTACCTCTTTTTGATTCCGACAGTAGGCCTTCTCTTTGTTTTCAGCGTATTGCCTATGATCTACGGGGTCTGGATGTCGTTACAGAATGTGGATGTCGTTCGCGGTAACTCCAGCTTTATCGGATTGGGAAACTACCTGCGACTATTCCACGACGGCCAATTTGGTTTAAGCGTCTTAAATACCGCTTGGTATACCTTGACGGTGGTTCCACTGATCGTCATTTGGCGATGCTGCCGGTGCTGCTCGTCTTTTCTCTGTTTTCAGCGCTATTTTTTGTAAGGGTCGTTGAGTGGAGGCGTCAAGGGATAAGAAAATTCGGATCTAACTATGCAAACGGTAAAACTCGGAATTGTTGGGGTTGGCACGATGGGTGCGATCCACGCGCAAAGCGTCCTCGACGGCAGTATCCCGCGGTGCCAACTGACCGCTGTCTGTGATCCAAGGGCCGAACGCCTGAATCTATTCTCGGCCGTCGAAGGTTTTGCCTCTGTAGACGACTTTTTGCGGTCATCTGAAATAGACGCCGTCTTGATTGCTACGCCGCACTACTCTCATACCACCATCGGTATCAAAGCGCTGGAAACCGGCCGCCATGTGCTGGTGGAAAAACCGATCTCCGTCCATAAATCGGATGGGGAACGCTTGCTTGCGGCCCATCACGCCTCGAATCAGGTCTTTGCCGCCATGTTCAACCAGCGTACGGACCCTTTTTATCTGAAACTCCGTCAACTGGTTCAATCCGGAGATCTAGGAGCGATCAGGCGCGTAAGCTGGACGATTACTAATTGGTTCCGCACAGAAGCCTATTATCAATCGAGCAACTGGAGAGCGACCTGGGCGGGTGAGGGCGGCGGTGTCTTGCTTAACCAATGTCCACATAATCTCGATCTCTTTCAATGGATCTTCGGTATGCCGGCCCAAGTTCGCGCCTTTTGCCATTTTGGCAGGTATCACGATATCGAGGTCGAGGACGACGTAACGGCCTATCTCGAATACCCAGACGGCATGACAGCCGTATTCAGCACCTCCACCGGAGAAGCGCCAGGCACGAACCGGCTCGAAGTGGCCGCCGAACGAGGCAAAGTGGTCATTGAAAACGATCTGTTTCTCTTTACTCGAAATGAGGTACTGATGAGTGAGTTTTCACGGACAGATCCTGGTCGGTTTTCGGCCCCGCAGACTTGGGAGATCCGAATCCCAATCAGTGGCCATGGCCCCCAGCACAATGGAGTTCTGGGGAATTTCGTCTCCGCTATCCTGGATGGTACGCCGTTAATTGCGCCGGCTCGAGAAGGTCTTAATTCTCTGGAACTGGCCAACGCCTTTCTGCTCTCAACTCTAGAAAATCGGACGATCAAAGTTCCGATCGACGGGGCATTATTTAACCAGCATCTCCAAAAATTGATTTCTTCATCCACCCGGCCGAAACCCGGAGTTTTCAGGACGGGTTCGGACGACGTGCACTGATTAACAACGAACAAGTCTCTTTCACGATGAGCCAGACAGGTTACGATTATGCTCCCAAAGGAAAACCGGCGCCGGTGTGCCAACCAGGTGATTTCCTATTTGCAGCAGTGGCACTTGATCACGGTCACATCAATGGAATGTGCAACGGGTTATTGGAAGCGGGTGGCCAGCTGCGCTGGGTATTCGATCCTGACCCGCTCAAGGTCCGAGCATTCCAGGAAATCTTTCCAGGAGTGGAAGCGGCCCAGTCGTTAGTTCAGGTTCTGGAAGATCCCAACGTTAACCTGGTCGCAGCTGCTGCTATCCCTTCTGAAAGAGGGCCTCTCGGTGTCCAAGTCATGAGAGCCGGCAAAAATTACTTTACCGACAAGACCCCATTCACGGAATTGGGTCAATTGGCGGAGGCCAAGTCTGTCGCGGCCGAGCAACGGAAAAAATATATGGTCTACTACAGTGAACGTCTTCACGTCGAATGTGCGGTGTTCGCAGGTGATCTTGTACGGGAGGGCGCGATCGGCCGGGTGGTGAATGTCTTGGGGCTGGGACCTCATCGCCTGAACGCTGACGCCCGTCCGGCGTGGTTTTTCGAAAGAGCGAAGTATGGCGGCATCTTATGCGATATCGGCAGTCACCAGATTGAGCAGTTCCTTTTCTTTGCCGGAGCTTCCGATGCCAGCGTTACCTCCGCACGGGTGGCGAACTATGCGAATAAACAGTACCCGGAACTGGAAGATTTTGGGGACGCGACGTTGATCGCGGACAATGGTGCCACTTCCTATTTTCGAGTGGATTGGCTGACTCCGGCAGGTCTGCGCACCTGGGGAGACGGTCGGACGATCATTTTGGGCACAGAAGGTTATATCGAAATGCGAAAGTATATTGACGTTAGCCGCGAGCCCGTAGGCAACCATCTGTTTTTGGTGAACGGTGAGAGCGAACAACATTTTTCTCTCAGCGGAAAAGTTGGCTTCCCGTTCTTCGGGCAGCTTATTCTCGATTGCCTGAATGGGACAGACAACGCGATGACGCAGGCGCACGCCTTCAAAGCGGCGGAACTATGCCTCAAGGCTCAAGCCGCCGCTCGCCGGATCGCCTAGTCCTCATCCTCGTGCTCGTTATCCTTATCGATCTTTGATCGTCCCCGTTCAAAATCGGGTGGCGGGTAGGGCGAGGCTCCGCCCGAGCCGGGGCTTCCCGCGTCTACCTGCCTTTTGACGAAAACCCCCCATGAGGCACTTCGATCCTTCGATTGGATCGTTTTACGGCTCCCTGGCAAGAGCTTCGCATTTCTCCAGAATGGAACCAAAAGTATCCCGAAATATTCAAGTTCCTATATGGGAGCGACTTTCTATATACTTCGCGTCTCGTGAAGCCGACCTTCTCTATCTTGCTCCTTCTTTTGGCCTTTGTTATAAGAGCGACCGCCGACAAGCCCACCGAGTTAACCAAGACTTCCCAGACCGAATTCGATATCCCCAAAGAAGTTGTCGCATTCGTCTCCGACCTCATCGAGACCAATCCCGAGGTTCGCCGCCAGTACGAAGGGCTGATAGCAACCACCAAAGAGAATGCGGGCGGAAGGTTCAGAGTTGGCGACTTTGTTCCGATTGAGTGGCTGGTCCCAAACTACGAGGGCAATTCTAAGGACACGGGCAGCTCAAGCGACGGGGAATATATCTATCTCGTTCAGCAGCAGCTTATCTTTGGCTTCCACCGTGGTTACAGTGTCGAAGACAATGTCGTGGCGCGTGTCCATGTCAGGTTGCACGAAGTAGACCCACCCGTTCGGAACTCCCTCAAAATGACCTTCGAAGGCTTCGTCACCGTCGTACTGAATCCAGCCGTTGCGCCCAGCTCGGTCTCAGAGACACCCACTTTTGATCACTCCGCGGTCGACGCGGAGAGCAATGGGAACATTGTAGACGATCCGCGCTATGCACCACTGGATGCTCGTCTGAACAAGGTCTATTCGGCTCTGCGGGCGAAACTTTCTGCGGGAAAGAGGGACCAGCTGAAACAGCTCGAACGTGATTTTCTCGACCGGCGGGATCAGGTGAAGGACAACCCGGAAAGCTTCTTCGCTCTTACCGAACAACAGATTGCGGTTTTGCAGCAAATGCTGAATGCTGTCCGCTAGCGAAACCAGGCAATTAAGGTCGCGTTTTTGGCACCTCAATCTGCTTTTGGGACGGCAGAGGGAAGATTTCGGCACGCCTTTGATCTTCTACCCATGCCGGCGCGTCCGGTGCGAAACGTTCACAGAAAAATCCAAGTTCCTAACTAATGACCGCCTAGCAACTTCAGATCTACAGAATCGCCCATTGCTTTGTACCCCTCATCGTTCGGATGTAAATGATCGCCGGCGTCGTATTCTGCTCGAATCTTTGAGGGATGTTGTGGATCCCTGACAACGGCGTCAAAGTCAATGACGCCGTCATAGGCGCTGCTCTGCCGGATCCACTCGTTGACCGCCTGCCGCATCTTCTCTTTGTCGGGATTATAAAAGGTCTGCAGCGGCGCTCCGGCGAAAGCACCTTCAAAGGGCGTTAAGGTGGCGCCAATGACTTTGATGCCATGCAGGTGAGCCCTATCAATCAATTGCTGATAACCAGCGATGATCTTTTCCGCTGTGACTGGTTCTTCCGGCGGCGTCAAAAAAGTCCCAGGCCATCCAATGTCGTTGATACCTTCCAAGATGACCACGTGGGATACGCTCGGCTGGCTCAGCACGTCCCGGTCGAATCTCGCCAGCGCTTTGATCCCCATCCCGTCGCTTAGTACTCGGTTGCCCCCGATACCTTCGTTGACCACCGCAATTGCGCCGTACTCAGGCGCCTGACTCAACCGCTCTGCCAAATGATCAGGCCAGCGATTATCGGTGTCTGGCGTTGACCGCGCTCCATCTGTGATTGAATCGCCGAAAGCAACTACCACCCGCGCGTCAGTCGGAGCATCCACCATTACGGCAGTTAGAAAAAAGCGGCTGGTCGCAGTGTCGCCGACCGGCATTTTCTCGGCACTAACAAAATTGCCTAACGAGGAGATATAAGCAGTCTGCGCCGCTTCGAGATGGTAGGTCCTAACCTCGGCTCGTTGCTCAAAGTACAGGCTGACCGCCAAGTGCGTTAATGGAGCCAATTTGAGCTCGACTGGGTCGCTCAGCACCGGAGCACCCGGTAGAAGCGTAACCGTAGACTTTCCGTTGAAGGTAAGGGCTCGATCGGTATCCGTCTGTATCGACCCTGTGGCTCCCGCGACAGCAATATGGGCTGCCTCCACTTCGACAGGTCGGAAGCCAAACTCGTTTGATAGGCGCACTCGCACTCTCTGCCCGCCCAAGCTGATCCGTACCACCTGACGTACGGTCTGGTCAAAAAATCCTGCCGGTATCGGACCAGCCCATGGTGGCATTGGCCCTGCCGTCCAGGTATTGATCCAGTGATCGTTGCTCCTTGGGGTTTCGGCCGATACTGGATTTAAACACCAACTGGTGGTCATCAAGGCCAATCCCAGAAAGCCAATTCGTCTTAGATATGCCATCGCCAGAAGGTCGTACCCGCGAAGCTCCGCTTTGCGCCGGTCAATGGAAATAGTGTCGGAGGATCTTTTCACCTGTCTGTATTCCTGGCGTCGCTGACGCTATGGTTTGTGAACTTATTTTCGATCGCCGCCGTCCATCCGAAAAACTTGAACGCACAGCAAAACTTACAATCTTCGAGAACACGGGCTCCAAGGGGTGCTTCAAGCACCCCTTGCTGCTGCCTCTTGCGAACGCGGTTTGGCTATTTAAACATCTCCTTCACCTTTGCCGCGATGGCGAGTCCGAGCTTTCTCTCCGATTCGGCAGTGAGATGTAAGCCGTCGACACCGTCGGTTGAGACAATAGATCCGGCGTTCAAATATTCTGCCCCACCCATCTTGGCAACTGCCTCATAGAGCTCAGGAAGCTTTTGGGATTTTTCAAGACCTCCTTTAAACATCTCCCCAAAAACCGGTCCTTTTTCGATATTCGGGTTCAATGGAGGAGGACAAACAAGCAAAACTCTTGGATTCTTATAGTTTGTCCCCACGCCTCCGTTTAACGTGTTCACCAGGTCAATTAGATGCGCCGCACCGATCGCAATTCGCATCGGAGTTCGATTAAACACCGGTTTAAGATCGTTTGTTCCGAGCATGATTATGACGAGATCCAGCGGCAAATGAGAGTTCAGGCAGGCCGGAAGGTAGGCACTTCCGTCGAGTTGAGCTCCGCTGATCGATGCTCCTGGATCCTTCGCGTCTGTCGTTCTGCCATTAAGGCCTTCTGGGATTACCTGATAATTGTCGCCTAGTGCCTTTTGTAAGGTCCCGGGCCACTGATCCTCAGGGGCGAACCTGGTGCTGGGAGGGTTGGGGTTCGGGATCCAGCCCCAGGTAATCGAATCTCCGTAAGCGACGATTCGAATTGGTTGGGCAAAGGAAGAGCCGACGAGCGCCAAAAGCGCAAAGATACAAAGCAACTTGTTCATTTTTTTTGGGGGGCGAAGTTATTCAACCTAAGACGTCTAATCGGATGCGATAAAGATGGCAATAAAATAACTGCATTGTATTTCGATCTGATTAAGCCAGGAAGCGTGGGGGCGTAAAGTGCAGATGCACGTTCGGATGGCACTTGAGCCAGCAGTCGTCTAGTCGTCTTATGGATATTGACATTGTCGAGGATGACGAGAGTCTCCTTTTTCCTTGCCGAGTCGTGCTCGCGCATAAACCCGCCAAGACAGCATCGTCACTGATCACCCAAAGCCTCGCCACCAGTCGGCCATTCAGTGCGCGCAGTCCTGGCGGCGGCGCTTTGGCTAACTAATTTTTGCAATCATCTACTAGGCCGGTTTTTACGGCCAGGAGGACGAGGATGATGAAGACGCGGAATTTCCTGATCGTGATCGCGATCGTCGTCGTCCTCGATCAGCTGGTCAACTGGTCTGCTGGTGGTGAAGAAATCCAGGACGAAGGACGACGACGATTGAAGACGCGGAGTTTCCTGATCATCGTCGTGGTCGTCGTCGTCCTCGTCCTCGGTCTGCTGGTCGTAAGGAAATCGAGGACGAGCACGAGCACGAGCACGAGGACGATTGAAGATTGAAGAGGGAGCCGAAAACGAGAGAACCCCGACCGGCTTTCACCGGGCGGGGTTCATAATTCTGGCGACGTCCTACTCTCGCACAACCTAGAGATGCACTACCATTGGGGCTGCAGCGTTTCACTTCCGTGTTCGGAATGGGAACGGGTGGGACCACTGCGCTATGATCACCAGAAGGCTGGTGAAGCTGAAACTAGCCCGTGGGGGAAAACTTCGGGGGCGGTCTTTTCTCAACTTCACCAGAAAATCTGGTCACCGATTTTGATCGCGCCGGCCTTGGCCAGCGCTTTCCTTAAAAGAACAAGGTGTTCTCTGAAATCTGCATATTGGAAGAAACTTTGGATCTGAACTTTCAAAAATTGATTGCACTGTGCCTCCGATCGTAGGGAACCTGCTCCCGCTTACGCGGGCAGGACCGATCAGACAGCAGAAACAATCAAGCCGAACGAGTAATTAGTACTACTGAGCTGAACACATTACTGTGCTTATACCCGTAGCCTATCAACGTGGTGGTCTACCACGACTCTTCGGGGAGAATTCATCTTGGAAAAAGCTTGGCGCTTAGATGCTTTCAGCGCTTATCCTTTCCGAACATAGCTACCCAGC
>DATHPI010000150.1:0-20003 GCA_035484035.1 Chthoniobacterales bacterium
TCTGTCGGAAGATTTGCCGGTGGAGTTCGCAGAAATTCAAAAGAAAATCAACGATTTGGAAGGCGCGCTTCACCAAGCGGTCAACCTGGACCTGGCGGTGGCGGTTGTCAGCAAGGTCCTGAGGCTTCCGGTGCACTCCGGATTCCACCTCTTTGCTTTAGGACGGACGGTTGGTTGGATCGCGCATGCCGTCGAGCAGCATCAAAGCGGGGAGTTTATCCGGCCGCGGGCCCGGTACACCGGGATGCTGCCGGCGGGGTGAGTTTAGGTGAGACGTGTCGGGGTTGGGGCGTGTGGGCGTATCGGCGTGAGGAGGTTTTGAGAAAGCCGCTCAGGTTATAACGGGCCTCTGCTCCGCGATTTCAGCTCTTTTTGGCCCTGATCACGATTTCCACGCGGCGATTGAGTTGTTGCTCGTCCACCGACTTGTCGGCCGGCACGATCAGGCGCGTCTTACCGAACCCCTGGGTCTGGATTCGATTGGGATCGATGTTCATGTTTCCGACCACCCAGTCTTTCACCGTTTCGGCTCGGCGCTGGCTGAGCTCCATGTTGTATTGGTCGCCGCCGAATGAATCAGTATGCCCTTCCACCCTGAAGACTGCCTGGGGGTTGCGTTCGATCAGGCGTCCTAATTTCTGAAGACTGGCAGTTGCTCCCGGGCGTAGGACCGCCGAGTCGTAGTCAAACAGAAGGTCGGTCGGCATCAGGATGGGTGCCGTGCCACCACTGAGATGACCAGGTCCGGAAAGGAGTTCATCGAGATTGCTGAACCCAGCTGGAACGCCGGCGTTTCCGGTAATGGTATCAGCGGCATCTGGATTGTCGGTTTTGCCCGGACTTTTCCTGTTCCCGATTGCGATTTTGGGCCGGGAAGGCATATCCGGCTTATCGGAAAGCAGTTGCTGACGCACTTCACTTAGTTCCTTTTCCATCGACGCTGCGCTTTCCGCTTTTGCCTTGGCTGCCGCGGCCTGAGCGGATTGCGTGTCTACGCTTGGCTTTTCCTTAAGTTGGGGGACCTCGGTGGTATTGACCTCGGGCGTCGCACGCAACTCCTGCATATCCTTTTCGAACGATCCATCGAATTGGGCCAGATTATTGATAGTGCCTAAGTCTCCGGCCGGCTTGCCAGGCTCTTTGGTGGGCTTGGAGTCGCTTTCCAACAGCTTCTGGTCAACCTGCAAACGACTGATGTTAAAGGCCCTTGGAACCAGTCGTGGCGTATCGTCCGTCACGAACCGATCGAGGGTTTTCTGGTCGAAAAAGTAAAGCAGGCCGCAATGAATCAAAAAAGAGAGGACGATTGCAGGCAGAAGCCAACGTCTGAGTGACACCGCACTGTCCGCCATCAAGTTCTCAGAGTAGTGGGCCATAAAACGGGCAAAGTATACTACTGATCGGAGCGAAGGACAACGAGCCAAGAGTCAGGAGCCAGGATTCAGGAATCAGGATTCAGGAGGGTGAGGGGAGTTCAAGAGGCGAGCGTCATGAGTTCACCCGGTTGGATGTCCCGAATCCTGAATCCTGGCTTCTGACTCCTTCTTTTTCATTGACGTTCGCTGGCGTTCGCTGATTTTCGGTCTCTTCCCTATGGCTCAAGATAAATCCGCATCTGAACGAATGGAGAAAATTGTCAGCCTGTGCAAACGGCGCGGGTTCATTTTTCAATCCGGCGAAATTTACGGCGGGTTGAACGGGTTTTGGGATTACGGGCCGCTGGGGACGGAGTTGAAGCGCAACCTGAAAGATTTTTGGTGGCGGCGAATGGTCCGGGAGCGCGACGATGTCGTTGGGATGGATGGTTCGATTCTCATGAATCGCCAGGTCTGGGTGGCCAGCGGCCACGAGGAAACTTTTAGCGACCCGATGGTGGATTGTCGAATCTGCCAGTCCCGTCTTCGTGCAGATCAACTGCAAGAAAAGGGTGGTCGCAAACAATGCTCAGTCTGCGGAAGCTTTGATTTGACCGAACCCCGAGCCTTTAACCTGATGTTTAAAACCTACGTCGGGGCGACGGAAGACGAGTCAGCCGTCACTTACCTGCGTCCGGAAACGGCTCAGGCCATTTTTGTTCAGTTTAAAAACATCCTGGAAGTCTCACGGAAAAAACTGCCGTTCGGGATTGCGCAAGTGGGGAAGGCGTTCCGTAACGAGATCAATCCACGCAATTTTACTTTTCGTTCCCGTGAATTCGAACAGATGGAGCTGGAATATTTTTGCCGACCGGAGGAGGGACCGCAGCTTCTGGAATATTGGTTGAACGAGCGGCTGAAATTCTATGCGGATATCGGGATTGCCTCGGATCTTTTACATGTGCACAAGATCCCGCCTGAAGAATGCGCCCATTATTCCAAAGGGACCTACGATATCGAGTTTGCCTTCCCGTTCGGAGTTCAGGAGCTGGAAGGCGTGGCCTATCGGACGGACTACGACTTGACCCAGCATCAAAATGCCAGCGGCAAATCTCTGGAATATTTCGATGAAGAATCAAAACAGCGTTATATCCCACACGTTGTGGAGCCCAGTGCGGGTGTTGATCGGACGACGCTGGCGTTGATTTGTGCAGCCTTCGACGAGGAGCAGGTGACCGATGAAAAGGGCAAGGTCGAGACGCGTACGGTGCTGCGATTTCATCCCCGGATGGCTCCGATCAAATGCGGGGTTTTCCCGTTGCTGAAGAACAATGACCGGCTGGTTCGGCAGGCCCGCGAGATCGTGGAGCTGCTTCGACCGCATCTGATGGTTTTTTATGATGAATCTGGAGCGATCGGCCGACGTTATCGTCGCCAGGACGAGGCGGGTACTCCATTTGGCGTGACGGTGGATTTCGATACGATCGGGGAAAACGGGCCTGCGAACCAAGGCACCGTGACCATTCGCGAACGAGACTCGATGAAGCAGCATCGGATTGGGATTACCGAAATAAAATCGTTTCTCATCGAAAAGATCAGCTGAGTCAGAATTCAGAATTCAGAATTCAGGAGTCGCGCCGGCTCTCAAATCTTCAAGCGTTCGCCATTGGGCGCCCTTGACGCTGACTCCTGACTTCTCTGCCACAGCGAGGACCGCCGAGCGCAGTTGTTTTCAAATCTTCACGCGCGTCAGCCCGTGAGTGCTCCCGCCTCCTGGCTCCTGAGTTCTGCCTCCTGGCTCCTGACTTCTAGATTTGCAATGTAAGCTGAGATCGGATGAGATGGGTGGCCAATGGCGAAACCATTGCCAAAGCCTTCTCACCGGAAGGCTCCGGTGAGTGAAGGCGTCCGCGCATCCAGGACGCCGAACGGTGTCTGGGTGATCGTTGGCATGGCCGTCTTCTTTGTCATTGGAGGATTAGGCATTAGCGCTTTCGTGGTCTGGAAATCGATTGGCAATCAGGCTCCGGTGCGGGTGGTGCACGAATCCGCCGTCGAAACAGTTCACCCGGTGTCGAGTTCTTCCGCCGCGGCTGCTGGGGAGGTCGGAGTGGAACATCCGAGCGCGAATCCAATGATCGATGAGGCCGGCGCGGCTCTGCGCGTCGTGAACGATCGTGCCGAAGAAGACCGGATGCGCCAAGAGGTATTGAAACGGATCGATTTAATGAGAGCGTTGACCGATGGCGAGAAAGACAAATTGTATGTGCAAGTCGAGCGGGCCCGGGGTTTTACCAAGATAGCCATCCTCCCTTTCACCCAAAATAGGACGAATGCTGGAGCGGCTCAGGTCGATGCGTTAACCAAAAGTCTGAACCGGCCGGATTTGCGGAAGCTTCTCGCAGACCCAACTGTCGTTTTGATCGTCGTCGGGTATGCCGACAAGAACGGGGACGAGGCTAAGAATTTGGATGTCTCACGAAGCAGGGCGGAGAGCGTGGTGAAAGCGCTGAGAGAAAAGACGGAGCTGGTGAACCTGGTGCACGCAGTTGGGATGGGCGGCCAGCAACTTTTCGATCAATCGGATATTGAAAAAAATCGGGTCGTCGAAGTATGGGCGGTGCAGCCCTGATTTCTCCTCAAAGGCGACGGGGACTAGCGGCCGTTCCAGTTTTTCGCCTAAATTCGGGCTTAATCAAGAAGAAATCTCCTGGCGACCACTTCGCGATGGCCGGAAGCCAGGGAACAGGCCATGAGATTCACGCGTGAAATATTGAGGCGAATTCGATCAATGTAACGGTTTCTGCCGTGCGGATCATCCATGATTCTGTAAATACCCTTCCATTCCTGGTCGAGCATACGGGTGACGTATCCAGTATAAAACCTCTCAGTCCCTTGCAGGAGATCGAGAAGATTCTTGTGGACCGCAAAACTCGCTTTTTGAAGCCGGGAAAAAAGTGTTGCTTCGCGAAATTCCAGGTACAATCCAGCCAGCCGTTCCGGGTAATCCTCGGCAGCCATCTGCCCAAGCATGTCGCCGGTGGCAACCATGGCTCCGATCAACCACTCTCTGGGGTCGCGAAACGGGAGTTCCTCCATACGGACGGCAATGGCGGTAGCGCAGATAGCGTTTTGGATTTGCCGAAGCTCGTCAGGAGTGAAGCCAAAGGGAGGCAAGAGATCCCAGGCGTGAAAACAACTGCGGCCCACATGGATCGCAGAGTACTTTGCTCCGGAGCCGCCGTCGTCAGCACGGCGTTTCAGGTAGCCGGTGTCATGAAGAAGCACCGCCGCGATTGCCAACTCCCAATCACGTTGTTTGAGAGGCGCAACGGCAGGTTTTTGCCGGTGGGCCGCTAACAGATCAACGACCGCAGCCGTCGCCTGCATCGTGTGATCAAAGTCGTGGAATGCTGTATCACATGGCTGGAACTCCGGGTTTTTGCCGTGAAACAGGTCGAACGAAAAGGTGACTAGTTCGTGGCAAACGCTTCTTTTTGATTCGCCGAAAGCTTGATGCAAAACCCGGTCAATGAGTTCCGTTGTGGCAAGATAGCTCTGGGGATGGAACATCTTATTGGACGATGATCAAGGGTTCATCTTAGGCGAAAGGAGAGCAACACAAAAGTGCGATCGCCAACCAATATCCAGTCATTCTGACGGGTATGAAGATTTGATCGTTGGGTGGTCGAATTCACCGATTTAATGAAAATGTCGAAAAAAATCAGTTGATGAAGAGTCAACCACTGAATATGGTTTTCGGACCAGCTCGATTGGCCCCCAGAACGTGTTCCCCCTCTGATCGAGCTGGTTTTGTTTTTCCCCCATCGACCGCGGAAATTGGCTGCCGAAAGCTCCTTTTGATCCGCCCGAAATCGTTGCTGGCCACCAGCTTGAAAGGCAAACGCAGAATGGCGGATGGCCTTCAGCCTCGGCGAAGCTTTCCATTCGGAGTGCGGGGAAGATGCTCTACAATTTGAAAGCGTCTTGGTACCTTGCGCGAATCGATCCTTTGAAGAAGCAATTCAGTAAGCTGCTCTGTTGGGCCGGGCGAGCCCACCACCTCGGCCGAGAGAGTTTGTGAGGTGGAGTCCAGGAAAACACGACTTTCCTCAACACCTGGCAACGTGTTGAGAATTGATTCAACCTCTTCGCAAAAGAATTGGACACCGCTGATCTGCAGGCGGTTCTTCTCTCGGCCAGCGAGAAAGAGGTAACCATCTGGATCGACCCAGGCAAAATCACCAGTTGGATAGCCGTATGGTTTTAGGAGCAGCTTAAACGGTCGCCATGGTGCCAAATAAGCATTCAACAAGCCGGGGCCTTCGACCTGGAGTTCGCCAACCTCACCCGGCTTGACCGGCTTGCCATCTTCCCCGACCAAGGTGACGGCATAAGCGGGCATCGGTCGCCCGACTGAACCGATCTTGTCCGGTCTGGTGTTGATGGTCAGAAGGCCGACTTCAATAACACCCAAAGCGGGGTTCAGATTTTTATTGAAACGGCGCGCAAAATTGACCGCAAGCTGGGGCGGGAGAGGGGCTGTGGTGGAGATTGCAAGCCGCAGAGAGTCGAGCGCCCCGACGTCTGAGTCGGTCAGGGCCTGGTAGAAATCGGGAGAGCCGTAGGCCACGGTAGGTCGATAACGCTGGGCGGTGGTGCACCAGTTCTCAAGTTTTGGAAGCCCGAGCACCGTCGCGCCGCGAGAAAGGTAAAGGAGTATAGAGACGATAAAATGGTCGGCCATCGGGAGGGCAAACCAGATCCGGTCCGCGGAATCGATCTGCAATACGGTATTCGCGCAGTTTAAACGATCGATGATCGCTTCCTGCCCTAAAAGGATGCCTTTGCGCCGCCCTGTAGTTCCAGAGGTGAAACGGATATATGCGGGATTGCAGGCCCGAAATTCTTCGTCGTCCTGATCATCCACCGGTTGAGCAAACGGGAGGCGAAACAATCCACCGTCTTGCTGAAACAACCAATGCAGCCCGGCTGCTTTGATCACGAAATCCTTCTCTTCGTCGGGTAGGAAAGTCGCGATCGGGACGAGGCAAAGGCCCGCTCCCAAGATGCCTAAGGCCGAGACCAGGAATTCAGCGCCATCGGCCATGATCAGTCCGCATCTTTCGCTTTTCCGGCATCCCCGTTGGTGCAGCTCGGCGGCCACTTTGTCCGCGCGGGCTATGAGGTCCCGGTAGGTGATGCTGTCGCCTTTCCCGGCGCCTGAAAAAGCCGTCTGGCCAGGTTGGGTTTCGGATTTTTGTCGAATAATGGTTAGAATGTCCACTCGGCTTCCTTCATTTATCTATCAGCTGGCACTGGCATTCTGGTCAACTCGTGACGATATATACGGTCTTTGTATGTCGGATAAGAGGAAGCGTATTGTTATTAAATTCGGTACCGGAATCCTCACGAAACCTTCCGGGAACGCGTTGAATCCCAGTCAGCTGCGCCGTTTGACCCGCGAGGTTGCCGAGGTGGTGCAGGCTGGTCACCAATGCCTGCTGGTCAGCAGTGGAGCGGTCGGCGCCGGATTGATGTTGATGGGTCTCGCGGAGAGACCGAAGGATCTTCCATCGATTCAGGCTTGCGCGGCGATTGGACAATCTCGACTGATGCGGCTCTATGAGACATTGTTTCAACGGCACGGACTTCATGTGGCCCAACTATTGTTAAGCCATCAGGATATCGATAGCCGTACCAGGTACCAGAACGCAAGGAACACCTTGGAACGGCTGCTTCGCTTCGGAAATGTCGTGCCCATCATCAATGAAAACGATTCCGTAGCGGTCGAAGAACTCAGATTTGGGGACAACGATCGACTTTCCGCGGAAGTGGCGATCCTTGCGCATGCGGATTTGCTCCTGATTCTGACCAGCGTCAATGGTTTGATGGATGATCAGAGCAGAGTGATTGCAAAGGTCACCGATATCGACGCGGTCGCCCATCTGGCGAGCGAAAAGATCGGCACTTACTCGACGGGCGGAATGGTGACCAAGCTGCAGGCTGCAAAGATCACTTTTGAAGCCGGAATACCCAGCGTTATCGCGAGCGGGTTTGAGCCCGGAATTATTTCCGCTGCGGTGGCGGGAAAGCCGGCAGGCACCCAAATATTGGTAAGCAAATGACATTGAGCCTTTCAGAAGTGCTTGAACAGATAGGGCAACGGGCGGCGGCTGCGAGCCGCATCCTCTCCCAGACGACGACGGCAGAGAAAAACAAAGCTTTGCTGGCGATCGCCCATCGCATCGAGCAGGAAACAGAAACCATCCTCACCGCCAATGAGGCCGATTTAAGAGCGGGCTCTGGGCGCGGTTTGAGTGCGGCGATGCTGGATCGGGCCCGTCTGGATCCCAAGAGGATTCGTGCCATCGCAAACAGTGTCCGTGAAGTGGTTGATCTGACCGACCCGACCGGCGAGGTGTTGAAAGAGTGGGGGCGCCCGAACGGTCTGAAGATTTCGAAAAGACGAGTGCCGATCGGGGTTATTGGGATTATTTACGAATCTCGGCCAAACGTTACCAGCGACGCAGCCTCCCTTTGTCTCAAGACGGGCAATGCGGTGATATTGCGAGGAGGGTCCGAGACGATCCGGTCAAACTTGGCTTTGGTGGAAGCAATCAGCGAAGGGTGCAAGGAAGTTGGCCTGCCGGAATACTCGGTCCAGTTGGTCCCGAGCACTGAAAGGGCCGCCGTCACCCTGATGGCTCAACTCGATCGATATATTCACCTGATCATTCCCAGAGGTGGCAGATCTTTGATCGAGGCGGTAACTTCCGCAGCGCGGATGCCGGTGATCAAGCATTTTGACGGTGTTTGTGCGGCCTATGTGGATCGAGCGGCGGATCTTCGGATGGCGGAAGAAATTGTGGTCAACGCGAAATGCCAGCGACCAGGTGTCTGCAACGCGATCGAAACTATGCTGGTCCACAAAGCGATCGCTCGGGATTTTCTTCCAGCTTGTGCCCATGCCCTTTGGGAACGGGGCGTCGAACTACGAGGCGATTTGTTGACTCAGGAAATCCTGGGTTCGAAAGTGGTCCCTGCGACCGAAGAGGATTGGCGAACGGAGTATCTCGACTTGATCCTTGCGGTTAAGACGGTGGGCAGCCTCGAGGAAGCGGTCGAACACATTGAGATTTATGGTTCGCATCATAGTGATGTAATTATCACCGAGGATGCGGTTATCGCTCAAAAATTTTTGAACCAGGTCGATTCTGCGGCCGTCTTCTGGAACGCGTCGACGAGGTTCAATGACGGTGGAGAGTTTGGTTTTGGAGCTGAGATCGGAATCAGCACAGATCGGCTGCACGCCCGCGGGCCGATGGGTCTGGAAGAACTGACCAGCTACAAGTACCTGGTCGAGGGTAAGGGCCAGATCCGGGGCTAAGGCGGGTCGGTACCCGCTCTTCAATCGTGCTCGTGCTCGTTATCGTTATCGTCCTCGACTCTCCGGCTCTTTTTTGGCCGGCCACGACCAAAGATCGATAACGAGAACGAGCACGAGTACGATTGGGGAGACGAGACGGATCCTCCTGTGTCATTCTTCCACCTGATCGAGAGTGTGGACCACTGCAAGGGATTGGATCGTCCCTATCGATCGTGCTCGTCTTTCCGTCTCTTTTCGCCAACCTCGATTAAAGATCGAGCACGATAACGATAACGAGAACGAGCACGATTGGAGAGCGACCTGAAAAGTTTGGCTCAGGCGGAGCTTCCGATCTACCTGCGCCGACACGCCGATATGCCGATGCGCTCTGCCATCGCCGACACGCTTTCTCACGGTTGACAATTCATCCACCGGAAAGCGGGGAACTGCGGTGGATTGGCCCTCGGGAGACAGGGCAAGCAAATATTTCGATTTTAATGCGAATTACATTGACCCAAATGGCGGCTGGTGGTTAAAAGTGGGGCACTGTGGAGTGAAATGGTTTACCTGCCCATGGTTTTTGTATGGAATCGCCCCAGAGTGCGCAGCCGATATATGCCGGAGAGTTCCGGCACGCGATGGACGCGAAAAATCGCGTCACCATCCCGTCTCGGTGGCGACGAGGCGAGGTAGACGAGTTCTTTGTTATCCCGAATTTGAAGGGCGGATTTATGATGGTCATACCACCCGCGGAATTCACGCGTCTGGCTGAAAAGGTGGAGCATGACCAGAATTTAAAGCCGGAAGAGCGCAGCAGGTTTATGCGCCAATTTTCTTCCCGGGCGCAGCACCTGATCGGAGATAAACAGGGTCGGATCGTTCTTCCGGATGAGCAATGCAAACTGCTCAACCTGCGAAGTGAGGTGGTGCTGGTTGGGAGTTATTACAGATTCGAAATCTGGGGCCCGGAGGCCTGGCAGAAAACCGCCGAAGAGGACGGGCAGATGTTTGGTTACATGCTGGATCGAATCGGCATTTAGCGAGATAGCGGAGCTTACAATATTGTTGAGGGCGACCGGTCAAACCGAAAAGGAAGATGATTGCGTTAGCAGACGAAGAATACATGGCTGGCGAAACAGAGCGCACTGGAGGTTGTTTTCATGTGCCGGTTTTGCTGCGCGAGACCATGTGGGCGCTGCAGCCGGCACCGGGCAAAATTTTTCTGGACGGAACCGTGGGCGGTGGCGGCCACGCGTTGGCCTTGGTGGAAGCGGGCGCGTCGGTGATCGCTTGCGATCAGGATGCTGAGGCGCTGCAAGAAGCTGCCGGGCGTCTGGCCGGTCATTCGGCCCAAGTGCATCTGGTGGAATCGAATTTTGCGGATGTGGCCGGTCAATTGTCTGGATTGGGCGTCAAGGAATTGGACGGCGTTCTGCTCGATCTCGGCGTTTCGTCGCATCAGGTCGATACTGCATCGCGTGGCTTCAGTTTTTTGGGGAACGGGCCGCTGGACATGCGAATGGGGTCGCGTGTCCAGCGGACAGCAGCCGATATCGTGAATCAGAGCTCCCAGGAGGAGTTGGCGAGAATTTTTTTTGAATTTGGAGAGGAACCGGCTGGGAGACGCTTAGCGGCGCATCTGGTGAAAGTGCGCGGCAGAGCACCAATTCGGACGACTCATGACCTCATAAAGGCGGTCGAATCGGTAATCCCAAAGCGAGGACCAAGAAATCCGGCCACCCGAGTATTTCAAGCGCTCCGGATTGCCGTGAACGACTAGCTGGCCGTGCTCGAGCGGGCACTCCGCGAGTTAAGCGTTTGGGTCAAAGGCGGAGGGCGGATGGTGGTGATTACCTTCCACTCTTTGGAGGATCGGATCGTAAAACGTTATTTCAAGGAGATTAGTCAAGAATGGATCGACAGACCGGAGTGGCCCGCGCCGCAGAGAAATCCTGTGTACGCCTTTCGGTTAGTCACCGCTCGTCCGATTGGGCCGAGTGAGGAAGAAGTCAGTCAGAACGCACGCGCTCGTAGTGCGAAACTTCGGGTTATTGAAAGAATCATATGAATCGTAACGGCAGGAACATCACACATTCTATCAAAGTTGCTTCTATCTTTAAGGTAGTTGTTAGCACGGCAATTCTGGCGATCGCCGGGTTGTCATATGTTTATTTGAAGAATCAACTCCAGCAGTACGGAGAGATTCAACGTCGATTGGAGCACGAACTCACTGAAATCCGAACTGCCAGCGAGGCGGTCCGCGTGCAAATTACCCAGCTTAGTTCTCGGGCGGTTCTGGAGAAGAAGCTGGCTAAGAATTCGCTAGGCCTCGTGCAGATTGCGAGTGATCAAATTGTTCGCCTTAACCAGCGCCCTGATGGCATCGGTGATGAGCTGAGAGTCGTCTCCAATCGCGGTTTTAACCAATGAGGTGGAATGCGCAAGCACGCGCCGTCACGGTCTGTTTTGGATTGGTCGGCCTGTTCAGTGTTTTCTCGGTGCGGCTGATCGACCTCCAGATCTTGGAACACGAGAAGTTCACGACGCTTGCGGCAGAGAAACACAACCACAAACAAATCATCTATGCCAGACGGGGAATCATTCGAGACGCCCACAACGAGCCTCTTGCCGAAAATATCCCGGTTAAGACCGTCGTCGCGGACGCGTCGCATATTCGGGATCCGGGGGCTGTGGCAGCGGCAATCGCGGATAAGCTTGAAATGGATCCGCGCGACCTCGCGGATAAGCTGAGCCAGAGCGGAAAGGGCAGCAAACATCTTGTCCTGAGGACGCAAATCCCGGAACAAACGGCCTTACAGATCAGAGAAGCTCTGGCGGCGGCAAACCTGCGCGGAATTTATTTCGACCAGGATTTTGTGCGGGTTTATCCAAATGGGCAGATGCTCTCGCAGGTGATTGGATTTGTGGATCACGATCACAAGGGAACGATGGGGGTCGAACGAACCATGCAGGATTTTCTCCAAGGGACGGACGGGTTTCGTTATATCGAGACGGACCGAACCGGGAAAGAATTAGTGCCGTATCGTGGGCAGGAGAGTCCGGCCAAAGATGGTTGTGACGTCAAGCTGACCGTTGACCTCGGACTGCAGAATATCGTGGAAGCCGAACTGGATGTGGCTTGCGCGGAGTTTAAACCGAAAGACGCCACGGCGATCATGATGCGGCCGCAAACCGGGGAGATTCTTGCGATGGCCAGTCGCCCGTCGTTCGACCCGAACAAAGCAGGGGAAGCCTCTCCAGATCAGGAAAAGAATCGATCGGTCGTGGACATGGTCGAGCCCGGCTCGACCTTCAAGATTGTAACCACCTCGGCTGTCATCGAAGAAAAACTGGTGACGCCGGATACGACGGTTTACTGCGAAAACGGACATTTTCAATATGCCGGCCGGGTGCTGAGGGATGCACACCCGATGGGGGTATTGACCGTCCACCAGGTCTTGATGAAGTCGAGCAACATCGGTGTCGCCAAACTGGCTCTGCAGCTTGGGGAAACAAAGTTGTACGAGTACATCCGACGGTTCGGGTTTGGCCAAAAAACCGGCGTCACGTTAAGCGGCGAAATTTCTGGCCTGATCAATCCACCATACCGTTGGAGCAAGCTCGATATCACCCGAATTCCCATGGGCCAGTCGGTCGCGGTGACTCCGTTACAGCTGGTGACAGCGATGTCGTGTATCGCCAACGGAGGCAAGCTGGTCAAACCGATGATCGTTTCGGATATCACCGATCAGAATGAGCGGCCGGTGGCGAACTTCACTCCGGAGACGGTGCGGCAGGTCATTTCTCCAGAAACTGCCCGGAAGATCACCTCAGCGCTCAAAGATGTGGTCAGCAAGCAGGGAACAGCGCAAAAAGCAGCGGTACCCGGGTTTCGGGTTGCCGGAAAAACGGGAACCGCACAAAAGGTGGATCCGCGGGGCGGCTACATGTCCGGCCGTTATGTCACCTCCTTCGTCGGATTTATGCCGGCTGACGACCCGAAGTTCGCGTTATTGGTTCTGCTGGACGATCCGACGATGAAAGAAGGGGAGGCTTTTGGCGGAGTTGTGGCGGGCCCGGTTTTTTCGAGAATCGCCGAAAGGGCAGCGCGCTACCTTGATTTGCGTCCCACAGAGGAGATTCCTCCCCAGCCAGGTGCCAATGGATTGAAAAAAGTGGCGTTATCCACCAGGAGTCGCGAATAGTCCAAGCACCATGCAACTGGCAGATCTCATACAACGGCTGAAGGCGAAATCGGTTCAAGGATCGGTGGATAGAGAGATAACCGGTGTACGGTACGATTCACGGCGGGTAATGCCCGGCAATCTTTTTGTCGCGGTGCGAGGCGGAACTTTCGACGGGCATTCGTTCATCGAACAAGCTGTCGAGAAGGGCGCTGTGGCAGTGGTAGGGGAGCAGCCAGCTCTTTCGCAGCGTGCGACCGTCATCGTGGTTCAAGATTCACGTGACGCGCTCGCGAAATTGGCCGCGACCTTTTTCGGTTATCCGTCGCGCAAAATGAAAATGATTGGTGTGACGGGCACCAACGGCAAGAGTACCACCACCTTTCTAATCAAGCACCTGCTGGAGCGTGCGGGCCAATCGACAGGCTTAATCGGGACGGTCCAATATGAGATTGGCGAACGGCGTTTACCCGCACCCCGGACGACGCCGGAGTCGTCTGATCTGCAGGAACTGCTGAGTCAGTGCGTCGAGACCGGGTGTCGTAACGTCGTGATCGAGGTTTCTTCTCATGCCTTAAGTCTGGGTCGGGCCAGGGAGATCGAGTTTACCGTCGGAGTCTTCACTAATCTGACACGGGATCACCTGGATTTTCATCGCGGAATGAAGGATTACTTCGAAGCCAAGGCATTGCTGTTTGAAGGCGTACGGCAAAGCAAGAGCAAGGATCGGAAAGCGATTATCAACGTCGATGACCCGTACGGTCAGCAGTTGGTCGCGCGATTTGGGAGGGACCTTCCGATCATTACCTACGGGATGGGTGCGCGAGCGGAATTTCGCGCCAGTGACTTCAAGGTTGAAATGAGTGGGACTTCGTACCGATTGGACGCCAACGACAAGAGTTACCTGGTACGTCTTCCCTTGATCGGCAGGTTCAATATTTACAACTCTTTGGCCGCTTTGGCAGCAGCGCACGCGGTAGGTCTGGATGTTCGGAATGCGGTGCTGGGGCTCGCTAAAGCCCCACAGATTCCCGGGCGCCTGGAAGCGGTGCAGGCAAAAAGGAAGTTCCATGTGTTTGTCGATTATGCTCACACCGACGATGCGTTGCTCAATGTCGTCAAAACCTGCCGTGATCTGAATCCAAACCGCCTGATTCTCGTCTTCGGCTGCGGCGGAGACAGAGACAGAACCAAGCGTCCGTTGATGGGAGCTGTGGCAGACCAATACGCTGACTTTGCGTTCATCACTTCAGACAACCCTCGAAAGGAGGATCCGGAAGCGATCATTCGCGACATTGAAGCCGGATTCACGCATAAGAATTACGAAAAAATAGTCGATCGGAAAGGGGCGATTGCACGGGCGATCGCGATGGCTCAGCCCAGAGACATCGTTTTGATCGCCGGGAAGGGACATGAGAAGTACCAGGAATTCCGCGATCACACCATTCCGTTCGATGACGTTGAAATCGCCGGCCGGGCTTTAGAGGAACATCCGGTGGAGTTGTCGGGGCATGGATCCTAAAACGTTTGAACAGATTGCGGCTTGGGTGGGCGGGAAACTCCACGGAGTTAACCACGAGAAGGTGACCAAGGTGGTCACCGATTCGCGTTTAATTCGCGCGGGCGATTTTTTTGTGGCTTTGCGCGGCGAGCGATTTGACGGCCATGCTTTCCTGCCCGCAGTCAAAGAGGCGTCCGCAAGTGGTGCGTTGGTGAGCGAGGTGAATTTCCAACTGAATGGTTTCACTCAGATCGAAGTTCCGGAGACTCATTCCGCGTTACAGCGGCTTGCCCGGGCGTATCGAAATCAGCTTCGGCTGGAGGCGATCGGGGTGACGGGCAGCAGCGGAAAAACCAGCACGAAGGAGATGATTGCTTCGGTGCTTGGGGAACGATTCTCCGTTCACAAGACAGTCGGTAACTATAATAACCACATTGGACTGCCGCTGACGGTGCTCGGAGCCAGCGGCGCAGATGATTTCGGCGTCTTCGAGATGGGAATGAATCACGCAGGCGAACTGGCGCCGCTTTGTGACATTGCTCGTCCGGATGCTTCAGTGATTACCAACATTGGCACCGCTCATATCGGACATCTTGAAACACGGGAAGCCATCGCTGCGGAAAAGGCAGTGCTTGCGGAGGCCGTTCCAGCAGAAGGGTTTGTCGTCCTCAATGCGAACGATGATTTCACGGATTGGATAGCGGCGCGCTGCAAAGGGCGGGTTGTTCGAGCGGGGCTGAATCAGGGAGATGTGGTGGCGCAGAACATTGAGCAATGCGTTAAGGGTTCGAAGTTCAGGTTGTCCTGCGGCACGCGGACAACGCAGGTCTGGCTTCCGGTGCACGGTGAACACATGGTCATCAACGCATGTCTGGCGGCAGCGGTGGGACTCGAGGTTGGCCTTACACTTGAAGAATGTGCAACCGGTCTGGCCAAGACCGCGATCCCCGGAAATCGTCTCAAGATCCAAAATCTTGGTCCGGTTCTGGTGATCAACGACGCGTACAACGCAAACCCCGATTCGATGGTGGCGGCGCTGAAAACTGCAACGCAGTTAATGGTCAAAGGTCGTCGGGTGGCGGCTCTCGGCCGGATGGGAGAGCTCGGAAGAGAGTCCGAATCGGCCCATCGACGGGTGGGAAGAGCAGTCGCGGAATTCGAATTCGACTATTTGATTACTGTCGGGGAGGAAGCCCGTTTGATGGCGGAAGCCGCTAGCTCGGCGGGTTTGAAATCTGCCGACCGGGCAGACACCCATGAACAGGCGATTGAAGCGCTGCTCGACTACCTGGAACCCGGTGATCTTCTTCTAGTGAAAGGGAGTCTATCGTCCGCGATGGACCGCGTCGTCCACGGGCTTGAGGCCGTTTTCGATCAAGCGAGGTGGAGATCGCCATGATGTTTTATCTGTACTATTTGAGCCAGGGTCCAAACGCTCTGGCGGGGGGATTCAACGTTTTCCAGTATGTCTCGTTTCGGGCGGTGTGCGCCGCGATCACGGCCTTTCTGCTTTGTCTTGTTTGTGGGAATTGGGTGATTCGCAAATTGACCTCCCTTAAATTCGGGCAGCCGATTCGAACAGCGGACGAAGTCCACCGCCTTTTTGAACTTCACGGCGCCAAGAAGGGAACACCCACGATGGGCGGAGTGTTTTTTATGGGCTCGGTGGTCGTTTCCACGATCATCTGGGCGCGACCGGATAATGCCTTTGTCTGGCTCTGTCTGTTTACGATTATTTTTACCGCCGGTCTTGGGTTCGTAGATGACTATATCAAAGTCACCAGAAGAAAGTCAGACGGCGTCCCGGGCAGGGTTAAATTAATTTGCCAATTTTTTCTAGCGGCCGTTGTGACCGCGTTTTTTCTGCTGAATCCCGCATTGGAAGTCCAGGCGAAAGAGCTTTACATCCCATTTTTCAAAGAGCCGATCATCTCCAACTTGGGGTGGTTCACGCTGCTGTTTTTTGCGATCGTCATTGTGGGCACTTCCAACGCGGTGAATCTGACCGACGGCCTCGACGGCCTGGCGACAGGGTGCACCATCACGGTGGCCTCGACTTATGCGATCCTGGCTTATGCCGCCGGCAACATCCCGGTCGCAACTTACCTGGACCTCCCCTTCTATCGTCAGAGCGAGGAGCTAACAATCCTCTGCACCGCATTAGCGGGCGCAGGTCTCGGCTTTCTCTGGTTTAACTGTCACCCTGCCAAAGTGTTCATGGGCGATACCGGCTCGCTCTCGATTGGCGGGACTCTCGGTGTCGTCGCGATCTGCTGTAAGCAGGAGTTACTTTTAATCGTGATCGGAGGGATTTTCGTCATCGAGGCACTCTCGGTGATTCTACAAGTGCTCAGCTTTAAGCTGACCGGTAAACGGATCCTCCTGATGTCTCCGCTGCATCACCATTTTGAACTGAAGGGCTGGAAAGAAAATACGGTCATTGTCCGGTTCTGGATCATGTCGCTAATGTTCGCGCTCCTGGGACTTGCCACTTTGAAACTAAGATGAAGCTCGATCGTGCACGAACAGCCGTTCTGGGTTTAGGGACCAGTGGAGAAGCCGCGGCCAAGTTGCTTCACCGGAGAGGCGCAAGCGTCACGGTCTTTGACAGCGGGAAGCCGGATCCCAAAAAAATTCGGGCACTGCAAGATCTTGGAATTTCGGTTGTCACCGGCGAAGCCGCAGACACGGCGAAGGCCGACTTTGACCTGACGGTATTGAGTCCCGGGATTGATCCCATCGTTCCACTGGTCGAAAACTTCCGCCGGCAGGGTGCGGCATTCGTCGGAGAACTCGAGCTGGCATTCCGCTTGTGTGAAAGGCCGGTAATTGCCATCACCGGCACCAACGGTAAAACGACGACCACCCAATTGATTGAGTCGATGTTAAACTCGGCCGGACATCGCACCGTGGCCTGCGGAAACATCGGAATGCCGTTTGCCGAAGCCGTCCAACGCCAAGGGGAATTTGATATCTTCACCGTCGAGGTCAGCTCCTTCCAATTGGAGACGATTTCGACGTTTCGTCCGGATGTAGCGGTCTGGCTGAACTTAACTCCCGATCATCTGGATCGCTACTCGAACATGTCGGAGTACAGGACGGCAAAACTGCGAATCTTTGAGAATCAAAAATCAAGTGATTATGCAGTGACGAACTATTCGGACAATTTACCCGGCCTTGTCGCCAAGCGGATAACCTTCAGCGCGTACTCGCCGGAAGCTGATTTCATTCTGCAGGGAGACACCGTCTATTTTCGGGGCGAACCGGTCCTGGGAATTAGAGAAACGCATCTGACCGGAATTCATAACGCCGAGAATCTCATGGCGGCGTTGGGTACCGCACATGCCATCCAGATTCCGTTGGGAAAAGCGAAGAGCGGACTGGCCAAATACCGGCTGCTCCCGCATCGCTGCGAGATAGTTGGAGAAATCGATGGTGTGAGTTTTATCAACGACTCCAAAGCCACCAATCTGGATGCCCTGGTCAAAGCGCTGGAATCGCAGCCGAAACCGGTCGTCCTAATTGCGGGAGGAAAAGACAAAGGTTTTGAATTCGATGGGATCGCCGGTCTGGTTCACAACAAGGCGAAACACGCCGTTTTGATCGGGGAAATGGCGGACCGGATATTTCAAAGTTGGAGGAAGGTGGTGCCATGTTCGCGTGCCAGGACGCTGCCAGCCGCAATCGACGAGGCTCGGCAGCACAGCCTTCCGGGAGATGTAGTGCTTTTCTCGCCGGGGACATCTTCATTCGACATGTTCAAAAACTATGCCGATCGCGGTGATCAGTTCCGCGAAATTATCCAGGAGCTAGCAAGGTGAGAATCATCAGAAAGCCTCTCAAGGTAACTCCAAGAAAAAAGCTTCGGTCCGCAGCGCAGCGAGCTGCGAAATACGCGGAAGAAGACTCTGCTGAGGAGCCAAACGTCAAACTATCGCGGGCCTTCGTCGTCGTTCTGTTGCTTCACGTTGTCGCCGTAGGCGGAATTTTCGCCTTTAGTGCGCTCAAGGATCATCAAACCACTGGTGCGACGGTCAAGGCGGAAACTAGCAATCAAAAGGGTACCGTGGCACAGGGGAACGGGGCGCGAGGATCAGGGACGCCAGATAAATCTGGTGGGAAAACGGTTCCTGCAGATGTGCAAAAACTGGTGGAAGCATCACACGCCTCAGGAGGCAGCGGGGCGAAATCGCAGAATAATCTCGCGGCGGAAAGCTCCGGCGACACCGTGAAGACCTACGTGGTCCAGAAAGGAGATAGTCCCGCCGTGATCGCCAAAAAGTTCAAAGTTAGTTATGCGGATTTATTAAGGACGAACAACATCGAAGATCCGAAGAAACTTCAGATAGGCCAAAAGTTATTGATTCCGTGAACCATGGATAGTTTTTAAAAGCGATAACGCGGCGAATGCATAAACAGAGCGCATATATCCTGGTCTTGGCGGTTGCGGTGTTAGTCACTCTGGGGCTGGTAATGCTTTACAGCACGGGAGCTTTCGCTCCCGACAGTCACGGTGACCAATTTAATTTTCTGAAGAAACAAAGCTTCTGGCTGGGCGTGGGATTCATCTTTTCCATTTTATTTGCGCTGCTCGACTACCATCGACTGGAACGGGCCTGGTACGTGTTGTTTCCGGTCGCGCTGACATTGTTAGCTCTCTGCTTCATTCGTCCGGTTGGAATGCGAATCAATGGTTCCTGGCGATGGATTCACGCGGGACCGGTGACGTTTCAACCCTCGGAATTGGCCAAGCTGGTGGCGATCATTTTTTCCGCTTGGTGGTTTTCCAAATTTGAGGCCAAATGCAAAGGTCTTCTGATGGGCTTGATTTACCCGGTGGGCGTGGTGGTGACGCTTCTTGTCCCGATCCTGCTGGAGACCGATCTCGGAACGACGCTCCTGATCAGCGGAACGGTGCTGCTCATAATGTTCGTCGCAGGAGCCAGTCCGAAATTTTTGGGGCCGCTGGTGGTCGTCGGCCTCGCGGCGCTTCTGGCCATCGCCTGGCATATCTCTGAACGGCAAGGGCGACTGATGGCCTTTCTCCATCCCGATCAATACCAGGAGAAGGAAGGTCATCAACAGTGGATGGGGTTGATCGCTTTCGGTTCCGGCGGAGTGGAAGGTCTAGGTCTGGGGAACGGACGACAAAAAATGCTCTATCTTCCGTACGCGCACACCGATTTCATCTTTCCGGTAATCGGCGAAGAGCTGGGGCTGCGAGTCACGCTCGCCATAGTGTTTTGTTATCTCTTAATTTTCACTTCCGGAATTCTGATTTCGCTGAACGCCAAGGATCGATTTGGCTCGTTGCTTGGATTTGGTTGTACCGCCATCCTGGGTTTGCAAGCGGCGATTAATATTGGAGTGACCACGTCGCTGTTGCCGAATAAAGGGCTTCCGCTGCCTTTTATCAGCTACGGAGGTTCCAATTTATTTTTTTGCCTCATTTGCATTGGAATTCTCATTAACATTTACAGGCAAGGTAAAGAGGATAAAACGACCGCAAACACCGAAACGATGGTTCGGGTCAGGCATGTCTCCCGAATATAATCGTTCCTTCTGATGAAAGTCGCGATCGCATGTGGAGGAAC
>DATHPI010000151.1:0-13304 GCA_035484035.1 Chthoniobacterales bacterium
TTGGGCAACTTCTTCCCCAAGGATCAAGACGTTATCGTCGCGCTCAATTTCTTCGGACAAGGCGTTTTTGAGCGCCTCACGGTAAGTAGTTAAAGGCATAAGATTGCGGTCCAGGTATCAGGAGTTGAAAAAGTAGCGGCCCTGCTTGGCGGCGTCAGTCTGATGGTCAACCTCCCAGTAGACGTCACTCATAATTTCGCTCTCAGGGAGAATCGGGCTTTCTTCGGCAAATTTGACCGCTTCGTTGGTTTCTTCCTTCACTTGGAAATCGATTTCCTCAATCTCAGGTTCGGTGATGATCCCCTCTTCGACCAGACGGCGGCTCCAGAGCCGGAGTGGGTCGTGGTTCACCTTATATTGCTCGATTTCTTCGGCTGTCCGGTACTTCTTGGCGTTGGCGTCGGCCACAGAGTGCCCGTAGTAACGGTAGGTTTGGATTTCGAGGAGAGTCGGCTCGGATTCATTGTGTGCGCGATCAATGGCGATCTGGGTTCTGGCGCGAACTTCGTACAAATCTTCCCCTTTGAAGACATCCCAAGCCATATTATAGCCTTCAGCCCGCTTGGCTAGAGCCCCTTGGAAAGATGAGGAACGCTGCTGGCTGGTGCCCATCGAGTACCCATTGTTTTCGATGATGTAGATCACCGGAAGTTTAAACAAGGCTGCTATGTTCAGAGATTCGTGAAACGTTCCCTGGTTGATCGCTCCATCCCCAAGGTAAGTGAGGCAGCATCCGCGGAGCCCTTTGTACTTGATCCCGAACGCGAGTCCCAGGCCGAGCGGGGTCTGGCCGCCTACGATCCCGTGGCCGCCCCAATAGTTTTTTTCCGGGGCAAAGAAGTGCATCGAGCCCCCCTTCCCTTTTGAGCAACCCGTGGCCTTCCCAAAAAGTTCAGCCATGCACGACTTCATATCCATGCCCACTGCCAAGGCATGCCCATGGTCCCGGTAGGCGGTAATAACGTGGTCGTTTTCGCCTAGCAGGGAGATGGTACCGAGCGCGACAGCTTCCTGTCCCGAATAGAGATGAAGGAAGCCCCCCATTTTTCCCGAGTTGTAATACTTGAGGGAGGTCTGCTCGAACCGCCTGATCCTGAACATTTCGCGCAGGAAACGAATTTTGTCCTCTTTCGTTAACTGGCTGTTGATGCCGGCTTGGGCGGGATCGACTTGTATTTCCATAGTGATAATGTCCGAGCTAGGTTTGGTTGCGGGCTGCGGTAGGCGACTCCTCGGCGATCGAAGAGCGGGATTGGTGAAAGCTCGCTTGGGTGATCACGAAAAGTGTGGTGAAGAACAAGTCGCTGAGAAGGGTGTTGCGGAAAAAGAAAAGGGTGGGTGGGAAGCCCGGCTCACCGGTGGTCAACGCCTGCCACCATCCCGATAAAGTCTTCGCGTAGGCGGCTGTCGAGATCCAGGTGGCGGTATTGGTCATCAGATAAAAGAGGACCGATCCGATCAACGTGGAAGCAAATAAAAATAACAATTTATGGGAATGTTGTTTACGGACCAGGCCTCCCAGTAGCAGAATCAAGGCGAAACAAAAATACCGGGAAAACATCCCGGTATCGATCAGCGGCTGGCCATAATGAACATTGAGGATAAGGTCGGCGGCCAGTAATGGTCCCAAGCCGATCAAAAGAATAAATTGGCGCGGAAGATAGGCTGCGCTGCAAAGAAGAATGGCGGCCAGCGGGGAGAAATTCGCCCACCCGCTCGGCGAGCCGGCGAAGGCGTAGCAGACCCGATAAAGAGTGACCGCCAGGATTAAGATCAGAGCAGCAAACATGACGTTAAAATAGTCCGGTAACGGTTCAACGAAATCAATGCCAATTGAAAAATCAATCGCGGCGCGGCAAAGAAAGTTAAAGAACAGTAAATAAAAAAGTTATAAAAAGAGGAGTCAGGAGTTGCCGGAGTTCAGGAGTTGCAGAATAAAAGCACGACGCAGCCAGTTGGCCTCGCCTCCCGGAACTTCTGAACTCCGGCAACTCCTGACTCCTGAAAAGGGCTACCAATTCTGGACCAGGCCTTGAAGCTCTTCCAGGAGCGTGTCGATTTTCTTGAGGTCTTTGCGGCGTCCTTTCTCCGGTTTTAAATCCAAGGTTCGGCAAAGGGTGATCATATCCCGGAGATCACGAAGCTGGGCCGGCGGCGGGTTCGGATTGTTAGTCTGCTTGAGCACGATATCCCGGAGAGCGGTCAGTTGAGCTTCGACTCGTCTGGAGTAGACCAGGATAGACTCTCGATAAGCCTTGCGAACGAATTCGAGCTCTTCGGCGAGAGACTTCATCGGCGAAACTTCAAGAGACTTAGCCATAGCAATGAGCAGCGGAGGAACTGTCGCGGAACAAAGGCCGATTGTCACGCGAAACCGGTTAGAGGCAATGGGGTCACGCAAAGGGCGGACGAACCCGCGAAACAAGCGCTATGGGGAAAGCATCGCACAGAGGCCACAGAGGTCACGGATGGAGATGGAGGTCTTCTTGTGCGAGTTTTTTTTGGGGATGTCAGGACCGAACCCGATGGCGGAAGGTGATTTGAGAGATCGCTCGACAGGCCGAAAAATAATGTAGCATAGACGGAGGGTCGGCGGGTTGGATGGCTCTTTCGAAGGTAAAATTGTTCCACGTGGAACAATTGGCCCAAGTTCAATGAGGCGTCGCTCAGGTAACGCCAGTAAAGATCGGAACAGTCTTTCATTCTGCAACTCCTGAGCTCCTGCAACTCCTGAACTCCTGAGGAATTGATTTTCCCGCAGAATGAGGAACGATGGGGAATGTTCGTCTATCCCAAGTCTTATCAGGTGATCGTGATCGGAGGCGGTCACGCCGGCATCGAGGCCGCCATGGCTGCGGCCAGACTGGGATGTCGTACATTGATGTTAACGCAAAATTTGGATACCATCGGCCAGATGTCCTGTAATCCAGCGGTTGGCGGATTGGCCAAGGGTCACATGGTGCGGGAGATCGACGCCTTGGGCGGCGTCATGGGTCTGAACACCGATGCCACCGGGATTCAATTTCGGACCCTGAACCGGAACAAAGGGCCAAGTGTCCGCGCTCCGCGCGCTCAATGTGACAAGAAAGCGTACCAGTTTCGGATGAAGGCCCTGGTCGAAGCGGCGCCCAATCTCGACCTGCTGCAGGGAAACGTCCTGCGGATTCTGGAGGAGGGTGGGGGAGTCTGGGGAATTGAGACGACCCTGGGACTGCGAGTGGAGGCCGCGGCGGTGATCATCACCACAGGAACCTTCATGCAGGGCTTGTTGCATGTGGGACTGCAAAAGCAGGCGGGCGGCAGGATGGGGGACGGTACGTCGAATTTGAGTGTCAACCTGAGAGAACTCGGCTTTGAGATTGGACGCTTCAAGACCGGGACCCCTTGTCGGATTAATGCCCGTTCAATCGATTTGACCAGATGCGAGCGGCAAGATGGGGATGTTCCGCCCCCGCGCTTTTCATTTCGGACCGACGCGCTCGACCGGGACCGGAACGATCTCTTTACCTTGAATCAGTGCAGTTCCGATTTGTTCCACGTGGAACAAATCCCTTGCTGGATTACGCATACCACCTCGCGGACTCACGATATCATTCGCGCCAACCTGGACAAATCGCCGATGTACACGGGCCGCATTCAGGGCGTGGGACCTCGCTATTGCCCTTCCATTGAGGACAAGGTCGTCAAGTTCGCCGAAAAAGAGCACCACCAACTCTTTCTGGAGCCGGAAGGCCGTCACACCCAGGAATACTATGTCAACGGGCTCTCCACCAGTTTACCCTTCGAGGTCCAATACGAGTTCGTCCATTCGATCCCCGGCCTCGAACAGGCGGAAATCATCCGCCCTGGCTACGCTGTCGAGTATGATTATTGCCCGCCCACCCAACTCCATCTCACCCTCGAAACCCAACGGATCAGCGGCCTCTATTTTGCGGGGCAGATTAACGGAACTTCCGGGTACGAAGAAGCTGCAGCCCAAGGTCTTGTGGCCGGGATTAATGCAGGACTCAAGATATTGGGTAAGCCCGCCTTCTCGCTCAGCCGTTCCGAAGCCTATATTGGAGTTTTGATCGACGACCTGGTTACCCGGGGTACGCCGGAGCCCTACCGGATGTTTACCAGCCGAGCCGAGTACCGCCTCTTGCTGCGCCAGGACAATGCAGATATCCGCTTGACCCCCAAGGGGTGGGACTATGGGCTTGTTTCGGAAGCACAGTGGAAGGCTGCTGCTCAGAAAATTGAGGCGATCCGCCAGGCCAAAGAACGTGCCACGAAAACTCGGGTCGATCAGTTGCGGGTCGATCAGCTCTTGAGACGGCCGGATTTTGATCATCGGCTCCTGCCCAAAGCTCTGCTCGATGATTTCTCGGCCGCTGTCTGGGAACAGGTTGAAACCGACCTCAAGTACGAGGGGTATATCAAGAGACAGGAAGATTCTATTGCCCGGGCAGAACGTTCAGAGTCGAAGAATATTCCCGACCGTCTCGATTATGAAAATGTCAGAGGCCTGCGCTTTGAGGCCCGGCAAAAATTCACTAAAATCCGACCTTCCACCCTTGGGCAGGCGGGCCGGATCAGCGGGATCACCCCCGCGGACATCGCATTGTTGACTATCCATCTGGCGAAAGGGTAGGAAAGCAACCGGTGGGGGAGGGGGTGGCTTGGGTCTTCCCCAATCGTGCTCGTTATCGTGCTCGTTATCGTCTTTCCGTCTCTTTTCGCTGACCACGATAAAAGATCGAGCACGAGCACCAGGACGATTGAAGAGCCAGGCAGCGCGGTGATCCCCGGTGTGGCGCCCCCAGGCTCACAACGCCGACCCGCCGACCCGCCGACCCGCCGATACGCCGATACGCCAATACGCCGATACGTTCCTCCACCCCCCTCCAACTTCCGCTTGACAATGGTTAGGAAGCTAATAATTAGGTACGTTAATCTTATGCCCGGTGCACTCACGCTTCTGAAAGGACTGCCCAGATATGAAGTCTTTCTGGAAGAGGCAAAGTGCTTCCCCGGTCTCGACGCCTCGGCCTGTTACACTTATTTGCAACTCTTGCGGACTGGAGATGAACTCCTGGCGCTGGATGAGCAGGTCCTGAATTCGTACGGGACGCGGCACGGTCGGTTTAATCTGATGATGATGCTCCTTAAATATTCCGATGGAGAGGCGACTCCTGCAGGTCTGGCCGAAAAAACCGGCGTGACCAGGGCCACCATCTCGGGCTTGCTCGATGGGTTAGCGAAGGATGGTCTGGTGGAGCGTCGTCCGGATCCGGCAGACCGACGCCTGATCCGGGTTCATCTCACCGGCGCAGGACATGCCTTTCTGGATAAAATCCGGCCCGGCTATTGCCGCTGGTTATCAAGTATCGTCGAGCCGCTCAACGAGGAAGAGCGGCAGCAATTGGTCATGCTACTCGAAAAAATCCGCACGCGTCTCAGCGAACTTGAACTGGATGTTTTCGCGGAGCAACGAAGCGCTTAGGTGGAGTGATTCTCATATGAGAAAAAAGCCTTTCTGGAAATATCTGATCTTTTTCGTGATCCTTTTCGTCCTGTTTCTGGCGTTGGTGGCCGGTTTTGGATTTGTGAAATTCACCCAGATTCAAGGTTTCATCACCATGGCCAAATCCGGAGCGTTCGAGCCGCCGCCGACCGCCGTTACCACAGACGTTGCCCAGCGAACGGAATGGCAGCCTACCCTGGAGAGCGTCGGGACGGTCACCGCGGTGAACGGCGTGACGGTCAGCACAGACCTGGCCGGTATCGTGCGACAAATAGCGTTCGAATCGGGGAGCAAAGTGCGAGAGGGCGATCTGTTGGTCCATCTGGACACCACACAGGAAGAAGCCCAGCTTCATTCGGCTGAAGCGCAACGGGATTTTGCCGCGGTAACTTTGAAACGAGACAAGGATCTGGTGGAGAAGCACGCGATCTCCCAGTCCGACTATGATAACGCGGACGCGGTTTTCCGGCAGAACCAGGCCTCGGTCGACCAATTCAAAGCCTTGATCGCTCGTAAGACATTGCGGGCGCCTTTCGACGGAGTCGCAGGGATCCGCCAGGTAAATCTCGGGCAATACCTGAAGGAAGGGGATATGGTGGTGACTCTCCAGGCGTTCGATCCGATCTATGTCAACTTCTCTTTGCCGCAGCAGGATCTTAGTAAACTGATTATCGGCGAGCCGGTCCAGTTGCGCGTCGACGCTTTTCCAGACCAGATTTTCAACGGCACGATCACGGCAATTAATTCGCTGGTCGATCAAGCAACACGGAACGTCCAGGTCCAGGCGACATTTAAAAACTCTGATTTTCGGCTTCGTCCGGGGATGTTTGCTAAAGTGAGTGTGGTCCTGAGCGAAAGACAAAACGTGGTGGCGATCCCCGCCACCGCCATCCATTACGCACCCTATGGTGATTCCATTTTTGTGGTCTCCGAATTGAAAGACCCGCAGGGGAAAGAATACAAGGGTGTTAAGGAACAGTTTATCAAGACCGGGCAATCACGCGGCGATATGATTGCTGTGGTCTCCGGGCTAAAGCCTGGTGACGAAGTCGTCACCTCGGGCGTGTTCCGGCTGAAGAGCGGCGCGCACGTCAAGGTCAATAACCAGGTTAAGCCTGGCAGCGACCTGGCGCCGAACCCTGCAGATAGTTGACGGCCGGAGGAAGAGATGAGCTTCACAGATCTATTTATTAAGCGGCCTGTCGTGGCGACGGTCGTCAATCTGATTATTTTCATAGCCGGGTACCAGGCTATTCGCAGCATCAATGTTCGGCAATATCCCCGGAGCGATCTGTCAGTCATCACCGTCACCACGCTCTATTACGGCGCCGACGCCGATCTGGTGCGAGGTTTTCTGACCACACCCTTGGAACAATCGATCGCCAGCGCAGATGGGATCGATTACATGCAGTCGACGAGCCAGCAGGGGACGAGCACGATCAGTGTTCACCTGAAATTAAATTACGATCCGAATGCGGCGCTGGCCCAGATCCAGACCAAGGTAGAGCAAGTCCGGAACCAGTTGCCGCCCGCATCCCAATTGCCGACGCTGCAGATCACCTCCACGGATAACCAGTTCGCCTCGATGTATCTCAGCTTCTTTTCCGATGATCTGGGCCGCAATCAGATTACGGACTACCTGACTCGAGTGGTTCAACCGAAATTGTCGGCCATTAATGGCGTCCAAAGCGCGCAGATTCTCGGTGCCAGGACGTTTGCCATGCGAATCTGGATGAAGCCGGACCGGATGACGTCCCTGAACGTTTCGCCGACGGACATCCAAAATGCACTGCAGAACAATAACTACCTGGCGGGTGTCGGTCAGACCAAGGGGTCAATGGTGGCCACCAACCTGGTTACCAACACCAATCTACAGACCGCTGAAGAATTCAAGCAGCTGGTGATTAAGCAGCAAAATGGGGCCATTGTGCGCCTCCGGGATGTTGCGGATATCGAGCTGGGGGCGGAGGATTATAACTCGGACGTCCGCTTTTCCGGAAGCGTGGCGACGTTCATGGGCATCTTCGTGCTGCCGACTGCCAATACTTTGGACGTCATTAAGCGGGTCCGGGTCGCGCTCCCTGATATTGAGCGGGAATTACCGACTGGGATGCGGATGGCAATTCCTTACGACTCCACGTTATACATTCAAAGCGCGATCGATGACGTGATCAGAACACTCACCGAGACCATCCTGATCGTCATTGTGGTCATTTTTCTGTTCATGGGATCTTTCAGGTCGGTCTTGATTCCGATCGTGGCGATCCCCTTGTCGCTGGTGGGCGCCTTTTTCTTAATGTTGCTTTTTGGCTTTACCCTCAATCTGCTCACCTTGCTGGCCATTGTTCTGGCGGTTGGGCTGGTGGTGGATGATGCCATTGTGGTAGTTGAAAATGTCGAACGCCATCTGCAAGAAGGGATGAAACCTTTCGATGCAGCCATCAAAGGTGCACGCGAGTTGTTCGGACCGATCATCGCCATGACCATTAGCTTGGCGACTGTCTATGCTCCGATTGGTCTGCAGGGTGGTTTAAGCGGATCGCTTTTCCGGGAATTCGCTTTCACGCTCTCCGGAGCGGTAGCCATCTCGGGCGTGGTGGCGCTCACCTTGTCGCCGATGATGGCTTCCAAGCTCCTCAAGCAAGGGATGGCTGAGCGTGGATTTGCGGGATGGATCACCCGCCGCTTTGACGGGCTGCGAACCAGCTATGCGAATACGTTAACCTGGTCGCTGGGTTACTGGCCGGTGATCTGCATCATGGCCCTCCTGATCATCTGTCTGGCGGTGCCATTCTACTTAATGTCGTCTAAAGAGCCGGCTCCTCGAGAGGATCAGGGGGTAATCTTCGGAATCGTCCAGACGCCTCCCAACGCGACCCTCGAGCAAAACATGCTCTTCACCGAGCAGATGAACGCTATTTACAAGGGCTTTCCTGAGACCGCGCAAACCTTCCAGATCACCCAGAATAACCAAGGGTTTTCCGGTATGGTGGCCAAGCCATGGAATCAAAGAACACGAACCATGGAACAGGTTCTGGTGGATGTTAACCACAAGTTATCCCAGATACCTGGAGTCCAAATTTTCGCGACTACACCATCGCCGCTGCCCGGCGGATCCAATTTCCCGGTAGAAATGGTGATCTCCTCAACCGCCGAGCCCCTGGAGGTCAACGAGTTCGCCCAGCAATTGGTTGGAGCAGCTTTCAAAAGCGGCAAATTTGTCTTTGCGGATAGCGACCTCAAGTATGATTTGCCCGAGGCAAACATTGTCTTCGACCGGGACAAAGTAGCGTCCATGGGGCTGAATCTGGGGCAAGTGGGTGGTGACCTAGCGACTTTGCTTGGAGGCGGTTACACTAATTACTTCAGCATCCAGGGCCGTAGCTATAAAGTCATTCCCCAAGTCAAACGTATCAATCGACTGACGACCGACGATCTAAAGAACTTGTATGTGACCGGACCTAATGGGCAGCCGATCCAGCTGTCGACCTTTGCCCATATCCAAACCATCGTTCAACCGAGATCGCTGAACCGTTTTCAGCAATTGAGCTCCGCAACGATTGAGGGCTTGCCCAATAAGTTTGCCGGAGCAACCACGGACGATGCTTTGAAGGTGTTGGAACAGGAAGCAGCTAAGATCCTGCCGAAAGGGTATTCGATTGATTACACGGGTGAATCGCGCCAGCTTCGCAAGGAGGGCGACTCCTTTCTGGCGACTCTGGCACTGGCTGCAATCTTGATTTATCTAGTTCTGGCGGCCCAATTCGAAAGTTTCCGGGATCCTTTGATCATTCTGATGGGATCGGTACCGCTCGGTTTAACCGGAGCATTAGCGGTCACCTTTCTCGGGAAGACGACGATTAACGCTTACAGCTACGTAGGCTTAGTGACCTTGGTCGGGCTGGTTTGCAAAAACGGGATCTTGATTGTCGAATTTGCCAATCGGCTTCAGGAGGAAGGGCGGGACAAATTCCACGCCGTCATCGAAGCCGCGGCGACGCGGCTTCGACCGATTTTGATGACCTCTGTGGCGACGGTCGCCGGTCATACGCCTCTGATCCTAGCCCAAGGCCCGGGAGCTGGTGCCCGGAATAGTATCGGCTGGGTTTTGGTGACCGGAATGATCATCGGCACCTGCTTAACACTGTTTGTCCTCCCGGCCGTCTACATGCTCATCGCGAAGGACCGGACCAAAGGTCGCCCGCACGAAGACGATTTTTCCAAAGTGCCGGAAGAAAGAAAACTGCATCCGGCGCTTGCCTAATGGTCCCGAATTACTTTTAACTCACCGCGAGTTCGAGAGACTCGTGCTGCCGGGACTCGATTCAATGAACATTCGAGCGTTTAATGAAGGACACCGCCAGCTGATTCAAAAAGAGTGACTCACCGCAAAATGGAGCGACGAGAATCTCCTTCGGCTGACGACACGAGCGTCCGGCAGGATTCAGGACGGCCAAATTAACCAATTTGGCCGTTCCTTTCTTTTACGGTTCACCAGAAAACGAAGTCAGCGCGGCGACAAGGTTTGTCGGGAGCGGCCGCACCCGTTCGATGACGTCTCGCCCCAGCCGTTTTCCGAGGCGGTAGTTATTCCACATCATGTCTAACTTCGCGTCCAGGTTATCGATCAGGTGCAGCGTCATGGCCTCAGGCGTTTTCGGTTCGATCGGCGAGCCAAATTCTTTTTGGCCGTGATGAGAAGCCACCAGATGAATCAAGTGGAGGCGGACCAGGTCCGAGTCCGGGGAAAGCACATTCCAGGAAGAGAACTCTGCGCTTTCTTTCAAGCGGTGCCAGAGCCGGTTCACGAGTTCAACGCCCATAGAGATATGACCGATCAGCTCCGCCCGGAAATCGTGAGGCATGATGAAACTCTCCTTCGGGAAGCAGTTTTCCCAAAGCTTGCCCGAGTCGTGAAAAAGTATCCCGGCCAACAGCAGATCCCGATTCAGTGAAGCATAGACCGCCGCCATCGCATCTCCGGCCCGCATCATCTGCGCGATATGCTCCACTAAACCGCCGCGTCGGGCGTGATGATAGTTGCGCGCGCCTGCGGCGCGACGTAGCCGCTCTCCAAATTCGCGCAGAAACAGCAGAGACAATTCGCGCAGCCGGGGATCTCGTATCGAGGCGATAAAGGATTCAATCGCTGCATAATCAAGACCTTGCCTTTCCCGAACTTCCGGCGGGCCGGCCAAGAGGTCGGCTTTCTCGGGAGCGCTCAAAAAACGCACGCTCCAATTTTTCGCCTCGAGCCCGAAAGTTGCGCTGACCACAAAATCTCCCTGCACCTCCACAAAATCTCCGGTGCGAAGCTCAGAACAAAATCCAAAGGAGGGATGATCGCTCCAGACTCGCAAAGGGAAAACGGCGGTCCAGTCGCGCAAGAGAATTTCCAGAAAAGGCTTTTGGTCTTTAGTCCGTTTGGTGGCGACCTCATCGATTTGGGTATGCACCGAGGCGGCAGAAAGTTCTGTTCCGGTCTGCTGCTTTAATTCTTCGATGGTGGCGGGAACGGTGGCCATTCCTTGTTATCCGACGTGGGCGTCGGACATCCAATCAAAATATGCTCGTCACTACCGGTCTCGAAATCCTAGCCTGAAGAACTAGGCTTTATGATAGGGAAATTCGCGCGGACTTTGATCGTGGGCTCTCTGCTCTTGGCCGCAGGCGAGACAGGCATCCGACAGATCTGCCGGGCAGAAGAACTGCCCAGCAATCCTGCCTATCAACGCGTCGCCACCAACCTCGACCCGGGCGGAGTTATTTATCTTTATTGGAGTGCGGAGAAAGCGCTGGGAGAATTAAACAAAAAACTAGAGTCAGTCCGGGATACGGCGGTGTCTGATCCAAGTCTGTCCCCGGAGGAAAAAGAGGGCCTCCGAAAGAAGTTCGATCTCGGTATTCGATTGATTCTCGATAGCGGTTTGCAGGCGGTGAAAGCCTTCGGATTCAGTTCGCGCGAAATCGAGCCGGGTCTTTTCCTCGATAAGTCGTACACCTATCTTCCGGATCGGAGCGGGTTTTTGTGGAACTCACTCGCCACGGCGCCTCACGATTTTCCGCTGATCAATATGATCCCGGAAAACAGCGAGGGATTCGCGTTTTTTGATTTTAAGCTTGCCACATTCTGGGGTGCCGTGTCCACTGCGTTGGGCAGCTCGGAGATTCCGGAAGTCGCTAAATGGCAGCAACATTTCTCGCAGCAAGCGCAGGCCTTTTCCGGATTGAGCTTCGAGGATCTGCTCCAATCGCTGGGCGACCAGGTGGGCATGGTTGTGACTTTGAGCCGCAACACGACGGTCGCCATACCGTTGGGGAACGAATCCTACGAAATGCCCGAACCAGCTGCCGCTTTGTTATGGAAGGTCAGAGACGATAAGTTATTCGATCGGTTAGAAGCGTTATTTGGCATGAATCCGAAGGTCGAGAAGATCGACGAACCGGACCTCCGGATGCGAGTGCTGCAAGGGGTCGAAGAGATACCCTACCTGCGGCCGACGATGGCCCGGCATGGTGACTATTTGATCCTTTCAAGCAGCGAAGAGCTCGTACGCGGAATGGTCGAGGTCGAGGCCGGGAAGAGACAGGGAATCAGGTCTTCTCCTGATTTCAACGAGTTGGCGGCGGGACTACCGGAAAAAGGGAACGGTGTGGCCTATGGGGGCAAACGTCTAGAGAAAGTGTTGGGAGATCTGCAATCGAAATTCGGCCAGATCCGGGAAAGCGGCAATCCGCTGCTGGAAGCGATGGCGGCCAAAATCTCCGGATTGACTACAGATGCGCCAACTTACCTGGTTTTCGGAGCGACGGAGGACGGTTGGTTCACAACCGGCAAAACCAGGAAGGATCTAAACGAAATTCTTGGAGAAGTCCTGACGCTTCCGGCCTATTACCTCGCCATTGCCGCTGTCGAGGAGATCAAGCAGGCCCGGGAGAATAATAAACTGACGAAAATCAAACAGAACCTTGCCAATCTACGAGCCGCTAAAGAGGAGGCGGTTGCCGAAAAAAACCTGCAAGAGGGTCAGATGCTGAATCGGCAGGACATCGAAGAGTATGTCACGGAATGGCCTGAGTCTGTCGTCGGCGAGACTTACGAAGTTGGGATCGTCGGTCAACCGCCCTTCGCCACGGCGCCCGTCGATCTTGGAGACTATCGGGCCGGGTCGAGAATTGAGCCCTGAATCAGAATTCAGGAGTTCAGGAGTTCAGGAGTTCAGGAGTTCAGGAGTTCAGGAGTTCAGGAGTTCAGGAGTTCAGGTAAATGTCTAGACATTTCTACCCGGAATTCTGTAACTCCTGAACTCCTGCAACTCCTGAACTCCTTCTTCTTGCTTCCCGGCGCTTTTGGCTATTCCTTTTGGCGAGCCATGGACAAATATGATGTTGGTATTGTCGGCCTGGGTTGGCCGGGTGAACGGCACGCAGAGGGGATTCAGGGATCCGGTCTCGGACGTTTATATGCTGCCTGCGATCTCAATGAAGCGCGGCTGACGAAATTTGCGGCTAAATTCTCACCGGCAAAAGTCTTTGGCGATTATGATAAGATGCTGGCCGATCCTGAGCTTGACGCGGTGGTGGTCAGTTTGCCGAATTCCCTGCATTTCCCTGGGACCCTGAAGGCCTTGCAGGCCGGTAAACATGTCTTGTGTGAAAAACCGCCCACCTTGAACGCCGAACAAATGCGGCAATTGCACGGAGAAGCCGAGAAACGTGGATTGATCTATTTTTTTGGCCGGCAAATGCGTTTTTCCGGTTCGGTCCAAGAGGCTCGAAAGGTCGTCGCGGAAAGGCG
>DATHPI010000152.1:0-7611 GCA_035484035.1 Chthoniobacterales bacterium
TACAGCTTCAACCTCGACGGCACGAACATTTATATGACGATGGCAGCGATGTTCCTCGCCCAGGCGACCAACACGCATCTGGACCTTGGCCAACAACTTGTTCTCCTGTTTGTTGCGATGCTTTCATCGAAAGGAGCCACCGGCGTGACCGGAGCAGGTTTCATCACGCTCGCCGCGACACTTTCGGTGGTGCCGTCTGTACCGATCGAGTCATTGGCTATCCTCGTAGGCATTGACCGCTTCATGAGTGAGTGCCGGGCCATCACGAACCTGATCGGAAATGGGGTCGCGACCATCGTCATCAGTCGGTGGGAAAAGGAATTGGACAAGGACGTTCTCAATCAGAATCTGCGAAAACCGAAGAGCGTGATTGATCTCACGGAGGAAGAAACCGAAAACCATACTCCAGCCCCTCACCCGGCGTAACCAATCGCCCTCGAACTCATCGGCGTCCTCGCCCCCAGGTCCTATCCTCGCCCCCAGGTCCTACTGTCGCAAAGCGAGAACTCAGTGATGAGCTGCAGCTATCAAGGACCCGCTCTTTACGCACTCTCCTTAATCCATTCGCGGAACCGGAGAAGCTGATCCCTCGTACCGACGATGAGCATCCAGTCCCCGGAATCCAAGACTTGAAAAGGACCCGGGAAGAGCATCTTATGGTCCTCGCGCGCCACGCCCACGATCTGGACGCCCGTTTGCCGCGGGATCTCAAGCTCGGCTAACGCATTGCCAACCAAGCGGCTCTTTTCCGGTACCTCTACAGACTCCAAACGGATTTCGTCCAGCAAATCGACTTTATCGGTCGTTGAGGGGCTGGAATCGAAAAAGGCCCGGACGCGTTGAATCTGGGTCGGAGTTCCCAGCACCAGAAGTTCGTCGCCCGGAAACAGCTCGGTGTCTGGGCCGGAACCGGGGACCGTATACCCTTGCCGTTCCACGCCAACCACGGCACAGCCATATCGACTGCGAAGCGAAAGATCGCCGAGACTCTTACCGAACCATGCCTCCGAGTCGGGTACCCGAATTTCACTTAGACTGAGGTCCCACTCCTGGTGGTCCTTTAACCAGTGATCGTGACTTCGCTTCCGCCGTTCCTCTGGAGAAAGAATCGCCTCTGCTAGCTCGTCAGCGATACGGCGTTGCACTGTCTGGAGCCGGTGACCGAAAAAGAGAGCGTAGACGACTGCGGTTCCCAGGATTGCCCCAAGAAAGGCCGGGTAGGCACCAATCAAAGGAGTGACCAGCCAGATCCAAACAAAAAGCAAAATAGCAGCGACTAGATCCAGCCAGACGATCAGGACGGGCTGTTGCGAACCAAACGCAATCTCAACCGTTCCTTTGAAGAACTCCGCCAGCCTTCGCCAGACACTAAGGAGCGGTCCTGCCGCCGCAACACCGATTAAGGCCCAAAACAGGTGCGGCGACCAATGCGCCCCATTGGCTGGGAACAAGTGGGTCCATTGTGCGAACAAGAAAGGGGCCACAATCAAAATGCCGCATACGAAGATGACGCTGATCCCCAAAGGTGGAAGGCTTCGCCTGGCAAGACCGAAAACCCGGCTTCGCCGTTGATGTGCGCCGACTGAGGCCAGGAATTGCTGATATTGTTCCAGCAGATTGTAGAAGAACTTCGGTTGCGCTCTCAGCCAAA
This sequence comes from Chthoniobacterales bacterium, assembly GCA_035484035.1. Classification (GTDB taxonomy): domain Bacteria; phylum Verrucomicrobiota; class Verrucomicrobiia; order Chthoniobacterales; family JAFAMB01; genus JAFAMB01. The sequence goes on from DATHPI010000152.1 coordinate 1,652, forward strand.
CGTCGCTGATACGGCCGGAATGCCGGATCAAAATAGGAGAAACCAAGGCGGTAAACAGGGCCATGCCGACGGCAATCGGATAATAATCGGACGAAAGCATGCCGGTTGAGACCCCAAGCTGGGCAATGATAAAAGCAAACTCGCCGATCGGCGTCACCATCAGTGCGGCGCGAAACGCATCTCGATCGCCGGTTCCCGTCACCAGCAACGATAGGCTGACGGCAAAGGTACGGACGAGAATGGTGACTATTCCCAGTGACAATATCAACACCCAGTTTTTGACCAGCAGCGCCGGATTCAAAAGCATCCCGATTGAGACAAAGAAGACCGCGATGAACACGTCGCGCATGCCTTGCATCGCCCGTTCAACGGTTGGACGCTGAGGTGTTTCCGCGACAATCGCCCCAAGCAGGAAAGCTCCCAAGGCCAACGAATAACCTGTCTTCACGGCGATCACAGCGATCCCCAGAACCAACCCGGCGACTGTGATAGTCAGCAGATCGGTGCCTGCTCGATTTAATCGTTGCAGGGACCGTGGGAGCAGTAACAGACCGACCACTGTCACGACGGTTACAAAGACCAGCAGAACGCCAAGAATCCTACCCATGTTCGCTTCGGTGCCCTTGTGCATCTGACCGACCGAAGAAATAAACGTTAATGCTACCACCGCGACGAGATCCTCAAGCACCGTGATACTCATCGCTAGATTTCCGGCCCGTTGGTGGATCAATCCGGTCTCTGGCAGAATTTTGCCGATCATGGCCGAACTGGAGGCAACCAACATACCCGCGACAAACAGGCTTTCGGATGAGCTAACACCGAGCAGCGGGCAAATGAAACGGACGCTATTGAAAACCAGGATTGCGCCCAAAGCGACCGCCAGGACAATCCCAATTCCCATCCTCCGCAGTTTGCCGATACTCAGATCGAGTCCGATCGAGAACATGAGAAAGACCAGGCCCAATTGGGACAAAGCTTCGATTCGATCTTCATGCATTACGATCGAGAAGGGAGGAGTGTGCGGACCGATCAGAAGCCCGGCAAAGAGAAAACCGACGATGCTTGAAAGGCCGATCTTCTGGCATAGAAAGCCGCCTATGCCTGCGAACAACGTGACAACTGCCAAGTCTTGAACGAGATCCAGCTCACCCATGGGAGGCTAAATTAGACGCAGATCCTCAAGTTTCCCGCAGTAAGTTCGGCCGCCTCCTCCATCCTTCTCTTCAATCGTCCTCGTGCTCGTCCTCGTCCTCGTCCTCGTCTTCCCGCTTCTTTCGCCAGCCGCGAGCAAAGATCGAGGACGAGCACGATTTAAAAGATTTAAAGCGGCCCAGGGTCCCCCACCAGCAAGGGTCCTCGCCGTTTGTAGAAATCGTACCGCGCCAGAATCGTTCTCACATAACGCGCCGTGGAGGGAAAATCGATGCTATCCTGGAATGTTTCAGCGGTCACTGGCTGCCCTTTTTTCTTTTGCGAGGCGGTGCGAACCCAGCGGTCCACCCGGCTTTTGCCAGCGTTGTATTCTGCGAGCGCGAATGGGACGGCATTATCTTCAGCATTCCAACGTTGCACGGCCTTGCTCAGATACCATGTTCCGATCTCCAAATTCATTTCCGGAATTATGATCTGTTCCGGATGCGGATCCCGCACCCCTTTGGCGATCGCCCAGTCTCGCGCCGCAACCTCTGAAACCTGCATCAGGCCGCGCTCTCCGTTGCGGCCGGTCATGTCTGCCTGAAACCTGCTTTCCCTCCATACAACCGCCTTGATCAGGCGCGGATCGAGATCGTATTCGCGCGCCACCCTCACGATGAGGGGATCAAATCGACGATAATCGGTCCAATCCTTCAATTCGCGCAGCACATAGACCGGATCGTGCGAGCGAATCACCAGGTAGGCCACTGCCACTGCGCACGAAAGGACCAGGAGAAGCATGATCTTCAGCAAAAAAAGACCTGCTTTACCAATCCAGCCCTTCCGATTTTGACTTTGATCTAAAGCCATTAGACTACCATCACCACCATGCCAGATTACGCGCGAGTCATCACCGATGACCCCACGGATAAAGAATTAGATTACTCCATTCCTCAGTCCTGGGCGGGCAAAGTCCACATCGGGTCTCGGGTAAAAGTTCCGCTACGTTCACGTGAAATCTTAGCAACGGTTGTTGCCCTCGTCGACACCCCGTCTGTGCCAGAGCCAAAAATCATATTGGGTTTGGTTTCGGAGAATCCCATTTTAAATAAGTCGTTGTTAGCATTGGCACGTTGGATGGCGGAATACTATTGCTGTCCGGTTGAGTCAGCGATTCGATCTCTGTTACCGGAGGTCATACGAAAAGCAAAGGTCGGTTTCAAGCGTGAGCGGATCGTTTCGCTCGGCCGCGAGATTTCAGAGACAGAGCTTCAAAGCCTAGAGGTTAAGGCTCCTCGCCAAGCCCAAGTTTTGCGGTTTCTAATTGAGGCCGCAGGGCCGATCCGTTGGAGGGAACTTCAACAGCGAGTGTCGACCACCGATCGTACAATCCAACAGCTGGTCGGCCGCAATTTGCTGCAGGTAGAACTCGAAACGGCAGACCGCGACCCCTACGGAAGCGAGCGCTTTGTCTCCAGCACCGCTCTCGAAATGAATCCAGATCAAAAAACGGCCCTGGAGATGGTGGTTCGTTCGGTGGAAGCCAGAGACAACCGCCCGATCCTGCTTCATGGCGTGACCGGGAGCGGCAAAACAGAAATTTACCTGCAGGCGATCGATCGTTGCCTGAACCAGGACCTTGGCGCTCTGGTGCTCGTTCCGGAGATTTCCTTGACACCGCAAACAGTTGAACGCTTCAAGATGCGATTCCAAGCGGACCTGATCGCTGTGCTTCACAGCCATCTTTCGGCCGGTGAGCGTCACGATGAATGGCACAAACTCAACAGCGGCAGGGCGCGCGTGGCAATCGGCGCTCGCAGTGCCGTTTTTGCGCCAGTACAGCGTCTAGGTTTGATTGTGGTCGATGAAGAACACGAGACTTCTTACAAGCAGGAGGAAACGCCTCGGTATCACGCTCGCGACCTGGCTGTCGTTAGGGCTCAGATCGATCGCTGTGCAATCCTACTTGGAAGCGCGACTCCTTCCCTGGAAAGCTACCATAATGCCAAGACAGGAAAATACCGGCTCGCTTGCTTGACCTCCCGAGTCGATGATCGGCAACTCCCATTGATCCGCGTGGTTGACATGCGGCAAGAGTACCTCAAACAAAAGCATGTTCCGTTGATTTCAGCCAGGCTGGCGAGCGCGATCGAGGCGCGCTTGGCCGCTCAGGAACAGACGATTCTATTCCTCAACAGACGCGGATTCGCCACTTCCCTGGTCTGCAATCAATGCGGCTTCGTCTGCGAGTGTCCGAATTGCAGTGTCTCGCTCACCTTTCATCAAGGTGAAAATCGGCTTAAATGTCATCTGTGCGGCCATGCGGTGCTGGCACCGAGAAAATGTCCGAAATGCTCCGACCCGTCCATTCGCTATGCAGGTTACGGAACCGAAAAAATCGAGGGCACCGTTCGCAAACTCTTTCCGTCGGCGGCGGTCGCAAGAATGGACGCTGATTCGATGTCTAAGAAAGACGCCTATCGCCAGACCTTGCAGGCCTTTCGAACCGGTAAAATCGACGTTTTAGTCGGAACCCAGATGATCGCCAAGGGACTCGATTTTCCAAACGTGACGCTGGTCGGTATCATCAACGCGGACGTCGGCTTGCATATGCCGGACTTTAGAGCCGGAGAACGCACCTTTCAGTTGTTAACCCAGGTCGCCGGTCGGGCCGGTCGCGGCGACATGGCTGGCGAAGTGTTTGTCCAGAGTTCGACCCCTTTTAGCCCATCGATCCAGTTCGCACGACACCACAACTTCGAGGGGTTCTGGGAGCAGGAAATTGAGTTTCGGGAGCGATGCGAGTACCCCCCTTTTATTCATCTGCTAATGATTCATGTGCGCTCCGAACATCAACGGCTTGCGGAATTCACGGCGGAAACCATCCACCGGCGGATCGGCGAAAAACCGGACCCGACTGTGACCCTGCATCCTGTCGTACCGGCCCCGATCGAACGATCCAAGGGTTTTTACCGATACCAAATTCTACTTCGGTCAAAAGCGATTCGTCGTCTGAGCGGAACGGTCCGTTCGATCATCCAGAAACTCACCTTTCCAGACGAAGTCCATGTTTCGGTTGACGTGGATCCGTACCAGGTTCTCTAGATTAGATGCCACCGAAGTGCCTAATGAACTACCCACGCCCGAAGAATTAAATTCCGAATTTTCAAACCCTGTGTTGCTGATGGACAATCGCTCGAATCGATGTCGTCCGGTAACGAGTCAGCTTTTCGTTTTGCAGAAAGGTGAACTCCATTCGGCCCCCGCAAAAAAGGTGTCCGGGCTTGAACGCGTGTGAAAATCCAAAGCCGCACCCTGAAATCGTAACGCTGCCTGAGGGCCGATCAGATCGCGAGCATTGGAGGCGCGCTTCACGATGGTTAATGACCGTAAAAAGATAATTTGTGTGCTCAGTGACCACCCTAAGAACATCTCCGGGATGGAGCTGGCACAGGGGGAACTCTTCGGATTCCGATTCCCCATAGCGATAAGCGAATTGCTCCCAATCTGATATCGCTGCTCTCATTCGTCTGCGGCTGAGCGGGCACTCATTCTGCCCACCGGCAACATGAGAAGAGAATCAGGTCAAAGTCAAGCCGCGAGCCCGCAAGAATCGCGCAATCCACCGCCAATTCACGAGGGCTCATTTAAGGTTGGGTTAGTTTAAGGTGGGGATAGTGGCTCAAGGCTCGGCACAAACCAGGCGGAGTGCCCGACGACGGGTCATCTTGGGATTGTGCGAATTGAAGCGCGATGGTGATGACACGACAACCAGACCTGTTCGCAGTCACTTTCGCCGTGATCTGGTGGTCGCCGGATGCTATTCGTTTTCCGGTCGAGACTTAGTCTTTGCGGACCACGGAATCGGGGCCGGAAGCTGCCTTGGCAGCAACCACACTGTTGGGATCTTTTGCTCTCAGAGGTCGGACAAATCCAGAGTGGGGACAGTCCGAAAAAACTGTTGACCAGGTGATCGATCCTTCTGGCCCCTGTCGTCCTGCCCCTTCGCGCCAAACCGATTGGAAAGGACCTGTCCCTAACTTAACTGTCGAATTGACCTTCGCGCCAAACCGATCGAAAAGGACCTGTCCCTAACTACCTAACACTAAAGAGAATTCAAAATAACTGACCCATCCTTTGCTAAAGAGGCCGAGAGAATACGCCGCACTTTGGTCTTATTGGTCGGTCCTCTTACAGCATGCCATCCATTCGACTCACTCCCCTTTGCGCCAGACCAACCGGGAGGGACACACTTGTGGGGACAGGTCATCGGAAAGGGTCAATTCTTTGCTTGGGACCCATTCCCTTTCCTGATCCCTCGTTTTGGGGACAGGTCAGAGCACTTCAAATACTTTGATAATCTGGCCGCAGCGCTCGTGCGCCTTCATTTTCCTGGCAGGCGTTAGCAGTCTCAGTGCGAGCAATCCTCCCTGTCTGCCGATCGCTGCGCGGGGACAGGTCCAAGAATGAATCCTGATCTTCGAGCGGGCTGAGGGTCAGACCATTAGTGCCCGGCGTTGTAGCCAAAAGCACAAGGGTAACAAGACGAAGGTCTTTTAGTGAGCAAAGCACTAAAGCCTAGATGCCGTTTTGCGGTCGACGTCCGCATAGCTCAGCCTCCCTCGGAATCCTCCGATTCCGGACCGTTGCTTTGCTGGGAGTCAGAAGCCCGAAGGGCTATCTGCCAACGATCTGTAAATTAACCGAAGGCCCGGGTTCGTAGTTTGCGTAAGACCCACAAACCCGCTGGACCGAGAATGTTTAGGGCGATGGGACCGCTCTTGCACTTCTGCCCGATCCTCTGCTTCAGCCGCTGCCAATGAAAT
>DATHPI010000153.1:0-22909 GCA_035484035.1 Chthoniobacterales bacterium
CTTTAGCCGCCTGAACACCAATAACACCTACCCCTTGTAGACAAAGAAACTAGGTATCTCCGCTAAACGCGGATGCGTCCGATCCTTGTCGGAAAGCAAAATGGAGTTCGGCTGAAATGGCCAATCGATGCGAAGATCCGGATCACTCCAGAGAACACCTGCGTCGTACTCCGCATTGTAATAGGCCGTGACTTTGTAAAATACCTCTGTTTGGTCTTCCAGCGTACAAAAGCCATGGAGGAAACCCGGAGGAACCCATAGCTGCGCCCCCTCGGTCTGATCCAGGCGGGTCGCGATGTGCTGCCCATAAGTGGGAGATCCCTGACGAATGTCGACAGCGATGTCCAGGATCGAACCCCGCACCACCCTGACCAACTTACCCTGGGCAAAAGGCGGTTTTTGGAAGTGCATGCCCCGCAGCGTTCCCTTCGTGGCGGTGACTGACTGGTTATCCTGCACGAAAGCTACGTCCGAGACTTTCTGGCGAAAGATCCGGTCGCTCCAGGTTTCAGAGAAATATCCTCGTACGTCGGTGAAGCGTTTCGGAACGAGGAGCTTCACGTCCGGTATTTCAAAATTGCGAATAACCATCAACTTTCCTTAATCTTGGGAAATGGTGCCCGCACGCTTGGTTTCAGGTTTCTCATATCCAGTCTCCCGAGGCGGACAATTCATGGAGATACTGGCAATGTCTCTTGATCGGACGTATTCGACTTCCGCCCGGAGTTCAAGAAGGCTTCATAGAAATAACCCGCGGTTTCTGTCAGGAAATCTTTAGCACGATCGCTGGACCGCCACCATGGCTCGCTTCGGTAGGTGACGGGAGCCCAACTAATGACCCCTACTTTTGTCTCAGGTTGAAAGACTTTGGTAAAGACGAGACGACTTCGCCCGGCGTGAGGGCCGTAGGTAAACACATTGATGGCACTCGGTTGGATGTGTTCGGACTTGAGGGCTCGTGAGACGGCAATCGTGGATTCAAAGGTGCGCTCACGTTCGACATCTCTGGCGGTAGCCACAATGATCCGGGATTCTGGAACACCCGATCGCATCAGCTCGTGAGCTGCACCAACCGCATAATTCCAACCACCCTCCTCCCACCGCTCGGATGTCGTCAAGCCTCCGCTGGCAACCACGTAGGTGTAGCCGTGCTGGACGAATTCAGCTGCCGCAGCTCGGATACCTTCGCGACCGATCCAACCTTCCACCACCAGCACCTCAGCAGGCCGGCGGTCAGTCGATGAGAGGAAAAGCTCTCCAGAATAGCACCACCAGAATATCGGAGCAGCCAGAAACAGAGCGACGCAGAAGCACCCCAGCCAAGTAGGGCACCAGAGGGTGCGCCGTTGGACGAGGCTCAAGCCTTTATACCAAAAAAATCGGTCGGTCTGCATTCCACCTGCTGACTGTTGGAGGATCGGAGGATCGGAGGACTGGAGTGATGGAGGATTAGAGTGTTCCTCAAGGGTTATATTTCGGGTGCTTCAGCTTCCGTGAGCCGTGGAAGTCCTCAAACCGAAAATTTGCCCTGGGAATTCTACTAAGAAGTCCTGACAACGACTCCCGGTTTTTCGATTACGATTTTCGAGCTTTCTTTTGTCAGCCGGCGGCCCAAAGCGATTCCGGGCCGCTCCACAAATTGGAACAATAGGAAGCTGAAAAGTAAGGTGATTGGAGCACCGACCAGGAATAAAATTTCGACCTGTTGCAGCGGCGGCAATTCCCGCGGTAGGACAGCGTTTAAAGAGGCCAGGACCGGCCAGTGCACGAGATAGGTCGAATAGCTGACCTCTCCCAGCCGGACGAATCCAGGCCAATATTGAACCGAACTTCCCAAACCACGCCCGAAGATGTCGAACGCCTTCATGCCAATCAGAAAAAACACAAATCGTTGCGGAAGAAATGCTCCGGCACCGGACCAGATGTGGTTTAGTCTGGATGCAAACTGCGGCAAGAGCATGATGGCGCTGGCAACTGCCAGGATAGCAAACCCCTTAATCCCAAACCTGGCGCCATACCACAGTACCAAAGGCGCCACCAAATAAAGCTGAAATTCCAGGCTGATACTCCAGCCTGGCGGCAAGAATGCAAATTGTGATACCGGCAACCAGGCCATGGGCACCAATCCGTGAATCAAGCCGGCGTGAGCTCCCAGGTGCCACCAGAAGTATTGAGCTTCACTCGCCTCGCGGACCAGCTCAGTTGAAACTTTACCCAGCGTCAAAGGACGCACCAGCAGCGAAAGTGCGACACAAACTGCGAAGGCGGGGAAAAGCCTCATAAAACGGCGGAATATAAACACCCCGTAGGCTTCTTTTTTGATGACTAAAAGTTGGGTGATAACAAAGCCGCTTAAAATAACGAAGCCGTCCACCGCGTAAGCCCCGATGGCTTCTTGAGTACCCCCGCGGTAACCCGAGAACCAGACGACGTGCACGGCAAATACGACCCAACTCAAAAACCCGCGAATCACGTCGAGGGTGTGATTCCGATTCATAATTTGTTTCATTCAAAACGCACGAGCTGCGCCGATCGCCCAGGTAAGCGGGCACTCATCCAAGATGGATGTTAGCGTTCCGAAGAACCTGAAAGACGCTGAACTGGGGATTTTCATAGAGCAGATGAAAGGAACCTGGATAGGCTTTGACCAACGGAGCAAAGCATTGATCGTCCGGAGGAAGGTAGTAATTATACGGACGTCGAACCACGAGCACGAAATCGACGTTATTTCTCAAAATTCCATCCATTAATAAGTGCGGATCCGTACTCATCGGAAACCAAACGACTTGTCGATCGGAAAAGTGGAAGACGGTGGGAACGTGCCTGGCCATGACAACGGAGTTGGCATCGCTATGGGAGCGGATCCAAGCTCCAGCCTCGGCGTCCGTCGATAATTGATTAACCGCGGAATTAAGATCCAGATTTTGGCGCCCGATCGCCAGTTGAGCGCTCAATCCCTTACCGACCAGCAGCGCCAGGATGGCCACCGCCAAAAGGTGCAACGGTCGCATCGAACCGATTCGGAAACGGTCGATCCGCTCAGAATACCAGCGATGGAGGAGATTGATCGGCTTCAAGCAATCCGGACCTACCCATGCCAACCATACCGCGGCAATCGCCGACAACGCCCAAAAAACGAAGGAAGTTTCATCCTGATATCCGGCGTGAGGCAAATGGCCCGCCCTTCCGATCCCATGCATCCAAAACCATGAATGAACTGCCAGAATGATGGACATCGGAAACCAGATGATGCCGAGCGCTCGCGGCCTACTCTGCACCAGAGAGACGAGTGCTTCTCCCCCACGCCACGCGTACAGGCAGGCCAGCGGCGCAACCGGTAGGAAGAACCTTGGCTCCAACTCCCAGGGCCAAAGAAAATAGATAAATTCATACCCAGCAAAGTACCACTCCTGCAAGCCACCTCCCGATCGCCAGACCGTATAGCACCAACCTAGAGCGACCAGCAGAAGCATCCCAATTGTCGCGATCGACATCCAGGCCAGATAAATGTGCCGCGCCAGCAGCAGTTGGCTCAGTAAATTGGCGTGTTCATAGGCATTTTTCAACATTCGTACTGGGATATCGCGCAGGGTGACAAATCCCAGTTCCGGTTCCCGCCCGTCCTTAAGCTTCAATTGCTGCACATAGGAGCGAGGGAAGCCTGGCACAGGCCATTCGTTGGCCGCGATACCGGCGCTCGCCTCTGCCCGTGGCTGCATCCAATGGGCCTGCACCGCGACGGCCAGAATAAGAACTGCGGCATAATTCTTCAGATGGGTGAAACCAAGACGACGATCCCGCAAGAAGATGATAGCGATGCTCGCGACAATGCCTCCCAGAAAGGCGATCCCCACCGAAGCGAACATCAGGGTAGCGACGATGAACCCCGTCAACAGAACTCCCCAACCAATGCGCGCTGCCAAGCGTTTAGACTTGTCCAATTTCCCGGCCACCAACAAAGCGGCCATTGCCGTGAAGAAATACGGGAAACAGGCCGAAACCGCCTCAGAGACAACGTGGAATTGAATTCCAGAAGAAATCAGCAGCAGACAAATGGCAGCGGCGACCAGCCGAGGAAGTTGCCGCCGCAATAGTTCGTAGCTGGCAAGAAATCCCAGGCACCCGAAAACGACCATACTCCGCAAATAGAGAACGTGACCGCCGCCGAAAACAACGTTCAACAAAGCAAAGGTCCAGGCCACACCGGGCGGCATGTTCGTTTCCGGATACCCGTTAATGCCATACAGACCGCTTTTCATCAGCGAGTGAGCGGCATCAGAATAGAAGACGTCCTCCTGAACAAAATCGCCCGACCGGGCCACGTGGAAAAATTGGAATACGCCAAAACCAAGAATGAGTGCGAAGACGAGGAGATCCGCTCCGCGGAGACGTGAAGAAACCTCAACCATTTGCCTCCGAAAGGTCGCTGGCTCGGTTTTTATTAAGGGAACAGCTTCAATTTGTTTATTCATTAGAGTCGGCACGGAAACGCGCCACTTGCACAACGGAACTGACAACTTAACGGCAGGCCAGCGGAACAGAAACGCTTTGAACCCTTTCGAACTGGCGATCAGCGCCTTCGCGATTTTGCTGTTCGAATAATAAATCAAAGCGGAGCCCGCGCTCCTCGAAAGGGCAAGAAATCCCGATCGGAACTGACCGTTTAGAACTGCCGTTAGCTGTCTTCACCTTAGTCGAAAATTTTCCAGATCGGCAAATTTACGCCGTCCGGACAAGCTGGAGTAATCGCCAGCGATCACCGGCCCTAAAGTGAAATCCGGCGGCAAAACACGAAGGGCTATATGCAATATAATTACCAGAATTACTTAAAGAATACCACATAAATATTTAGCGATGTTCTTTTAGGCTCTTTCATTCGAATCCAGTTCCGGGATTTGCTCGGCCACGACTCGACCTATTTCGAGGGAAGCCGTAGCTGCGGGGGAAGGTGCATTGCACACATGGATCGCAAAGGGACTTTGAACAATCAGGAAATCATCGACCAGTCGGCCGTCCGGGCGCACCGCCTGTGCACGCACTCCGGCGCCTCCGGGAATAAGGTCTTCCTCAGAAATTTCGGGGATCAACTTTTGCAAGCTCTCAACGAAGGCCTTCTTGCTAAAAGATCGATGGATCTCTTCAAGCCCGGCTTTGGCATGTTTCGCGGCCAGGCGCCAAAATCCGGAATAGGTCATTGTTTCGATGAAATCCCGCAGCTCGAACGAGGTTCGTTGGTACCCTTCGCGCTTGAGGCTCAGAACAGCGTTCGGCCCGGCGTGCACGCTGCCGTCCATCATGCGGGTAAAATGAACCCCGAGGAAAGGGAAATTGGGATCGGGCACCGGATAAATCAAATTTCGCACCAAGGAGCGGCGCTCAGGCCTGAGTTCATAGTATTCACCGCGAAAAGGCACGATCTGAGCGCCAGGTTCAGCATGGGCTAGTTTCGCGACACGGTCACTGTGCAGACCGGCGCAATTGATAATCCGGCGTGCCGTCAGGGCACCTTTGGGCGTTTCCAGAACTGCCTCTTTGCTATCGATTTTAAAGCCGAGCACCTTGGTGCTTAGCCGCAAGTCGCCCCCCTTGGATTGGATCAAATCCGCTAATTTCCGGCAAACGCTCGCGAAATCGACAATGCCGGTGGATGGCACCTGGATTCCCGCAAGACAACGTACGTGCGGCTCGATCTCCCCCACTTGGGCGGCACTCAGCCTCTGAACCTTCAAGCCGTTGGCCACGCCCCGTTGGTGCAGATTTTCTAACAGGCTAAGCTCCGCAGGCGCGGTTGCGACAATCACCTTCCCGCAGACGTCATAGGGTATGCCGTGCTCTTGGCAGAACCTCAGCATCCGAAGGTTCCCTGCTCGGCACAACTTCGCTTTGAGGCTTCCGGGCTGATAATAGATGCCGGAGTGGATGACCCCGCTGTTGCGCCCGGTTTGATGCCGGGCCCAAGCATCCTCTTTTTCGAGGACTGCGATTCGGACCTTGGGGTCTCTTTGGATGATGGTCCAAGCGACGGCGAGCCCAATGATGCCGCCACCGACGACAACGAAATCGAATTGTTGCATACTGATTGACTGACCGAAGTTGGTACGGTTCCATTCTCCGGCGGGTTATGGCGGCGGAGGGCAGAGCAAGACCCTGCTTAACGGTCTACGAGATCGGAGGCTTCATCGCTGGCCGGATCCTGACGTCCATGATTTCCGCCTCGGGCCCCAGGGACAGAGCACAGATCAACACAGAGGCCACTTGATCCGGCTGAATTAACTGCTCCGGAGCATACCGTTTATTTTCCCAATCATGGACTGCAGCCTGCATTGGGGTCGCGGTACGACCCAGATAGAGACTCAGCACTCGCACTCCGTGTGGATTGACCTCTTCTCGGAGGCTATCGGTAAAGGCCTTGAGCGCGTGCTTGGTGGCAGAGTATTGGGAAAGGCCGGGGGCGGCGATCAACCCCGCGGTGGAATTGATGAAAACGATATCACCTTTTCTGTCGATGAGAGTCGGTAGAAAGAACTGCGTGAGCGAGAAGGGAGCAAGCACATTGCAGCGAAATTGGAGCTCGAAATCTTTCGCCGCCGCTGCCGCAACCTTGGATAAAACAATCATTCCGGCGCTGTGAACGAGGATATCCACCCCCACAAAGGTGGTCAGCACCCGTTCCTTGACTTCCTCGATTTCCTTTTCCGCAAGCAAATCCACTCCGTAGGATTCAGCCTTAACCCCGTGTTCACAGCACTCTCTCTTCACGGCGTCCAACAAACTCATTTTTCGACCGAGCAGGGCCAGATCGACTCCTTCGGCCGCCAATGCGAGCGCGATGCTTCGACCGACCCCGCTGCTGGCTCCGGTCACAACGGCCACCTTCTTCATGAGCGGCTTTTTTGGCTCTCTCGGCATCAGGTTAATTTTTCGTCTCGGTAGGCCAGGGATCTTGGGCAAGTGAGACTTCTATGGAAGCAGTCGACCACTTCTGATCGCTTCACGAATTGGGCGGAACGGTCTTGGTGCTTTTTCTTCCCAACGGCCAGACTCCGATTTCCTTTAAAACCATGAGGTAAATCGACTTTTGACCCATGACAAACCAGAGCATCAGAAAATAGACACCGAACAAGACGGTATTTCCTATGAACAGTCGCAGCAGCGGCGGACTCAACGATTGAAGAAAACCCGAGCAAAGAAGAACCGCCAAGGCGCCCACCAGGATCGAGAGGAACGGGCGCATGGCTTCTTTGAACGCATCGAGGACAGTGATGGCCGTCCCGCGGGTCGCCCAACAGATGACGGGCAAAATCAACAGTACGGTCGCGATCGAGAAACCGGTGGCAACTCCGGTTGGCCCATAGGCGAGACCGGCCACATAACCTAAGATCACCACTGGGGCGATCATCAGTGCTATTTTCAGGCTCCGCACCGTTCCGCCGGTCGCCAGCAGGAACCAACCAAATGGATTGATGAGGGCAAAGGTCAGTATGGTCGGCGCCAATAACCGAAAGACGGGAGTCGCCTCACCCCACTTCGGACCTAGAAAGACTCGAATGATGTCTTCGGCAAATAGTGCGCATCCCATGGTGATCGGCACCACCAGGGAAAGGAAAAGACCGTATCCTTTCAAAAAATAGCTCTTCAATCGCGGGGGATCATTTTGGAGACGAGCGAGGGCAGGAAACGCCACTAAGGCGATCGTCGAACTCAGGCTGTCGTTGGGCATACTCACCAGTTGGTAAGCGCGTCCGTAGATACCAAGGGTTGCGGCACCCCAATACCGGCCTAGCAAAACTTTGTCAGCGTTGTAGGCGATATAGACGATCAAATTGTTCAAGGTGACCGTGCCGCCGTAACGAAGCATCGATCGAACCCCCGTTCTGCGCTCTGGCGGACCTGGAATCCAACCGGCGGCAACCCAGACTCCAACCAGGCTCGCCGCCGGCAACGCGACAGTCATTCCCACCAGTGCCCAGTAGCCGAATCCGGTGGTCGCCATTGCGACGCCGACCGCGAGGCTGAAAATCAGGGCGAGAATATCAACAAGCGTCAAGACCGCAAAGCGCATATTGCGCTGAAGGATCGCTCGATGCTGTGCAGTCGCTCCGTTGAAAAGGAAACCGCCTCCGATGACTATGGTGACCCAGAGGAGCCGCGGTTCGTTATAGAAATGAGTGAGAATCGGAGCCATGGCCGCGCAAAGAGCAGCTAAAATCACGCCCACCACAACGTTGATCCAAAAGAGGGTCGAGATCTGGGCGCGGGAAACCGATACCCGTTGAATGGTGGCCATCGAGAGCCCGGCATCTCGGAACAGGCCGAGAAAGCCCGTGCAGGCGGTCACCATCCCGACCACTCCAAAATCGTGCGGATCCAATAGCCGGGCAAGCACCACCATCGAGCCGATGCGAAGGATAAAGGTCGCAACTTGACCAAACATGGAGACCAAGGCGCCCCGGGCCGTTCTCCTTTTCAGGTCGTGCGGCGCACCATCAGCGACAGCATCCCCGGCACCATAGACATTTTCAACCCTGCCAGCGCTGGCATTGGGGGCTGTCCCTGTCCCAACGGGGACTTCCGGCACCGCAGAGGCCGTGGATTCTGTAATCGGTAAAGGATCCGAAGCAGTGGGTGCGCTCATGTTAAAAGGAGTTCAGTGCTTACCATTCCAGACAGCCCAGGGCGCTTTACCCCGGCTGTAGAGATCTTCCAGCACCTGCATCTCCTTGAAAGTGTCCATACATGCCCAGAATTTATTGTGAGAGTAGGCCAGCAGTTGTCCTTCTGAGATCAAACGATGAAAGGGTTCTTCGACCAGTTCCTCTCCTTCTTTGATGTATTGGAAGATCTCGCGCCGGAAGAGGAAGAAGCCTCCATTGATTCGGGCACCGGACTTGGTAATGTGCTCGATACTTTTCACCAGGCCCTCGTCGTCGACACTGATCATGTGAAAACTGGCGACCGGCTTTACGCTGACAAAGCAAGCCACTCGATTGCTGCGCAGAAAAAGATCGGTCAACTCGCTGAGGTTGACGTCGGATAAACCGTCACTGTAGTTCGCAAGGAAGACTTCTTCACCTTGCAGATGTTTCTCGACCGCCTTCAGGCGCTGTCCGATATTCGAGGTGAGCCCAGTATCGACAAAGGTGATGCGCCAGTCGTCGATATCGCTGTTGAGCAACTCCACATTTTTACCGCCAGCGGAGAGGACGAAGTCGTTCGACAGGCATTCGTCATAGTTGCGGAAGTAATTTTTAATGACGTCCGCTTTGTATCCCAGACAGAGAATAAAATCTTTGTATCCATAGTGTGCATAATACTTCATCACATGCCAGAGGATCGGCCGATACCCAATCGGGACCATCGGTTTCGGCATGGCCTCTGAATATTCTCGCATCCGCATCCCAAACCCGCCGCAAAAGAGCACAACTTTCATTGTTGATTACCAGTTTCTGATTCAGTCATTTGAGTCGATCCGGACATCTCAGTCCAGAATCCGGGCCATTGGTATCGGTACTATAAATTTAGCACCCCACTCCCGTACGTAGCCCAACTGTGACACAATCTCGTCCTTCAGGTTCCATGGGAGGATCAGGATGTATTCCGGCCGTCGCTCGCGGATCCGTTCCACCGGGAAGATCGGGATGTGCGTACCAGGTAGGAAGCGTCCATGTTTATACGGGTTTCGATCTACGGTAAAATCCAGGAAATCTTTGCGAATGCCGCAATAATTCAGCAGGGTGTTCCCCTTACCCGGCGCACCATAACCCGCCACGCGCTTGCCCTCGCGACGAAGGCGGATGAGCAACTCGAGCAATTTATGTTTGGAATCGATTACCTGCTCAGCAAAATTCGCGTAGGTCTCCATACGGTCCAAACCAGCAGCGAGCTCCCGTTGCCGCAGGTTCACGACGGAAGGCTTGACCGGTTTGGAAGTGTCATTGAGGTGCCGCAGATAAATCCGGATCGATCCGCCGTGCGTTGGGATCTCGTCGACATCAAAAAGCACCAGCCCGTGAGCGGCGAAGATCTTTTCCACCGTAATCAGAGAGAAATACGAAAAGTGCTCATGGTAGATGGTGTCGTATTGGTTCTCTTCCATCAGCCGACTAAGATGAGGAAACTCCAGCGTGGCAACTCCCCCCGGTTTGAGCACAATCTGGATACCGCCGGCAAAATCGTTGAGATCGGGAACCTGCGCCAGCACGTTGTTTCCGACCACCAGATCCGCCGCCTGGCCGTTCGCAACCATCTCCCGAGCGGTTTGGCAGCCGAAAAACCTGACGAGCGTGGTCACTCCTTTTTCCTCGGCACACTTGGCGACGTTGACCGCGGGTTCGACGCCGAGGACGGGAATCCCCTTCTTCAAAAAATACTGCAGCAAGTAACCGTCGTTGCTGGCCAGTTCGACCGCAAGGCTCTTCGCTCCCAGTCCGAGGCGCTCGGAGATCATGTCCACATAGTTGGAGGCATGCTTCAGCCAGCTGTCGGAATAGGATGAAAAATAGGCATATTCCGTAAAAATGTGTTCCTTGCTGACGTATTGGTCCAATTGAACCAGGAAACATTCGTCGCACACTTTGACGTGCAAGGGGTAGAACGGTTCCATGATGTTGAGTTGATCGACCGTCAAAAAGCTTTCGCACAACGGTGACATCCCCAGATCAACGAACGTGTGCCGGAGCGGCGCGCGACAGAACCGGCAGTGCGCGGTGGCTAAAATCGTCTTTGTCTGGTCTGCGGTCGCTTCGGCTTCTTCCAATTCCATCGTATTGCTCATAGTAATCCTGCAATTCAACACTCGTTTATTCGGCTCTTATGAACAGAGCTTAAGATATAAGATCTAGATTCCGGATCCGCTTTTCGGCCACGGGATCAAGATCTATGAAACATGCCATCCTGCGTCCCTTTTTATTCGACTGGTTCTAGCAGGTCCGCCTCTCGGAGCGCCGCAACGGCACTGCTGATTTGATCAAAGGGCAGGCCGGAACGGGCGGCAATATCGAGGAGGTCGTGCTGGCCATCAGAAAGATTGAGGATCCATAGGATCGCCATCTCGCGAACGGCTGCATCCTTCATCCCCCCCATTTGCCGGTACAACCCGCGTCGGCCAAGCTGCGGTTCGCACTTCGGATTCAGATTCAAATAGCGACCGTTCTCCTCTAATACCTGAATCACTCGCAATAATTGTCGAAACGATTCAGCGAGCGAGGAAGCGGTGACCAGGGACAAGTCATCTGCGGAGGTGTGGTACTGGGGATAGCACCCGTTGGGCGTTCGCAGGAAGCAGCCCACCGGAAGGTTAATCCCTGGGGAGCAGTACTGCCGCTCGTCGTAGCCATACGGAATGAAATCCAATGCCTGAAAGCTAAATCCGCTGTGTCGGAGCACCTGTTCGACGGCCCGATCAATCTCCGCATCTCCGCGACGGCTCCGCTTATAGGTAAACGGTCCTGAATCTCCAAGGCATGACAAGACCAACCCGTGCTTGATTTGCGGCAGAATGGGCTCGTTCCGTGCTAACCAGGTAATCGAACCAACCGTCCCAGGAATCCACAAGAAACGGTAGGAGTAACGCAACGAAACGCTCTCGAGGAAACGCGCCAGACGCGCAGCGATCGTCATCCCGGAAAGGTTATCATTGCAAAGCGATGGATGGCAGGCATGGCAGGAAATCAAGACCTCGTCGTCCGTCGCGCCTTGAATCCGGTATTCACCATAGGTCAGGTAGCCAGGCTCCAGGGTGGAATCGATGCAAACCTCGTACTCCTCATCCTTCAGGCGATCGAACTGCGTTTTAGCGAGGCAGAATCCCCAGGTTTCCCGGTAATAAGAGGTGCGGTAGGGAATCCACTCCGGCGTCTCTGGCAAAGTGAAAAGGTGAGGTCTCAGTTCCGTGAGCGACATCTTGCGCCGGACCGGGAGACTGTAATTGAGCACATGCAGATTGCATTTTTGGAAATCCACGACGCGTTCTCCCGCGCCGTTCTTGATGTAAGCATCCCGAATATTCCATTCTTTCGGAACGGTCCAGTCGAAGACCTGGGTGCCGGTCGGGACTTCCTGTAGGGCTAACAAGACCGTCTTCTGGATGATGCGCAAGCTTTGTCGAAGGCCATCGCCTGTAATGCTTCGGCAAATGGGGTAAAGCTCCTCGATCGCGGCATAAGCCTCCCGGCCCTGTTCCAAAGAATCGATTTCATTTATCGCCTGGCGCAGAATTTTTCGTGGAGCTCTGGGGTTCTCCAGCGATTGCCGACTGGCGCCACCATTCCTATCCAAGCTCATGGCAACAACGTCCAATTCAGGTCCAGATCCGAAATCGAGGTCACTGGAAGCGGCCACTTGATCCCAATCTTCGGGTCATCATAACGAATTCCCCGCGCCAGCTTCGGGGCATAGAATTGGCTCATTTGATAAAAGACCTCGGTACCCTCCTCCAGAGTTTGAAACCCATGGGCAAACATCTCGGGAATATACAAAGCCAATCGATTGCCAGCCGTCAATTCGATCGCAACATGTTGCAGATAGGTTGCGGATTGCGGACGCAAATCGACAATCACATCCCAGAGAGCGCCGGCGGTACACCGGACCAACTTTACCTCAGATGAGGGGGAAAGTTGAAAATGGAGCCCGCGGAGAGTGCCCTTGCTGACGTTCCACGAGGTGTTGCATTGAACGAAAACGTCCACCAAACCTTGCGCTCGAAATTCATTAGCGCAGAAGGTGCGGGCAAACAAGCCTCGACTATCCGCATGAGGCTGCGGTTCGATGACGTAGGCACCCGCCAGCTTAGTAGGAGTAAACCGCATCAATTCGTCCAGAAAAAACTGTGGTCGATCTGTTGGGTCCGAATCAGGTATTCGAGCTGCTTGAGGCGGGTGAAAGCCCTGTACTCAAAGACCTCTGACGTCATGTCGATCCGCTTGAAAAGCTCAAAGAGCTGTACGGCCCCTCGCCTGGCATCCCATTGACACTTGAAGTTCGGTAGGTGCTTCCGGATCTTTTCGAACGACACCCGGTAGCTTCGGTTATCCGGGCTCGGCGGCCCGAAGGAAACCGTGCAGCCCGCAAAGACCTCTCCGACAATCTCGGCTATCTCTTTCACCCGATAATTGTGCTCGGTATCGCCGACATTAAAAGTCTCATTCGCGACGGCTTCGAGTGGCGAGTCGAGCACGGCGGCAATGGCCTGGCAAATGTCGAGTCCGTGAACGATCGGGCGCCAAGGGGTGCCATCGCTGATCATGCGAATCTCCTTGGTGGTCCAAGCAAGTCCCGCGAGGTTATTGAGTACAATGTCAAAGCGCATCCGGGGCGATGCTCCATATGCGGTGGCATTGCGCATGAAGGTAGGCGAAAAACGCTCGTCGGCCAGTTTCCGGACGTCACGTTCGACCAAGGTCTTGCACTCCGCGTATGCCGTTTGGGGACTCACTGGCGATTCTTCGTCAATGAAGCCCTTATTAGCGACGCCGTAAACGCTGCAGGAAGACATATAAACAAACCGCCTGACTCCAGCCTGTTTCGACAATTCCGCCAGACGGACCGAACCTTGGTGGTTGATCTCGTAGGTAATGTTCGGAGCGAGCTGCCCGGCAGGATCGTTGGAAAGCTCGGCCATGTGAACCACGGCATCCATTCCCTTCAGATCAGCCATCTCGATCTGCCGAAGGTCCTTGGTCAGCGTCAACGGCGTGATCGCGCCATCACGATAGAGGATTCGCTCTTTGTAGAAACCGACATCCAAGCCAATGACTTCATGACCTCGCCGGATCAATTCCGGCGCCAACAATGAACCTAAATAACCCTCGGTGCCCGTCACAAATATACGCATAAAAATATTGCCATCTCGCTACTATCACTTTGCCGCCATTTGAACTTCTTTACCCACTCCACCTTCCACCATCGTCGCGGTAATCGCGTGGCTCGCCTCTTCCACTGGTAACCTCTCGAGCCAGATTTCGCGCCAATAAGAATAGATCGCTCTTGGGCAGAATAGGCGACACTCACTATATCTGGATTCGCATATCGCACCTTCGAGCAAAATGCATGGACTTTTGAACTCAGTCATTTTGCCTGTTTTCTCATCAACGATCTTTTTAAGCCGCCCCTGGACACGAAAACTCTTTCCGCAGTAGGGCACCATCTCCGCGTCAAAGTATAAACCTCGATTTTTATTATTTTGATCCAAGGTCTTTAAAATCTCGTCATAGCTCTTAACCCGAACCCACTCCCCCGGCTGCAGGCTTAACACGGCGTTAGGGGTAGAAACCCCGGCAGGAACCAGCCCCTTTTTGCGGGGATAAGGGACACCCCTCCACAACCGTTGCCACGCATCATAAAGCCAACGGAGGGGACGACCCAGACCGACACCGGCGTTAATCAGGCTATTGCACCCCATATAAATGAATCCGCGGAGCATGGTGGGAACTCCAACGTTCCCGGACTCCAGGTCCTCCACGTATTGGTGAATATTCCAGGGACCCAACAACGCGGTTGCCGCCGGCACCTGGGTGGCCTGGCAGACATAAACCGGCTCTTCGGAGCCCTCACCTGGGTTGGCCTTCGTTCCCGCCCAAACATCTTTTTCGCTGCATCCGCCGGCCTGGAGGGAATTGTCGCGCGTCTCCGGTTTCGGCAAAGCAGTGCCTGGCGAAGATGGTTCAGTGATTTTTTTGAGCCAAGCCTCTTTCCAGAAAATCAGACACCCCGCCTGACATCCGCCATAAGCCTTCCCATCACAACGGGTCTGCAAATGCACTCCGCCGGCCAACGAACGTCCACCCGTTTGGTTGACTGTGTCGCAAGTCTTGTGGGCGCGTTTAAAAACCTGCAGGCGTTGGCCGCAGTACTGAAACATCTGGGGCATGAAGGGCATTCCATCGAGTTGGCCTTTTTGGTCCAGAGATTTGAGAATTTCCTCTTTACTCCGCACCTCAACCCAATCGCCCGCACGCAATCTCATATTCTTAGTCATTTGCTCTATTGAATTACCTGGTTAGCTTCCCGACCTTAACTTCAGGTTTTTAGCTTTTTCCTGGTCGGGAGGTCACATCGAATCTCCTAATTGAGTGCCGCTGGTCGCGGCACCTTCGGCCCCCTCAACAATCAAGATTCCCGATCCAAAGGTCGTAATCGATTCTTCCTACTCCGCCACATGCTGGGCGCGAGCCCAAGTTTTATCCGGAGAGGATAGGTCAACTCTCGCAATCCGAACCAGCATGGCAAGGCCAGTGCGACGCCTACGCAAAGCACTTTTTCACCCCACGGAAGTGGAAGGCGCAGCGCCGAACGAACAATCTCCAAATCCGCTCTTGTTTTTAAGGGGATGACAACCGTCTTCTTCGCTTCGGAGGGATCATACCATTCTCGCAGCGCATCGGGATCCGTATTAGCAAACGTGGACCTCCCTGCGTGCGCACGAAGAAAAAGCAGCGGTTCCCGGATCTCCCACAACTCCCCAAGCATTGCCAGTTCCGCCATA
Source organism: Chthoniobacterales bacterium (assembly GCA_035484035.1). GTDB lineage: Bacteria > Verrucomicrobiota > Verrucomicrobiia > Chthoniobacterales > JAFAMB01 > JAFAMB01. Next base: position 15,482 of record DATHPI010000153.1, read on the forward strand.
TAGACTTTGTCCGAATACGGGAAGGATGCTTCCAGCCGAGTTTGACGGACCACTTTCGAACGCATCAGACCGTAGGTCGCGTTGTACTCTCTGATATAAAAAAGCAGGCGGGCCAGCCGCAGGTAAGGCCTTGGATCTCTCTTTTCGACCGGATCCGACTTAATTCCGACCGTGACCCCAGACTCATTAATGATTTCCGCTTGGCTATAAACCAAGCCCACTGACTCGGGGGCCTTTTCCAGCACCTCGATGCAGCGCTGCAACATTTGTTTCGGGTATAAGTCATCGTGTGCAGCCCACTTGAAAAACTCACCGGTCGAGAGCTCGAAAACCCGGTTGTGATTCGGAGCGGCGCCGATATTCGTTTCGTTTCGATAGTAACGGACCCGAGGATCTTGAGCGGCAAATTTCCGACAGATCCGCTCGGTAGCGTCCGTGGAAGCATTATCAGAAATGATTAACTCGAAATCTCGGTAAGTTTGGTCCAGAAGGGACTGAATAGCACCCTCCAGATAAGTCTCACCATTGTAAACAGGCATCCCAACACTTATTCGGGGCGTTGTCATCTTAGCAGTTTAAACTTCAATGGACGGATACCGGCAGCCTCGACACTCAGCTGCCACTCGGAGCGCAAGTCAAGGGCAATCCAAGGCGAACCGCCGCTGGAGCTTGATTTCTAGAAGTCCTCCCCGTCCTGGACTATCCGATGCCGACATTCCGGCGACTCCTGTCTCGGTCTCGGCCGGTCGCGATTTTGCTGACGAGTCGAGGAGCATAACGGGTGAGGATCCATTTGATCGCAATATTGGGAGTCAGCTGCAACTTGGCGGCTTCCTGAGCGGAAGCGTGGGCTTTTCCATATTCTCCCTGATGGAGAAACCAGTTTGCCCACCCACTGTGAACGGCAGCCAGATCTCCGCGGATCGTCTTGCGGACATCGGCCGGCAGCTTCTCACTGATCCGAAGGCGCTTCTCCAGGCGTTCCTGCGCCATCTGGAGGCGAAAATCCAGATTATCCCAGTTCCCGCTGGCCGCGGTATGCCGTTTGGCAGGCGGCGTCCGGTCGATCAAAACCATTGGCATGCCGACAAAACAAAATTTTGTTTCGCAGGCCAACCGAAAGGCAAAGTCATCATCATCACCGTAGCGAAACCTGGGGTCGAAACCACCTACCTTCCGGGCGAGATCCGTTTTGGTCACCAGATTTTGCAGCCAGATCGGGTGGATACCCAGCCTTGGGCCCTTGTTCAGCATGTATCTGAGCGCATCCGGAATCATGCCGATCGATTCCGAATGCTGTTTGCCCGCCAGCTCGAAGAGGGTCATTTTCATGTTCGGGTTGTTCATGAACCACGCATCCGAGATACAGGCGCCGCACTGATCTTTGAATTGATCGAGAGCCCGAAATTGCCATTCCAACTTCTGCGGCAGCCACAAGTCGTCGTTGTCGTTAAAGGCCAGCCATTCGCCTTTGGCAAGTTCGATGCCCTTGTTGCGAGCGATATTCGGCCCCTGGTTTTCTTGACGAAAGTAAATGACGCGCTCCCGCCAAGTCGCCGTTTCGGCGATATAACGGGGCAGCAAGGCAGGAGTCTCATCAATCGATCCGTCGTCCACGAGAATCACTTCCAAAACAGGCATGGTCTGGGCCAGTACACTTTCGACTGCATACTTCAAGCAGTCGAAGCGGTTATAAACCGGTATTACCACGGAGATCGTCGGATGCATGGGAGCAGTGAAGCGTTGAACCGGAATAGGCAGATCCGGCCTGGCAGCAGGCGTAGTCAAGAATTTCTAGGCCGACTTTAAATTGCTGGCCGCCGCCCAGCTAGGCGGCAGGTTTCGCATGATCTCGATCCCTTTGAAGACGCCGCTGGTGCGAGCTCCATTTGCCTTGACCCATTGGGCCATACTCCGCACCCCTTCTTCCAGAGAGGTCACTGACCGCCTGCCAAAAACCCGCTCTGACTTGCTGTGGTCTGAAAACGCGCTCTTGACCTCGTTGCGCAGAGGCAAGTGCCTTACCTTGAATTCCATTTCCATTGCCTCGGCAATCACCTTTGACAACTCATTGACCGTGAACGGTACATCCGCACCGACATTGAAGACTTGATTTCGAGCGGCTTCAACGTCCACCGACTCAGCGATAAGCGGCGCCACGTCGCGAACGTGAGTGAACGCCCTCTGTTGTTCGCCGTCGCCAAAAATGGTCATCGGTTCCCCGCTGAGCAATTGATTCATGAAGATACCGACCACGTTACGGTAGCGATCGCCAATATTCTGCCGCTCGCCGTAGACGTTATGCGGTCGAAAGATCACATGATTCAACCCAAACATCTCATGAGAGACTCTGAGCTCCTGCTCAATTGCAAACTTAGCAATCCCGTAGGGGTCCTCCGGGAAGGGCGTTAGTTCCTCTTTCATCGGGGTTTGCCCGGCGCCGTAGACGGCGATCGACGATGTGAAGACGAAACATTTCACCTCGTGATTCACCGCCGCATTGATCAGATTGACAGATCCGATCACGTTATTGGTATAATTGAAGCGCTTGATGAAGTGGCTCAAACCTTCCGCGGCATAAGCGGCCAGGTGGTAGACATAGTCGAATTGATACTCACTGAAGATCGAATCGATCAACGCGTGGTCGAGGATCGAACCGCGAAGGAAAGTCGCACCTGAGGGCACGTTGTCCTCGTAGCCTCCACTCAGGTCATCCAGCGCGATGACCCGATGTCCCATCTCGATTAAGTGGGCAGCCACGTGAGATCCAATAAAGCCGGCAGCACCGGTTACGAGCGAAGTAGTCACATCTTGATTTCTGTTTTTCATTTTAAAGAGGTAGCGGACAAGAACATCACGGTTTCCCGTCGGGCAGGACGGAGGGTTTCGCAGGTTGCGGTGCTGGAGCCAGAGGTTCATAGCCCAAATCCGGCTCTTTTCCGGTCTCAATAAATTGAACCGGGTCCAGCAGCCAATTCCATTTGAAGGCGGCTCGGTACAGCGCTAGACGATTCCGCAAAGATTCGCTTGATTTGACAAGGCTCAGGAGGGAGTAGCCGATCTGCCGAATGCCCAGGCCGAGCAGGTAAACACCCCGGATCTGGATCAGCCCTTTGCGACCGTAATGCTTATGGAAAAAACGATAGGCGCTTCGATAAGTCTCCAGCCTGAAACGGATTGGGAATCTGCCGACGGATTGCCCTCCGAGATGCACGATCTCCGCGGCCGGGGTATAGCGGATTGAAGAACCCGAGGCCCAGACTCTGGCGCAGAGGTCAGTCTCCTCATAGTGATAGAAGAACCGTTCATCAAACCCTCCCAGGCGCTTCAGCAAGTCGCCGCGGAACATCACGCAACACCCCGATTGAAAGCCGATTTCCCGCTCCGTGCGACCGTCCCATCCCGGATAGAGGTCAGAGGAGAAATGCGCCGAAACGCGCCCCAGCCAGCGGAGACAGAGAGCGGCCAATAACGCTCCCCTGACGGTGGGAAGGGGTCGAGCTGGATTCTGAAACGAGCCGTCGGGATTCAGTACCCGACATCCGAAAGCACCTGCCGCAGGCTGCCGGCCCGCGAAGGCCACCAGCTTCTGGAGGGCGTGATCGCGGATGATCGTGTCGGGGTTCAGAATCAGGATATATTCGCCGCGGGCCAATTGAATCCCCGCGTTATTTCCCTTCGCAAATCCGACGTTAGCTCGATTTTCGACTACCTGCACTTCAGGAAACTTTTCTCGGACTAACTTTACGGAGCCGTCCGTCGACCCATTGTCCGAAACGATGACTTCGAACTCCATTTCGTTCGTTTGCTCAAAGATAGACTTCAGGCAGTCGGTAATGACCTTCAAATCGTTCCAACAAAGAATGATCACTGATAGCTTCATTTGTCGCCTTTCGCACAGACCTGGCTCCCAGGCACCGAATCCGAAAACATTAAGTCCCGAACCAAGAGGCTGGGATCCTGAACCCGGACGCCCGGTCGATGGCGTCCCAAAGCGATATTTGCGGCTCGGACGACATTCCAACGAATCATCGGCCAACAACTAAAAGTGATATCGGTGCAGGAGGTCGAAATCGGCAATTCCGCTCTCCACTTTTTGCGCATAAACAGATAGCCCTGCCAGAATTGCCAGGGGAGCATTCGATACCCATTGGTATTGTGGATGCAGAAGGCCGGCAGAGCGTAGGACTTCATTCCACGTCGCCGGGCCTCCAGACAGATATCGGTGCCGTACATGTGAAACCCGGACAGCTGCTCATCGAACCGCAATTTTGAGGACTTTCGCATAATCAGGACTACCTCATCCAAAGACCGGACCTCACGAACCCCGTCGAAGAGACCACCGAGTTGTCGCCCTAATCCCGTACAGTACAAATATCCCGTTCCTTCCTCACAGGACTGGTTGACCCCCCAGACACCCAACACCCCCCAATTCGGATCAACTCGAGAGAGCAAGTCCAAAGAAGCTCGAAGTGAATCGAGCCAGCCGCCAGGCAGATACAAGTCCTGATGGGCGAAAATGACCAAGTCGGTCTTGGCTTTATCGAGGCCATTGTTATAGGCAACACCCGCGCTCTGATAACCTCTCTGGAGGATGACCTCGGAAGCATCCTGAAGATCGGGAGAATTCAGCAAACAAGCCTTCAGCAATTCGTCGTTATTGGTAGCGGCAATTACGGTCCAATTCATAGAAATTTCATACTATCTTCAATGGGGAGTCTACACCTCTTCGAGAGGCAAGAAAGCGATCCGGCTGGCAGTGATTCTCCTGCCAAGAAACCCTGGACGACCATTCGATCGAAAGCATCAATTCGAAAGTAAGTCCGGCGGCCTGAAATAGGCCGCCGAAAACACACCTTGCTTCCAGCCATGGCTGGCGACCACGCACCCGGACGCCAGCTTTGGCCTTGGAAGCCTACAGAAAGCGCATTCCGCGACGAACGGGCGGTCACCAGTCACCGGACCGATGACGCGCTTGGCCGAGGAGCCGTTCCGCCCTAATTGCTAGTGGTGATACGTAAGCCCTGTGGGGCCTGCGGTACCGAGCCGGCTGAGGCTAGAGCTCCGAGGGTTGATCCGATCTTGTTGCCATTCATGTCAATGTCATAGGGAGCACCTAAATCCGACCCTTTTCCCACCGGCCACGATCCGGTCGTCAAGGCGTATCCGGCAAAATTACCGGTAGGATCCTGCCCGGCGGCCGAAGGAGAGACAAATGGATTGACCGAACTGACGGTCGCGTTGGCTTCCGGTCCTCCATAAACTTTCACGGATCCTAAGGCGTAGCCGTTGTATTGAGTCTTGATGTACGGAGGCGAGTTATTGTCAAAACCATTATTGCAGTTCACAAACAGGTTATTTTGCACCACTGAGGAACTGCTGATGACCGGAGGGGGATTGTCATAGTCATCTAACAGGACGCCCTTGCTCCAATTAACAAACGTGTTGTTGTAGAGGAAAAACGTTCCGTAAGAGTAACCTTCTTTCACCTGGATAGCGCTGGAGCCGGCCGGCACGGTGTTCCCTTGGACAAAGATATTGCCATAAAAAGTCGTCCCGGTTTGCCCGCCCATATCGAAGAAAAACGCCTCCGAAACGACGTTGGCCATCACGCAATAGCGCACCGTAAAATTCGTCGAGGCTCCCGACGAGTAATAAGAATCCGGATGCGGGCCAACCCCGGGAGTCGAAACAATGATAGAACCCACATTGTACAAGGTGGTGTATTCGACCGTCGTATTGGCCATGCCAATCCACGACTTGAGCAGGGTGTCCATGTCATGGACTTTGCACCCGCTCACTAAGCAACCGCTATCAAGGATGATTCCATCGGTTTCGTATTTGGTGACTTCATACCCGGGACCGGCGATTTCCACATTGCGAACGGTCGTGTTAGAACTCATCCGCACTCCAACGTTGATGGTGGAATCGCTCGGGCTGCCCGGATTTTGGATTAACATCCCGTAAGTCTTCGGCAACCCGGGAGGTGTCCACTGGTGTCCGTCAATGGTGACGTAAGACACCGAACTTAAGACGATGCCGCTGGAAAACACCACCTGTGAATCGAAAGAGGAACTCCAACCTGCCGCAGCGACGGGAACGGCGTCCGACGACGTCACCCTGGAAAGAGTGATCGGCTTTCCGGAGGCGCCGCTTTGGCCAAAAGAGAATCCCGGATACGATCCACCAGCCATCCAAATCGTGTCTCCTGGCGCAACATTTCCCCAGGAAATACCAGTTAGCGACCAGGCGTTCGACCAGCTGGAGCCGTTCGCCGAACCCACCGCACTCGGTCTCACATACCAGTTAGAGGCGTTCGCGGAGCTGAGGAAAATGCCTAGGACGATCGCGATGGAGAAGAAAGCGGCCCCGAAAGAGCTTGGCTCCCGGGTTTGAGCTTTCCGGAAAAGGATCGATCGGCGATTCGAGTCACTCTGCAAAGAAGAGCAAGGATCCGGAGGGGTTACCAAATTTATCATAACTAAACTAAATACCATTAAAAAGACAAATACCATAACAAACTGTTCTTTTTGTGTTTGACTTATTTTGGGCGCAATGTCTTGAACGTCCTCGATACAATCGGCGCCAGAGTCACACAAGAAAAAATGTCATAAAAAAATATAATTTTGACGTGGAAGAGCAAATTTAGGTCAAATAGACGGTTTGTTGCGGGAATTGAGCCTGTTTTAGGTCGAGTCACTCTTGAGCGCAAATTTCGGTGGGCCGCCCCAAGGCTATTCACAGGGAAGAAAAAAAACGGTCTCTGCTTTCTGTGATCAAACGTCGAAAAAAAGCGCCTGCCGGTGTCCGCTCGGAAACTTTACTTACCGGCGCTTGGCCGCTGGAAACAATCTCGACGGAAGTGCCGCCGTCCATTGGCTCTGGAAAGGAGACGTATTCTCCTTTCGAGGTCATTACCTCAGATCCATTGGAACCTTGAATCTTCCAGGATTCCGAGGAGGCGCCGACCGAACTGTCGACCACGCACTCCACCATCTCCGTCGGAAGCGAGCAATCGACTTTGCGCGCAAAGGGCTTCGACCGAAGAGTGACGCCCGCGGTGCGCCATTGCTGATTCGATCGACTTAACTCGGTGAGGTTCGACCAATTTACGGGTCCCAAGCCATTGACGAACTGAGCCAGACCGTCGAGCAACTCGATACCATCCCGCAAATCTTTTTGATGCCCCCTGAGAATAATCGCCTGATGAAGAAAAGCCGCCAAGAGAATCGAATTCCTCGTCGTATCGCCCGTAAGTCCCCATCGAGGAAGGACCGGGCAGCCTTTAATGAATTCGGATGGCAAGTATCCGATATTTTTCGTCCAGGCTCTGGTTGAATTGTGAGCACGCAAAGATCCGTGTGAAATACAGGCCGACTCGAAGCCGTGGAGGGGGAGCGCGGCCAGCATTTCTTCGGAACAGGCTCC
>DATHPI010000154.1:0-11902 GCA_035484035.1 Chthoniobacterales bacterium
ATAGACTATTTCACCGGGCGCATGCAGCACGCCAACATTGAATTGATTTTTTACGACGATCTGCCGCTTGCCGCACTTCCATTGAAGCAGTACGAGCGCAAAGAAAGCGCCACCTTGGTGGGGAGTTTTTACTCGACAGTGGAGGCTCGGATTTCTGTTCGTGAGGAGACGAACAAGTCTCCGACCGGGCGTGCCATGACGCCGGTGGCGTCGCGACCGGACGAAATCGGAGAGCTATTAATTCGGGGTTCGTTCCTGCCGCACCGACAAACACTGGCCGATCTTTTGACGGAAGGGGTGCTAACGATGGTGGCCTCCAACGGCGATTGGTGCTCCACCGGCGTGTTCGGATATTTCGACGACCAATCGCGGTTTTGGCTAACGGAGCGAACAGCCAGGTAAATTCCTGCTCAGATGTTGGCCAAGAGAATTATACCCTGCCTTGACGTTACTGACGGTCGCGTCGTCAAAGGGACGAAATTTCTCCAGTTGCGCGACGCGGGTGACCCGGTGGAGTGCGCGATGGAATATAACCGCCAGGAGGCTGATGAACTCGTATTCCTGGATATCACTGCTTCTTCGGACAACCGGCAAACGATGATCGACGTCGTCAGGCGCACCGCGGAACAATGTTTTATGCCGCTCACGGTTGGGGGCGGGATTCGCACGGAAACGGATATTCGCGCCATGCTGCTCGCGGGGGCGGATAAGGTTAGCATCAACACCGCGGCAATCAGAGAGCCGGAATTGATTTCACGTTCCGCCGAGGCATTTGGTGTGCAGTGTATCGTTGTTGCGATTGACGCCAAACGGACTGGACCAAACCACTGGACCGTGTTCACCCACGGCGGCAGGAACCGGACGGAACTCGATGCCGTGGAATGGGCGCAAGAGGTCGAGAAAAGGGGTGCGGGAGAAATTCTGCTGACCAGCATGGATGCAGACGGAACGAAAGATGGCTATGACATTGGCCTGACGGCCGCGGTCAGTTCAACCGTCGGAATTCCGGTCATCGCAAGTGGCGGAGCCGGTACCCTGGAACACCTTCTAGACGTACTGACGCAGGGAAAAGCTGACGCAGTCCTGGCCGCCAGCATTTTTCATTTCGGGGAGTACACCGTCGGAGAAGCGAAGCGGTTCCTGGGTGCACACGGCGTGCCGGTTCGGAGGTAAAAACAGTCGCCGGAATAGGCGAACACAGCATAGTAATCCTCTGGCAACCGACCTCCTGACCTCTTTCGACTTCTCGGCGCCGCTTATCGCGATCGCTGCGTTCGTCTCCACGAATATCGATGATCTATTTTTGTTGGGGAGCTTATTTGTCGACGCCGAATTCCGGACAATCTCGATCGTCGTCGGCCAATTTCTCGGAATGTCGCTCCTGGTGGCGGTCAGCATTCTGGCCACGGTATTTACCGTTACGATTCCTGGCGAATGGATCGGTTTCCTTGGTGTGGCTCCTCTGCTCCTTGGCATCGATCGGCTCTGGAAACTTTTGTGGAGAAGGCCTGGTTCCAGTCTGACCACGGAAAATCGTTCCGATTTTGTCGGGAAAGAGAATTTCCGGTTCGGATGGGCCCGCTCGGAAGCCGTTCTTGTCACACTCCTGACAGTGGCGAACGGCGGAGATAACCTCAGCGTCTACATTCCGCTATTCTCGGTGCATCGAACACTCGTTCCGCTCTACGCGCTAATCTTCGGCGTGATGACTGCGCTCTGGTGCTTTCTTGGCTATTATCTGACCAACCACCGGCGATTCGGAACGGCGGTGAAGCGCTACGGACGGTTCATTATTCCTTTTGTCTTGATCGGAATTGGACTGAATGTGCTTTCCCATCGGTACGATATTCACCGGAAGGATGAAAAAGGCCTTGGCTACGTGCATTCACGGCATTTCCCGAAAAATTCCAGTGAATGCCGGATATCCGAAAATCCGTATCGCTTTTCGATCTTGCGCTCTACTTTTTCGACAGGGCAAGAATCGATCATCAAAGTCACACGCCCACACTCGGTGCAAATGATATGGTCGTAATGTTTCTGCGGATTAACCAGCTCGTAGTAGCTGCAGGAACGGTTCAGATTCACTTTCTGGGCGACCTGGAGGTTCTCCAGAATGGTCATCACCCGAAAGACTGTGGCATAATCCGAGGATCCAGCGTCGGTTCCGGTTCGCGTCTGGATTTCGTCCAGGGAAAGCGGTTTCTCGGCGTGCAGCAGGGTATCGATGATCTGGATGCGATTCTTGGTGATCCGCATACCATTCGCTCGCAGGAGCTCAACAATCGCATCCAGAGAGAGCTCTTTCAGCGGATATGGGTTTGCCTGGCTCTGCCGAGTCATGAAGGTACTGCAGCTTACTTGAGGCGGTGGACCCGTTCAAGTAAGGCCGGGAAAGTAGAGTGAGAGCGATTCGAAACCTTTTGCAAAGGAGAGCTGCGCCGCCGCAGACCGCTCCAACGCCCTCACCTGTTCCTGGTAGAATTCTTCGTCGCGTAGAAGATCTTGGCCCAACTCGGCGAGTTGATCGAATGTTCGTCCGTTCCCGTGAAGGTCAGTGAAGGCGATTTGTTCCACGGCACCGTTACCGCCTACAGTTGGTATCCGACAGAGCAGACTGTCTCCCGCCACCTGGCCTGGAACGGAACTTTGGTCGAATTGGAAAACCAGTCGATGTCTGGCCATCAATTGCAGATACTGCGGGTAAGGTAGCGGTGTCGTCACAGTGAGTTGATCCTCCGGGAATCTCAATGCCTGTAACCGCTGGAGCCCCGATTTCCCGTCTGGATTGATCACCGTAACCGGGACGGAAAAGGTTCGGGCGGCAGCCAACGCCAGGAGATGATTGCGTGAGAGCACATCAAATTCCCGAGTGCCGATGAATAATCCGCGTCGTTCATTCATGGGCCGGGCAAAGTTCCAGGGAGCATATTCGAGAGGGTAGGGTGTCGGCAGATGGATGGCCCGCTTGGAAACCGAGGTGAAGAGTGGAAGGAGATCCCGGGTGCTTGAGAGACAGAGATCTGCGCTGGCGGCAATCTCTTGGAAGCGCTGAAATCGCTTTGGCTTCAACAATTGCTGGGTGACTTGTTGGGTTCCTGTTTCCTTGAACGAGATGGCGATAAAGCAACCTTGGGCTTTCAGGATTTCAAAAGCTCGTTGCGATTCGGTCAGATCACCGCGAAGCAGCAGCAAGACATTTCGATGCCGCGCCGCGAGCGCCGTACTGCGATAAAAGGCTCCCTGCGTGCAAGCCGCGTAAGCGTGATAGTTGACTGGTGGATGACCGGCTGAATCCGGCCGGCCGGGGCCATCCTTGAAGCTTTGGTCGGGGTCTCGCCCACCGGGATTCAGCACGGCGAGCCCCGGGAGCGTGGCGAAGTTCACAGGAGTCGAAGTCTAGCCGGAAGCGGCTGGGGGCTCAAGAAGTGTCAGTGCCTCAAGAAGTGTCAGTGCCAGTGTCAGTGTCAGGGGGCCGGAGGCCCATGACTTACGCGCTACTTGTTGAAACTACCTGCAGCTGAGTTTCCTCCGCATCTGTAAGGAAGTATCGGCGCCAGGGGCCTGACGCCTTCATCTTAAGCGCCAACTTGTTATGGTGGAGCTAAGTTCTCGCCCTGCTGGGCAATAGGGGAGATCGCAAGACCAAAAGTTAGCGCGGGCCTCTGGCCCCCTGACACTGACACTGGCACTGACACTTCCTAAGCGTCGGTGAGAGGCACGATCAACACCGGACATCTGGCCCGAGGCAAAACGCCGTCGGCTACACTGCCCAGGAAAAGGTGAGAAAGCGGACTCCGGCTGTGGGATCCCAAAACGATGAGATCGACGCGCGAATTCTCAGCCTGTGCCAGGATCAGATCGGTTGGGACTCCTTCGACTTCCACGATGGTCGATACCAATCCGATCGAGGCAACCATCTCCTTAAGATGCGCGAACCTTTCCGTATAATCAGGTACACCGATCGGTTCGGAAGTCTGAGGCACCGGGACGGCGTCCGGTCCGGCGCCGATGCCCATCAGCGAGGGGCGTAATTGCGAAACATGCATCAGGATAATTTTGCTTTGAAACGGCTTTGCCAAATGAACAGCCACCTTAATTACCTTTAGAGTTACGTCGGAAAAATCGACTGGTACGAGAATTGTCTTCATGACACGAACGGCCCAAACTTTGTTCCACCAAACGTACTTTGCTCCACCGCGCCAAGACATCAAGAATTCAAGGAGCTGAAGATGACAGATAGTGCAGCCTGATTGGACTTTCCCAGCGCACCGCGGAAAATAGGCGAATGGACGATCTTTTTGGCGCGGGCGACGCCGAGGAAGCAGGCGTCGATCCGGCCGCACCCCTGGCCGCTCGGATGCGTCCCCGTTCGCTTGACGAGTATCAGGGGCAGCCGCACATCTTGGGACCAGGCAAATTGCTGCGCCGGGCGATCGAATCCGACAGGCTTTCTTCGATCATTTTTTACGGACCACCAGGCAGCGGAAAGACCAGCTTGGCGCAAATTATCGCCTCCACGACAAAAAGTCATTTTGAACGGCTGAGCGGTGTGGAGAGTTCGGTCGCGGATATACGCCGGGTGGCAGCCTCCGCCAAGTTCCGGAGGAGATCGAACGGTGGACGGACGATCCTCTTTATCGATGAGATCCACCGCTTTAACAAAGCGCAACAGGATGTCCTTCTCCCGGATGTCGAGAGCGGGAATCTGCGATTAATCGGGGCCACGACCCATAACCCGTTTTTCTACGTCAACAGCCCGCTCGTTTCCCGATCACAGGTTTTTCAGCTGGAACCGCTCTCCCGGGAAGATCTCGTGCGAGTGATGAATGGCGCACTTAACGATCCAGAACGGGGCTTCGGCAAGCTGAAGATCAAAGCGAATCCCGCGGCCCTGGACTTCCTGGCGGAAGTCAGTGATGGCGATGCGCGGCGGAGCTTAAATGGTTTAGAGATTGCCGTGCTGACCACCGCTCCGGACCCGGACGGTGTGATCCATCTGGACCGGTCTGTGGCTGAAGAGAGCATTCAAAAGAAGGCCATCACCTATGATGCCGGCGAGACGGAGCACTACGACACCATCAGTGCATTCATTAAAAGCATGCGCGGTTCGGATCCGGACGCAGCACTCTATTGGCTCGCCAAAATGTTGTATGCCGGAGAGGATATTCGATTTATCGCGCGCCGGATTGTGATTGCCGCAAGTGAAGATGTCGGAATGGCAGATCCGAACGCCCTGGTGATAGCGATCGCCGCGCAGCAAGCCGTCGAGTTTGTGGGATTGCCTGAAGCTCAGATTCCGCTGGCCCATGCGACTGTTTATATCGCAACGGCGCCAAAGAGTAACCGCGCCTGGGCCGGTCTCAACAAAGCGTTAGAGGACGTCAAGCATGGCCGAATCCTGGCAGTGCCGAAATATCTGCGCGGCACCGGCTCGAAATTGCTCGGCGGAGGTGCCGGTTACAAATACGCACATGACTACGAGGAAGGTTACGTGCCGCAAGCGTATCTGCCGGAGGGGAGAATTTACTATGAGCCGACCGAGAATGGCTTCGAACGCCGAGTGAAAGAGCGATTGGACTACTGGAGGATGCTCTTCGAAAAAGCGAACAAAGGCGAATCCCGAGGCGATTAGACGCCATGTCATATTTTCGCTTCGCGCATTTTCTGTCTTGCGATGCCAACGGTCACGCACTTTGTGACCGAACTCGAACGACTGATTTATACGGGGTGACGTCGGAGGCGAGGGAGCCGGAAAGCCCCGGCTCAGGCGGAGCTTCGCCCTACCTGCGCCGGGCCAACTTTCTTCGGCCATTCCAGCAGAATCGCGGCGAAAAGACGGGCGCCGATCAGCAGGGCCGTCTCATCGATATCGAACGTCGCGGTATGCAGGGGGGTGATTTTCCGGTCCGGGCCCTTCGCGCCAAGGCCAATCATGCAGCCCGGAACAACCGGCAGATAGTCCGCAAAATCCTCGGCGCCCATGCTTGGTGGTTCGTTGCGTAAAATGTTTTCCGGTCCGAGAAGTTGCCCTGCTACGCCGGCAGCCAGCGTCGCGATCTGGGCATCGTTGACCAGGCCGGGTAACAACCTCTCGAATACCGGGGAAATCTTCGCCCCGAATGCCTGGGCGACCGATGCGCAAAGACGCTCAACGGTTTCGCGCGTCTGCACGGCCACCGCGGTGTTCAAAGTTCGAATCGTGCCTTGGAGGGACGCAGTGTCCGGAATCACGTTGGATGCAAATCCGGCATTGACCATGCCAATCGTGACCACAACAGGTTGGCGCGCATCTGTTTGCCGGGGAACGGCCTGATAAATGAGCGTGATAAGGTGCGCCGCGGCGGCAATCGGGTCGGCTGTCGTGTGCGGCCGCGCCCCGTGACCTCCGCGCCCACCGATCTCTATGGCGAAATCTTGACAGAACGCAGTCCGCGGTCCGGGCGTGATCGCTACTCTACCGACGGGCAGGTTTGGGTCGACGTGAAGCCCGATGATGGCATCGACGCCCTCCAGAGCGCCTTGATTGACCATTTCACAAGCGCCTCGGCCCGCCTCTTCGGCTGGCTGAAAGATGCTTCTCCAGGCTACCGGTAATGGCCGGGCGCGATAAAGGGCAAGAGTTGTCCCGAGAAGTATGGCGGAATGCGCGTCATGACCGCAGGCGTGCATCACTCCAGCTCTTTTTGAGCGGTAAGGGACGTTGTTCTCCTCCTTGATCGGCAATGCATCAATATCGGCTCGCATCGCGACAATTGGGGCTCCGCTATCGGGCGACTCGATCACGTCTGTAATAATCCCGCACTTCCCGGCCGCAACTCGATGAGGAACCCGGGCCGCAGTAAGCTGTTTGCTTAGATAATCGGTCGTCGAGAATTCCTGGCCACTGAGCTCCGGGTTCCGATGGAGGTGACGCCTGATCTGCGAGAGGCGGGCGGCTCCGCGCGTAAGGTGCGCCTGAACTCGGTCTGAAGCAGGATCCAGCGGGCGGTTGAGCGACGAGATCATTTTTCTTTATTCTTTCTGATAATCCGAGCTCCCGCTGACGAGCTTTTCGTCTACCCCGATAATTCGGGTCCCTTGGGAATCATGTTCGACGACGCAATTAAGTTTGGACTTTCCGGACAGATGTTCGCCCTGATTATCGAACACATAATCGTACACAACAACGACCCGATAGACATCTCGATGATTGGGGATCTGAAACAAGTCAACTCCCTCTGTGCGAGTAAACTTGCGTCGTGGCCATCGTCGGTAGAGCGAGGCGATGACTTTGATCGCCTGTTCGCGGGTGCGGGCCCGTCCATAAAAGAAAACGTGCGGAGCAAGATATTTACCTCGGTCGGACGGATCATCCCTTTCACCCGCGGCGATGAATGAGTCGACGACATCGACTAATGCCGTCGCCACTTCGGGATTTTCGAGTTGATGAGTCTTTTCGCTGCCATGAACGGCTTCAGAGTTGGCCAAACTGATCAGGCTTGTCAGGATGACCGCGAATGTAAAAAGGCGCAACCATGGTGAGTTTGGACGGCAGGCGGACCGAGTATTGCTCCTTATGATCATGCGGGGTAGAATCATGATTATTGGGATACTACTGTCCGTATCTATTTAGCGCCAGTCATACGGCCCGAAGGGCTAATGCGGCTTATTTGTGCGGAGCCTAGCCCCCATCACCTCGTTAAGACCAAAACCCGACAGTTGATTTACCGCATTGCGAAATCAGGTAGGCTGTTCGAGCGTGCTCCGTAGCGAACTGGAGACTGGCACGGTGCCGCCGGTTGGGTCAGAACAGAGACCAAACCCCGGTTTTCCCGCATGGGCCCGGATCAAAAAACATCGCAATATCTAAATCAATGAAATCGTTTTTCGGATCCTTTTTCGGTGCACTTTTTGCCATCTTTCTCTTCATTGGTGTCGTTCTGGTTGGATTGATTGCCGTGATTGCGCTGATCGGTGTCTCTGTAAGGGGCCCAACCGTGGCTGACAACTCCCTATTGGTTCTTGACATCGCGGTGCCGATTCCGGATGCGCCGCCAGAATTCAGCGCAGCCCAACTGTTCACTGGGTTCAACGATGAGCAAGAGGAAGCCCCAGTGACTTTGCGCGAGGCTTTGCGAGCGATCAATCGTGCGGCGACCGATCCGAAAATACGAGGTGTCTTCATCACCGGGAACCTCGTGCCGGTGGCCGGATATGGCTCGAGTTATGCCGCCCTGAAGGAGATTCGCGGGGCGCTGGAAAAATTTAAGGAATCGCATAAGCCGGTCTATGCTTATCTCCAGTTTCCGTTCACGCCGGCCTATTATCTCGAGTCGGTAGCGGATCAGCTTTTTGTGGATCCCCAAGCCGAGTTTATTCTGCGCGGGCCTTCCAGTTCACCGCTCTATTACGCGGGTGCCCTGAAGAAGTATGGCGTCGGCGTGCAGGTTTTCCGGGTTGGGAAATACAAGTCGTTCATCGAACCTTTTACTCGCGAGAACATGAGCCCTGAGAATCGGGAGCAGCTCGAAAAACTCTTTGGTGATATCTGGAGCGAAGTGACCACTACGATCGAACAATCCCGCGGTCTTCCTCGGGGATCGTTCGAACAGCTCATCAACCAAAACGGCTTGATCGACGGGGAGTTGGCGGTAAAAAGCAAGCTGGGTACGGAGTTGGTTTCCATGTCGGTGGTGATGGACAGGCTGAAGACTCAATACGGCTCGGATCAAGAGCACCGGACATTTCGGCAGGTGACAGTTTCTTCTTATCTGGGCCTCCTCGGGCGAAAGCTGAGGGCCCAGTCTGATTCGGGTCCAAAAATTGCAGTGGTCTACGCTGAAGGGGAGATCGTGGATGGGGAAGGATCATCGACCAATGTGGGCGGCGAGCGATATGCGCGAGAAATTCGCAAGCTTCGCCTCGATCCGAGCGTGAAAGCAATTGTTCTTCGAGTCAACAGCCCAGGCGGGAGCGGCTTTGCCTCTGAAGAGATCTATCGCGAGTTAAAGGCAGCGGATGCGACAAAGCCCGTGGTGGTGTCGATGGGCGGCTACGCTGCCTCGGGTGGCTATTACATTTCTGTCCCGTCCAAGCATATCTTTGCCGAGCCGACAACCATCACAGGAAGCATCGGGGTGTTCGGATTAGAGGCTAATTTTGAAAAGATTGCCGCCGACAATGGAATCACCACCGATTCTGTCACCACCACCACACCGTTGGCGACATTGTTTAATCCGCTCAAGCAAAAATCGGAGGCAGATATGGCAATCTTGCAGAAGGCTGTCGACAAGTTTTACGACCAGTTCCTGGATCGAGTTTCCCAGGGCCGGCACATCGATGTTGCGCAGGTGAACGAAATTGCGCAGGGTCGGGTTTGGTCGGGTGGCGAGGCGACACGAATCAAATTGGTGGACGAGATTGGGGGATTAGATTCGGCGATTGCCTACGCCGCAAATCTTGCGAACCTCGGCGGCCAGCCGCGAATTGCGGAGTTTCCAGGGCGGAAAGATCTGAGCGAAAGACTGAGGGAACTGTTCAAGTCAACTCCCAGACCGCCCGTCGCCCGATTTGATCCGGTTGGCCTGGGCCTGCAAGAACTGGAAAACGGCCTGAGGGATTTGCGGGCGTTGAATGATCCGGAGGGAATCTACGCCAGGTTCCCAACCGATATTCGATGCAACTAGTGCATCGTCTCATTGCCTGCTACTTATGAGACGATGCACTAGAGGCCCGTGAAGGTCTGGCCGCTTGAATATTGATGGAGCCGTTGCTCCATGCCCGGTAATTGAGCTTGACGATCGCCCGGTTCCAAATTCGTGATCGCTAACTGCTGGTATTTGATAGCGTCCGCGAAATTGCCTGCGGTGGCGGACGCAGCCGCCAGCGTGTCGATGGAGAACGCGTTCTTCCAATTGCTCAGAACGCAAGCCTTGGTCGCGATCGCAACCGCTCGGCGGCCATCCCGGACCCGGGGATCCTTTGAGGTGGCCAGCATCCACGCCAAATCGTTAAGTGTGGTCGGATCCGTCGGTTGCAGATGAACGGCCTGTTCGAGAGACTTTTTGCCTTCATCATAGCGACCGTAGTCGATGCAGCTTCGCGCTTTGCTCTCGTAGAGTTCCGCCAACAGGCCGGCGGACACGTTACTTCGGCGGGCTAAATTGATGCTGGTGTCGATCTGTTTCAGAGCCTCGCCCCCACGTTTGGCTAGAATAAGAACGGCAGACTTTAGAAAGTAGGAGCGCCAATTGTTCGGATCGCTGGCGATCACCTGGTCGATCATGGCCAAGGCTTCGTTGACCTTGCCGGATTCTGCCAGCTTGAACGCCCCGTCCAATTGAGCCTGACCAATCGTCATGCGTTGCTGCCAGATTTCGCCCCATCCCGGCTGACTTTGCGCTAAACCTGATTCTGCACTAAGGAGATAAGCGCCGAGGACCAGAAATACGGGCGCCCAAAACGCCGCCGATCGTGTAACATTCATCACTGCACCATGCAACAATTTCATAAACTACTGATTTGTGCCTCAGGCTGGATAATCTACTCTGCATGCGGCTGTTTTCCTAGCGTAAAGGCAACCGAGCTAGGCTCAGCTAACTCTGGCACAACGCTCAGCCGGAGTACCGGTAACCACCTTTTTGTGTCTGTTCGGGTTAATAACCGGCCGGCCTGGTTTGCTATCGATACTGGAGCAGCACTCAGCATCGTGGATACCAACAAAGCGAAACTCCTTGGGTTGTCAAAGGGTCCCGGCGTTGTTCAGGTGCCAAAGCAAATCGAGGTCAACAACCGGATCGTCCCAGTGGCGCTGGTCGACAGCCTGTACGTTGGAAGCGACAACCTCGGTTCCGGACCGGTGGCGTTGATCGATCTCCGTGATTTCCGAGCAAAGCTCCGCGATTCAGGCAATCACGTGACGATGGACGGAATTATTGGTTTGGATATCCTGCAGCGTTACAACGCCGTCATTGATTGCCGGAACACGCGAATTTACCTGACGGTCGCTGGGGGCGACGCCCAACGGGTTGTCGCGAGTGCAAAGCATGGCCGTTATAAAGCCGTACCGATGCGAATTACGCATTCCGGCGCGCTTGAGGTCGAGGGCCGAATCGGGCAGAACCGGTATAGCTTTGTCGTGGACACTGGTGGATTTGCCACCTTGGTGCCGACGGAAGTGGCAAAGCAGAATGGAATTCCGGTGATCGGAACGACGGTGAGCGCAAAAGGCATTCACTCCAAAGAACGGCCGGTCGGCGTGACCATCGCACCGGTATTTGATCTGGGCAAATATCCGCTAGGCCCCGCGGTGGTCGGAGTTACCGGCCTGCCGGAAGGTCCTGAGGACCTGCGCTACCCGTTTGGCGGTCTAATCGGTGCCGATTTCTTCTTCGAACGTGGTGGTATCATCGACGTCGGCAGCAAGACGCTTTACTTCAAATAGGTCAGTTTCCCACAGTCCAAAGAGGCCATACCGGGCCGCTGGTCAAAAGAACGATAAGCTTTATGAGCGGGACTGTGGCGGATTTCCGAACAGAAGTAGGAGGCAGGTGATCCGGCTACCATGCCTTGGCGTGCCCGTAGAACGGCATAATGAACGAGACGATTCGAGGGTTGGTGGGAGGTATCGCTTTAGGATGGGTTTTTCTTGGTCTTTCGTTTCTGCTGGCCAAGCAACGTGTCGAGTGCAGAGCAAAAAGCCGAGAGATCGTTCACTTGAATGGCTTCTATCTCATTCAGCACAGGACGATACGCAGGCACTGCGCGTCCACCGATGAACAGTACCACCTCGCGCGGCAACAAGATTCGTAGTTTCCTGAGTTCGGCTTCCAGCCCGTAGGGCCATTCCTGGTAAACAATACTCAAGCCGACCGCCCGTGCTCTACTCAGTCTCACCGCTGCGGCGATGGAATCTGGGGGGAGC
>DATHPI010000155.1:0-21506 GCA_035484035.1 Chthoniobacterales bacterium
ACGCCGGCCAGAATTCGCATCAGGGTCGACTTGCCCGCGCCGTTCTCACCAACCAGGCCCACCACTTCGTTGACACCAATCTCCACGTTGACGTCGTCTAAGGCCTGGACGCCGGCGAACCCTTTGCTGACATGTTCCACCGAAAGCATTTTTATTTAACGATTTTTAACCGGGCACGGTCCAGGGAGAGCGCGACCGCAACAATGATCAAGACTCCTTGCAGCCCTTGCTGCAAATCTGGAGAGATGCCCAACAGCACCATCCCGTTACCTAACACCGCCATAATCAGAACGCCGACCAGGGTATTCAAAACCCCGCCTTCCCCGCCGGTGAGTGCCGTCCCGCCGACCACCACGGCTGTCACGGTCGAGAATAACCTTCCGCTTCCGATCAATGCGTTGCCTTGGCCGAGCTGTGCCGCAGCCAACAGGCCGCCGAGTCCGTACAATGCTCCAGCGATCGTAAAAGTGATAATCTTGACCCTTTTGACGGGGATGCCGGAGAGAGCCGCCAAGTCCTCGCCGCCGCCGATTGCATAAATGTACCGCCCAATCCTGGTCCGGCGCTCAATCACCCAGGTGATACCAAGCGCGGCCAGGGCCACCCAAACGGCAATCGGGAACAATCCCAGGGGTCGCTCAAGCGCAAGACTTCGAATGCTCTGGTCGAGCACGCGCACGGTTGATCCACCCAGTACCAGGGTAGCCACCCCAACACCAATGAACCACATTCCGAGTGTAACCATGAAGGAGGGGATGCGTAAGCCGACATGGATGACCCCGTTCAAGCTTCCGATCACGCCGCAGGCCAGGATCGCCAGCATGACGCCGAACCACCCAAGATCCGAATGATTGCTGTTGTTTTTCACCATCAGGCTGATCAGGACCGCCCCAATCGCCAGCACCCCCTCGACAGACAGGTCGATACTGCCCAACACGATGATGAAGGTCATACCCAGCGCCAGCACGAGCGGAATCGCAGCCGAATTCGCGACGCGAATCAAGTTGCTGAACTCAAAGAAACGCGGGTTCATCGCGCCGACAAGGAGCGATAACACGATCAAGGCGAAGAACGGCGCGTACGGTTTCAGGCGGCTAAGAGACCGCTTGGGGTCCTTACCGCGCCGTTCGGAAGATCTGATCTGCGGCGTACCTGAATCTGCGGATGGATGACCGATCTGGGGTTCCACGCGCTCCTCAGCTCTGCCGAATCTGACCCGTCACACGGCCCCAATAATCGTTGAAATCAATTTTCGGTTCGGATTCAATGTGGGTCTTGTAGAATTCGTCGACATTTTCCTTCGTCACCAAGACGCCGGTGCCGTAGAACTCGCGATGATCTTTCGGCTCTTTCGTGATGTCGATTTTCCCAGTCTTGGCGGCATAGGCGATGGATAGCCCCATGCTGCCTTGCCAGTATGGATCCCAGGAAACAGTTGCCGCAAATTCGCCGGCCCGAACGGCTTCAATGGCAGTTTTTATCCCGTCGATGCCTGTGACCGGAACCTTCCCAGCCAACTTTTCTGCCCGCAGCGCTTCCAGCGTGCCAACTGCCATATCGTCATTAGCTGCCCAAATCCCCTTAATATCTCCGCCAAACCGGGTTAGCCATGCGCTCACGATGTTAAAAGCTTCTGTCGACTTCCAGTTTGCGACCTGAAAATCGAGCAGCTTGACGTTCGGATTCGCTTTGAGCGCTTTCTCCAACCCCGCCTTACGTTCGATAGCCGGAGTATTCGATAGAATACCTCCAAGTGCCACGATGCCGCCCGATCCGCCAATCGCTTTGATCAACGCGTTCCCAGTGTCCTCTCCGTAATGAACTCCGTCGAAGGCAATATGGGCCACGTAATTCGGGTTAAAATCCCACGGATGCAGATCAGCCGGCTTGTTCCATTGGGTAGTGACAAATGCGCCCGCCTTGACGCAGGCTTCGACAATCGGTCGCGCGTCCGGGCTGTCGTTCGGATCGACATTTAGAACCATGTTTCCACCAGTCTTGGCAAGGATCGCTCGAATGTCCGCGATTCCTTTTTCGCTGTCTCCCTCCGTGACGAGGGTGACGTAGTCGGCCCCAATCGACTTCGCGAAGGCCGCGCCGCCCTGATTCCAGGTCGCGTGATACGGGTTGGACAACGACCGGATAGAGTTCACCAAGGTCGGGGTGTCGGCAGCAAATGCTCTCCGAGGCACCATTGACAGGACCGCGGTCGCACCGGCAAACGCTGCGGTGCGGCGAATGAAAGTTCGGCGATGCATTAAATTTGCACGATCATCTTTGTTCGGGGGGTTCATAAAGCTGGAATAAACGTCTGCTTTGACGTTGGTTTTTGGGGGTTAGTGCTAGCTGCAGACGATTTAAAATGGAAGCGGGACACTACTGAGTTTGCCCGAGAAACTCAATCATTCTCTTTGGATTCAGACTAAATCGAGCTCCACACGATTTTCGCCAGAATTTCTTTGAAGAAGGAGTTCAGGAGTTGCAGGAGTTCAGGAGTCATGGAGCAATGGAGTACTGGAGTAATGCTTTTGTTTGCTCGCTCCGATCGGGGGGCTGACGCCTCCTAGATCGCCAAAGCAAGACCTGCCGAGCCCTTTGCGAATCGTCCACCACTCCATCACTTCACTACTCCCGTCTCCTGAACTCCTGCAACTCCTGACTCCTGAATTCTGAATCACTTTCCCGCTGCCGCGAGAGTCTGGCTTTTCAGGTAGGCCTTCCAACCGCCAAACGCAGAGATGTTCAATGCGTCCTGCACGGCAGCTTCTTCGCACAAAAATCCTTTGACGGTGCGTCCGTCACTGAGATGAATCATCCCGATGGTTAAAGGGGAAGGAACCTGCCGCAGGAAATTTCCGAATTGGTGAAGTGGAAGTTCCCAGATCTCCAGCAAAATCGATACGCCGCCTTCAGCTCTGATTCTGACCAGCCCGGGCTTTGGTGGAGACGTGCCGGGGAGAGCAAAAAGCTGATAGGAAGGAGCAGTCTTCGCTGTTCGAACGAATCGGGCATCCCGCTCCGTGAGTTGATAGTTCAAGGGTTCACCCGTCAGGTGCGCACCGACGACGGCGATCGTCATGCGGTCCGAGTTGGTTTCTTCTCTGGCAACCGGCGTCTCGGGATAAGGGAGTCTGGTACCGCCAAGGGCGGGTCTTAGAGAGCGCAGGTACGAGGCCGCGAGTGCAAGCAGAGAGCGGTCTGAGAATGCCTGACCAACAAAAGTAATCCCGAAGGGTAGCCCGTCCACGCGGAACCCGGCGGGAGCAGCGATGGCGGCGAGGTCCAGCAAATTAACAAAATTCGTAAATACGCCAAGCCGGCTGTTCAGCGCCACGGGATCGGCCTCCACTTCTGCGATCCGGAAGATATCAGGGGCAGTGGGTAACAACAAAAAGTCGACGACGTTCCAGGTTTCGGACGCCTCTTGCCGGAACTTTTCCAAAGCGTACTGGCCATTAAATGCGTCAACGGCAGAATATTTTTCACCGCCCAGAACAATCTCGCGGACGACCGGATGAACCGCATCGGCGTGTTCCTTGACGAATTGTCCAACGGCCGCGAAACGCTCGGCCACCCAAGGCCCTCCGTAGAGGAGTTGAGCCGCCTGGAGAAAAGGTTTGATACTCACCTCAACCAGGGTATGCCCGAGAGATTCGAGTCGTTCTTGCGCTTGAGCGAACAGCGCAAGGTAAGCGTGATCGACCATCGAGAGGTCCTGAGCAGCGGGGATCCCGATACGATAGGTGGGCGCCACGGAGCTTCGGGAAGGCAAAAGGCGCGAATAGGGATCGTTTCGGTCGTATCCAGCCGTGACGGAAAGCACCGCTTCTGCATCTTCCGCCGTTAAGCAAAAGAGTGAGACACAGTCCAGGGATCGGCAAGCGGGCACTACGCCGTCGGCGCTCAGGATACCTCTTGTCGGTTTGAGGCCAATAATATTGTTGAAAGCGGCCGGAACACGGCCGGAACCGGCGGTGTCCGTTCCCAAGGCAAAACTCACAAGTCCCGAAGCCACTGCCACTGCCGAGCCCGAACTGGAGCCACCCGAGATGTACTCAGGATGAAAAACGTTCGCACAAGCGCCATACGGTGACCGTACCCCGACGAGGCCGGTGGCAAACTGATCCAGGTTAGTTTTTCCGACCAGAATTCCCCCGGCTGCTTTAATTCGGGCAACGCTCGTCGCATCCTTTTCAGCCATATAAGAAAACATCGGACAACCAGCGGTAGTGGGAAGGTTTGCGGCGTCGATATTGTCTTTAATGGCAAAGGGTATGCCGAACAGGGAATGGGCCGCTGTGCCGCGCAGAGCCTCGGCGGCTTCCACAGCCTCCTCTTCCGGGACAAGGTGGATCCAGACCGGGTTGTGGGAAAACATCCGGATCCGTCTATAAACTTCCCGGATCACGTCGCCGGGTGTGAGACAGCCCGAGCTGTAGTGTGCTTGAAGTGACCCGATACTCAGTGAGACCTCAGATAAATCCTTCATAGTGCGGCGAATTTCCGGGAACAACCAAAATCGTCATCGTTCTCAGTTTGAGCACGAAGCTTGCCTCAATACCGCTTAAATGTCTTGGGAACCGTTTGATTCACTCGAATCGAATTGCTCGTGTAGGCGAAGCGTCCCCGCTTTGCTTCTTCGGTAGGCGAAGCGTCTTGCCTCACCCAAGCGCTGGGGAGAAGAAGCAAAGCGGGGACGCTTCGCCTACCCCCGCTCCGCAGACAAGTTCCTACCTGCGACCACGTTGGCGGTATTTCGCCAGAAAAGTGATGGAAACTGCTCATCCGTTGCGATACCGCCGTCGGTCAACCTTCAGAACCGGGCACCGCTCAAGGAGTTGCGCTCAGAGCCTCACCCGAACTCCAAAGCCTCCACGACCACCGAAACCTCCGTTGCCTCCTTATCCTCTGTGACCTCCGTGACCTCTGTGCAATGCTTTCCTCTGCGCCTAATTCCCGCCCCGATGCCCTAACGTCCCCAAAACTCGTTTTCCCACCAAAAATTCCGCCTTCACGACGTGTGGCACGCGTGATGCTTAGGGGTCCTGTGCTCAGTTCAACGATGTACCCAGAGGAATCCCCATGAACAGCAAACGGACGATTACCGTCGACGCAGAACCGTATGCTTATGAATTCGAGCCGGCTCACTGCGCGCTCGTGATCATTGACATGCAACGCGATTTCCTGGAGCCGGGTGGCTTCGGCGAAATGCTAGGCAATGATGTCTCTCAGCTTCGCCGGACGATTGTACCTAACCAGCAGCTGCTCGCGGCGTGGCGTGGGGAAGGTTTGAAGGTGATACACACCCGAGAGGGGCATCGATCAGATATGACCGATCTTCCGCCGGCCAAAAAGATACGGGGTCATAGCAAGACTTCCATCGGCGATCCTGGGCCGATGGGCCGAATCTTAATCAGAGGCGAGGCGGGACATGACATTATCCCGGAGCTCTATCCGCTGCCAAGTGAGCCAGTCATTGATAAGCCCGGCAAAGGCGCCTTTTTTGCCACCGATCTACACGCCATCCTGCAGAACCTCGGCATTCAGAAGCTGGTCGTCACCGGGGTCACCACTGAAGTCTGTGTGAACACCACCGTCCGCGAAGCAAACGATCGCGGCTACGACTGTCTGGTACCTGCGGACTGCGTTGGATCTTACTTTCCGGAGTTCCAGGAGATGGGACTGAAAATGATCAAAGCGCAGGGCGGGATTTTCGGCTGGGTGTCAGACTCGACCCGAATTCTCGCTGCTCTTGGTTAGGGCAACCGGGGACAGTAGGAAGTTGACAATGTTTGAAAGAGAAAGGTTATGAATAATTCGAAGCCTGCCATCTGGGTGCCCGGAGACTGGAACGCGTTCTTCGGCTTCGGGACTAACATATTAGTCAATCTGCTCACCTTGAGCGGGTTGTTACGTTTTGTCCTGAAAATGCCAGATTCACTCGTTTTCGGACGAATACTTCCGGCCACCGGAATGATGCTCTTTCTGAGCACGCTTTACTATGCATGGCTGGCCTACGGATTGGCCAAACGTACGGGTCGCAGCGACGTTTGCGCGCTTCCTTCCGGCACCAGCGTGCCGCATATGTTTGTGGTTACGTTTGTCATCATGTTGCCGATTGCCGCCAAGACGGGTGACCCGGTCAAGGGCTGGGAAGCAGGTCTGACCTGGGTGTTCATTCAGAGCTTCGTGTTGATGGCGGGCGGGTTTGTGGCGCCCATTATCCGGAAGATCACCCCGCGAGCGGCTCTCCTCGGCACCCTGGCTGGCGTTTCGATTGCCTTTATCTCAATGCGGCCGGCCCAGGACATGTTCATCACGCCAGTGATTGGCATTACCTGTTTTGCTATTATTCTCGCTAGCTGGTTCGGTGGTGTGCGCTACTTTGGCGGTATACCGGCGGGACTCGTCGCGATTGGCGTAGGCTGCATTATCGCTTGGGGATCGACTTTGTTTGGACTTAACTGGGGAGGGATTACCCCCGCTGGCTTAGGGCAGGCCTTTTCCAGTTTCGGCTTTTCCTTTCCGACTCCGGCGCTTGACCATGTGTTTGGGGGCTTCCCATTCATCGGGGTCATTTTGGTGACCGCCATTCCATTCGGCATTTACGATCTGGTCGAGGCGATGGATAACGTGGAGAGCGCTGCAGTTGCGGGCGACAGCTTCCCCACGACCCGTGTTTTGACTGCGGACGGAGTTATCAGCTTAATCGGTTGCTTGATGGGTAATCCCTTCATCAACGCCGTCTATATTGGCCATCCGGGCTGGAAAGCCATGGGTGGCAGGATTGGCTACTCTGCCGCGACTGGAGTCATGGTGATCATCTTGTCATGGTTCGGGATCATCTCCGTGATGATGGCCGTGATCCCGGTGGTGGCGATCTCCCCGATTTTGCTTTATATCGGTATGCTGATCGGCGCGCAGGCGTTTCAGGAAAATCCGAGATCCCATGCTCCAGCAATCATTCTGGCCTTGACGCCGCATATCGCTGCCTGGGGCAAACTCCAAATCGACAACTCTCTGGCTGCCGCCGGGACCAACGCAGCAGCCATTGGGTTAGATAAACTTGCCCAGACCGGGGTTCTCTACAAAGGGCTCGAAGTGTTGGGAGGGGGCGCGATTCTGGCCGGGCTGATCCTTGGTGCCATCGGCGTGTTTATCATTGAACGCGAGTTCATGAGGGCAGCCTATTTTGCAGGCGCCGGTGCGATTCTCACCTTTTTCGGCTTTATCCACGGGGAAAGGATCGGGTTTGGACAAACGCCCGCCGTTGCAGTGAGCTATTTGGCGGTGGCTGCAGTGCTCGTCTACTGCGCTAAATTTGCCTCCTACTCAGAAAAACCTGCCGAAGTGGAACATCATGGAGAGTTGAGCCAGGTCGCCGAGTGATCGCGCCGTGCCAATTTCCAATAACTGCCCGGCCAGTATTCTGTGAAGGCATCTTTTGAATGAGTCTGAATTTAATGATTAAACGTTCTCTTATTTGTTTGTTGGTCAGTCTGGCGGCCTTGAGCTCTACCGTTTTGGCTGACGACCTGACAATCGGCTTTATCTACGTAGGTCCGAAGGACGACTACGGTTACAACCAGGCGCATGCCCTCGGGGCTGCCAGCGTCGCAAAGCTACCGGGCGTCAAGGTTTTGGAGGAAGCCAACGTGCCCGAGACGGTCGCGGTTCAGGAGACCATGCGCGATATGATCGTTCAGGATAACGCGACTGTGCTTTTTCCGACCTCGTTCGGCTATTACGATCCCCATATTCTGAAAGTCGCCAAGCAGTTTCCAAAAGTTCAGTTCTTCCATTGCGGCGGCTTTTATGTTGTCGGTAAGCATCCGGCCAACGTGGGAACCTACTTTGGCTACATTGATGAGGCTGAATATATCTCCGGAATCGTGGCCGGATTGACGACCAAGAGTAACAAACTCGGGTTTGTGGCGGCCAAACCGATCCCCCAAGTCCTTCGGAATATCAATAGTTTTACCCTTGGTGCGCGAAGCGTGAACCCCGCTGCCACGGTCCAGGTGGTTTTCACCGGCGACTGGTCGCTTCCAGTCAAAGAGGCCGAGGCGGCAAACAGCCTGATCAACCAGGGTGTGGATGTGCTGACTTGTCACGTGGACAGTCCGAAAGTGGTGATCCAGACCGCCGAAACTCGCGGGATCTCCAGCTGCGGATATCATGCCAGTCAGGCGGCCATTGCGCCGAAAGGTTACCTGACGGGCGCAGAATGGGATTGGTCGCACGTCTATGGCATGTACGCCAACGAGATCAAGGCCGGAAAGTCTTTGCAAGATGGCTCTATCCCGCACGTCGTCCGCGGTGGGTTGAAGGACGGGTTTGTTAAAGTGTCCGACTACGGGCCAAGCGTTAGCGACAAGGCGAAGGAGGCTGCGGAAGCAGCCAAAGCTAAGTTCATGGACGGAACCATGGTGATTTATAAGGGCGAAATTAAGGACAACACAGGAAAAGTTGTCATCCCGGCCGGGGTTGAAATGAAACAGAAAGACCCCGAACTCGAAAAAATGAATTGGCTGGTGGAAGGCGTGCTTGGGAGCACGACAAGCTGAACTTGGAAGTTTACCATCGCACCCCGAAAAGTTGATGGAGAATGCTCAAGTGGAAAAGGCCGGTTCGCTTCTCGAACCGCTCACTGACAGCGACTCGTCCGGCCAGAAACGGCATTTCAGGTGGCGGAGCCATCTGGAATCGATCCTGATTCCTATTGGTGCGATCCTGGTTTCCCTCGCCGCTTTTGGGGCCTTTTGCGCGTTGGCCGGCGCCAATCCATTTGCCGTCTACGCTTCGATCCACAAGGCGGCTTTCGGCAGTTGGTACTCGTTCCAGAATACGCTGGTCCGAGCAGCGCCTCTGATGCTTTGTTCACTGGGTACAGCTATCCCATTCCAACTCGGATTGGTGATGATTGGCAGCGAGGGAGCACTGGTCATCGGAGGACTCTGTGCGACCATCGCCGCGCTCCAGTTTCCGACCGCCAGTCCGCTCATGGTGCAGGTTGTGATGGCCGGGGTCGGCATGGTGACGGGAGGCCTCTGGCTGGCTATCGCCGGCGGATTGAAGCATTACCGCGGCGTCAACGAAACAATCAGTAGTTTGATGATGAACTACATCGCGATCGCAATTCTGAACCAGGCTATCAATACCTGGGTACGCGATCCGAGCAGTCTGAACAAACCCGCAAGCTATCCGATCCCGGATGAACAGATGCTGCAGCCGCTTGGCGACACCACGATCCATTGGGGATTGGTGTTTGGCTTGGTCGCTTGTCTTCTGGCTTGGGTGCTGATCAGCCAAACTACGCTTGGTTTTCAGATCCGTACCATCGGCGGTAATGTGCGAGCAGCCCAGATAGCGGGAATCCCGGTGGGCAGAATCACTCTGATTACTTGTTTCCTGGCCGGCGCATGCCCAGGGCTGGCAGGCATGGTGGAAGTGGCTGCCGTTCACGGTCGCGCCAATGAATCGTTGAACGCCTGGTACGGTTACAGTGGCATCCTGGTGGCATTCTTGGCGCGGCACAATCCTCTCGGGTGCATCCTCATTTCGATCTTGCTGGGTGGGCTGCTGGCTAGCGGCGGCATCTTACAACGCGACCAGCATTTGCCGGATGCCGCCATTATGGTTTTTCAAGGGCTGGTGTTTCTGGTGATTCTTTTTAGCGAAAGCTTGTACGGACGATGGAAGATCTTTCGGGAAGTTGAATCATGACCATTGAGCTATGACGGGCGCGAGCACCGGGATCGGTTGGTTCGCAGTACCTCTGGCAATCATTGCTGGAGCGTTTCGGGGCGGCACTCCCTTCCTTTTTGTTAGTCTTGGGGAATGCCTGACGGAGAAGAGCGGCAAGATTAATCTCGGGCTCGAAGGGGTCCTGCTCTTTGGGGCCATGAGCGCTTATGCCATTTCGTACAAAACTGGATCTCCCTGGTTAGGGGTTTTTGCGGCGGCTTGCGGAGGTGCTTGTCTGGGGCTTATTCATGCATGGCTGACGCAGAAGCCAAAAGTCAACGACATCGCGGTCGGTATTGCCATGATCATCTTCGGCAGCGGTATAGCGTTCTTTCTAGGCAAACCATTCATCCAGCCTCTCGCACCACAGTTACCGACGATCAAAATTGGGTTGGGGGAGCACTTACCCTCGCTCGACATCTGTCCTCTATTTTTCGTCGGAGTTGCGCTGGCTTTTGCTCTCCATTGGTTTTTTGGGGGGACCCGTTGGGGAATGTTCGTCCGCGCTGTCGGCGACAAAGCAGAGGCTGCCCGTGCCCTGGGAATTTCCGTCTGGCGGGTGCGAACGGCGAGTATCATGGTGGGGAGCGCTTTCGCCGGGATTGGTGGTGCCTACCTCTCACTGTATTACCCAGGGAGCTGGAACGAACGCGTCTCGAGCGGGCAGGGGATGATCGCCGTAGCATTGGTCATTTTCGCGCGTTGGAACCCAATTCATTGCCTTTGGGCGTCCCTCCTCTTTGGAGGCGCCCAAGCGCTTGGTCCGGCTCTTCAGTCTGTCGGGGTGACAAGTTATTACTATCTCTTTAATGCCTCTCCATTCATTCTCACGCTTGCCGTCATGATTTTGACCTGCAGCAACAAACGTGCTCTTTCTGGAGTTCCAGGAGCTCTAACCGACCGAACATGAAACAAAGCTACGTAGAAGCTGACCCATATCGTTGGCCGTACAATGGTGATTTGCGTCCTCAGAACACCCTTTTTCTGATAATCGACATGCAAATCGACTTTTGCGGGGAAGGCGGGTATGTCGATAAGATGGGCTATGATCTCTCGCTCACCCGGGCGCCTATCGAGCCGATCCAAAACGTCTTAGCCGCGACCCGCGAGCGCGGCTTTCACGTCATGCATACCCGCGAGGGCCATCGGCCGGATCTGGCGGATCTTCCGGAGAACAAACGATGGCGCAGTAGGCGGATCGGCGCTGGAATCGGAGATCCCGGACCGTGCGGCCGGATCCTCACGCGCGGCGAACCTGGCTGGCAGATCATTCCAGAACTTGCTCCGCTGGAAGGCGAAGCGGTGATCGACAAACCTGGAAAAGGGTCGTTCTACGCCACCGACCTCGACATGCTTTTGCGGCATAAAGGCATTCAGAACATCGTTTTCTCCGGTATTACCACCGACGTCTGCGTTCACACGACGATGCGAGAGGCGAATGACCGCGGTTATGAATGCCTGGTGCTCTCGGATTGTACAGGGGCAACGGACTACGGAAATTACTTGGCCGCCCTGCAAATGATCAAGATGCAAGGAGGCGTCTTTGGGGCCGTCGCAAACTCCGAGTCGTTCATCGCCGCGATTGCATGATAGCAGCTCTCTCCGAACCTCAGCCGCCGCGCCTCGAGTTGGTCAACCTGACCAAACGGTTTGGTTCGTTTGTCGCGAATGACACTGTCTCCCTGAAACTCGAACCTGGGACTTTTCACGCCCTGCTGGGCGAAAATGGAGCTGGGAAAAGCACCCTCGTCAAATGCATCATGGGGTATCACCTGGCTGATGCGGGTGATATCATCGTAGGCCAAAGCGTCCGCCAAATTCGAAGCCCTTACGATGCCCACAAGCTGGGAATCGGTATGGTCTACCAGCATTTTACGGTGGTGCCCGCCATGACGGTGGCCGAAAATTTACTTCTGGCCCGACCGGATCTGCCCCAATTCATTCATTGGCCGGCCGAACGCCAACATCTGACTGATTTTCTCGCGACGGCGCCGTTCAAAATTGACCTGAACGCAAGAGTTTCTGATCTGGCTGCCGGTCAAAAGCAGAAGATCGAAATCTTGAAGCAACTCTATCTTCATAGCAAAATATTGATCCTGGATGAGCCGACCTCCGTGTTGACCCCTGTCGAGGCGGACGAAGTGCTCGGGATGCTTCGTCGGATGGTTTCCGCGAAACAATTAAGTGTTCTGATCATTACGCACAAGTTTCGGGAGGTCACCGGTTACTGCGACGAAGTCACCGTGCTCCGGAAAGGCAAAGTGACAGGCCGAGGCAAAGTCGGGGTTCTGACGACCTCGGACCTTGCGACCATGATGATCGGAGAGCAACGATCGGGAAAGACAATTGAAAAAAGGGTTCAGGAGTCTGGGGCGGAGCTTCTGCAGATCAAAGGCCTCGCCGCTAACCGAGATAATGGCGTGCCAGCGGTCGAGGAATTTGATTTGTCCGTTCGCGCCGGAGAAATCGTCGGCGTCGCCGGAGTATCCGGTAACGGCCAGCGTGAACTGGTCGAGGTTCTGGGCGGACAGCGGATTGCCTCGGGCGGTGAAATCCGCGTCGGAGGCGCCCGCTTTGGGATGACTCGCAAGGAGATCCTGCACCATCACATCTATGTGTTACCGGAAGAGCCGCTGCGTAGCGCGTGTGCGCCGCAAATGAGTATCGCCGAGAACTTCGCGCTAAGAACCTTCGACCGACCACCGTTGGCTTGGAAACGCTGGTGGCTCAACCGAAGGCAGATCCGCCAGAGCGGACGCCACTGGATCAAACGGTTTAATGTCAAAACGCGTGATGAAAACACACCAATTGCTCACTTGTCGGGTGGCAACGTTCAGCGGGCAGTCTTGGCGCGTGATCTCGGCCCGGGCACCGCGAAGGTTCTGGTCGTCTCCAATCCATGCATGGGTCTCGACTTCGGCGCGGTTGACTTTATTCATTCCCAGCTCCTGGAAGCGAGGAACAGGAACGTGGCAATCTTGCTTCTGAGCGAGGATCTCGACGAATTGGTCGCTCTTTCGGATCGACTGGTGGTGATGGCGGCAGGAAAGATTGTCTACTCCGCGCCTATTCACGAGATCGACCGGCAGTTAATCGGAGAGAAGATGGCGAGTCATTGATAGACGAGAAGTCTTCCTTCCCGCATAATGGTCCTGCTTTCTGGATCGACCCCTTCTTGCTCGGCAAATCTCATGGCCTCACAACCTCCCTTCAGGGCGCCCCCTCTCGAACTCAAAGACATTTTTCATTTTGCCGCCCAAAAGGATCAAATCGCTTGGGAACCCTACAAAAAAGGGGTCGATATCTTCCGGCTCTACGGAGATGGGGTGACAGGGCCGACGGCTGCTTTGCTTCGATATCGCGAGCATGGAGAGGTGCCTCTGCATGAACATGTCGGATATGAGCACATTCTGATTTTGTCCGGCTCGCAACGGGACGAGAGTGGGATTTACCCGGAGGGAACTTTCGTCATCAATCCGCCTGGAACGCGGCATCAGGTGCACAGCGAGGCCGGCTGCATCGTCCTGGCGATCTACGAAAAGCCTGTCCAATTCCTGTGAGGAGGGGTTAGCGGATATCGCGGCTGGCGGGGCGAGAACACGCAAAAAAAGGAAAAGCATCGCACGGAGGTCACAGAGGCCACAGAGAGGGGAAATGGGGTTTGGTGAGCTCCCTAATTCTGTAACTCCTGAACTCCTGCAACTTCTGGCTCCTGTCAAAAGCATAGGCTTCCAGCCTGTGTAGAGTCCACCGGGTTAAGTCTCTTTTTGAGCGCAAGATTCACGTGAATCACCCCACACAATCCGAGACCGGCTGGAAGCCTATGCTACATTAGCCCGTCGCGTGGACGTCTTGGGTTCGTGGAGCTTGCAGAGTTCAACCAATATTTTACGCATGTAATTGATCTTCTCTTGTGGGGAAAGTGCTCACGTTGACACGCCCTTACGCCGACCCGCCGACCCGCTTCCGCTGCACCCCGCTCGGCCCCATACATCCGGGACAAGTGACAATCTCGAACTAAAAGGATGTCCACGTTTGCTCAAATTCCCGGTGCTCCTTTTCCTCCTGGCGATCCTCAACCAACACCGCCGGCTCCGGCGCCTCCACCGATCGAGCCTCCACCGGCTCCCCCGATGCCGGCACCGCCTGGTCCTGTTCCTCCGCTTGAACCGTTGCCAGCACCGGCTCAGATCTAGAGGTATCCGCCCATCGAAGCGCTTCGCATTATCCAAGCGCTTCCTCTATCAGTCGTTTTTCTTCCTCGGAAAATGACAATGTCAGAGCGTGTTCACGACCCGACGGGGACATTTTTTTCCAGGTCTTTCGCAATATTTCGATCATTTTACCGCGCTCGGTTTTGGCCATGAGATCGGTGAGTTGATGCTGAAGTGTGACCAGGCAGAGAGCATCTTCAAGGATCTGGCAATCCGGATCACGGCCCAGATGCTTTTTCAGATTCAAATCGCGTACCTGTGCGATCGTTTCTGGATCGTAGCCGACCTCTCGGAGTATTTCTGCGGCTTTGGCGGCGTGAAACTGCTTCAGGTCGCTGCGCCACCGCAGGTACCCGACCCGTGTCATTTCATAGGTATGACGTGGAATAGTCCAACGACAAATGTGTTGGCTTCTGGCGGCCAAAAGAAGCTGCTCCGAAGCTTCCGGATTCAGGCGCAGAACCCAATCCGTTAATCTATCTGCATAGAGCAACTCTTGAGGATGAGCCAGTCCGTCCACCACGAGAAGATTGGGGTCCCGTCCGTTTTCTTCATCGAAACGATGCCAAGCCTCCAAAAACCGCTGACCGTATTTCTTGGATCCTGCAGAGAGACCTCGGGAGATTTCATGTGGCATGTTGACGCGGGAAGCCCCGGTTCGGGCGGAGCCTCACCCTACCACGGGAGGTTCACCAACAGAATCTTTCATAGCTTTCCGATGGGTGGATTTCGGGTCCGAAGACTCGCCGGCAGTCGGGAACTACCCATTAAATAGCTATCGATGCAGCGGGCGACGTCGCGGCCTTCGCCGATCGCCCAGACCACGATGGATTGCCCGCGGCTAGCATCTCCCGCGGCGAAGACGCCCGGCAAATTCGTCATCATATTGCGATCCGTTTTGATGGTGTTCCGGGAGGTCACCTCGATACCTGTGTTCGCGAAGGGGGCTGATTCTGCGCCTTGGAAACCGATCGCCACCAGGATGACATCGGCTGCTGTGGTCAAGCCTTCCTCGATGACCTTCATAGCGGTTCGTACCATGCGACCGTCTTTTTTTTCGTAGGTCCATTCGACCCGATTGAACATCAACTGATCCACGGCGCCGTCGTTATTGGTGTCTATAAAACCCGTGACGTTGACGTTGAATTCTTCAATGCCGCCCTCTTCAATTGCGTAGGTCTCCCGATAAATCATCGGCCATTCCGGCCATGGGTTATCCCCGGGCCGTTCGTCTGAACCCCTGAGATTGATACTGATTTGGACGACCTGCTTGGCGGCCTGTCGATGCGCTGTGGCGACGCAATCGGCCCCGGTGTCGCCACCGCCGAGCACGATCACGTTTTTGCCGTGCGCATCAATCATCTCCTCAACTTTTTTTCCGGCTTGTCGCCGGTTTTCCTTCGTCAGGTAGTCCATCGCCCAATAGATCCCACTGAGCTGCCGTCCAGGGACTGCAACCTCACGTGGTAATTGTGCGCCAATCGCCAGACAGATTGCGTCAAATTTCTCCTGCAACTCCTGGAAGGCGATGTTCACGCCGACATTGGCACCGGTGCGGAAAAGCACGCCTTCACCCCGCAATTGATCAACGCGCCGGGCGACTTGGTATTTTCCGAACTTGAAGTCCGGTATGCCGTAGACCATCAGGCCCCCAATTTCGTCGTCGCGCTCAAAAACCGTGACCTCATGGCCGGCACGGTTGAGTTGTTGAGCAGCGGAAAGCCCGGCAGGACCGCTCCCAATAACGGCCACGCGTTTCCCAGTTCGAATCTTAGGCGGCTCCGGATTTATCCACCCCTCCGCCCAACCGCGGTCAACTATCGCACGTTCGATGCTTTTGATCGTCACCGGAGCATTGTTATAGGCCAGAACACACGCCGGTTCGCACGGCGCCGGGCAGGTGTATCCCGTGAACTCAGGGAAATTGTTGGTGGCATGTAAACGGGCCAGTGCCCCAAACCAGTTCCCCCGGGAAACGAGATCATTGAAGTCTGGTATGATGTTTCCAATCGGACAGCCGCCCATGCAGGTCGGCACCCCGCAATCCATGCACCGTGTGCCCTGTTCTCTTAACTGCCCTTCGTCCCACTCTTTCGCGTAAACTTCAGTGTAATCCCCGGTGCGCACCCCTGGGTCCCGATAGGGAATTGGATTACGAGCGAATTTTAGAAACCCGTTTGGATGATCGTCCGCCATGAAAGTAAATAGTCCGTTTTGGTTTTCTGCTTTTTTCCGCGGTTCCTTGCTAGGCCACTTTTCTTCTTTCAGCTGGCGGAGGGGCAGCGACGCGCACGTCTTTCCCCTGAGCCAGATGACGTTCGACCACTTCGGCATAAGCGGCCGGAATAACCTTGAGAAATTTCGAGATATACTCCTTCCAATTCTCCAGAATCTTTTTTGCCTTAGAGCTGTTGGTGTAGATCACGTGATTTGCCAGCATCCGCCTTACCAACTCGATATCTCGACCCTCCTTAAACTCGTCGATGCGCACCATTGTCGGGTTGAGCCGCGTCTTGAAACTCTTGTCTTCATCCAGGATGAAGACTTCGCCGCCACTCATCCCGGCTCCGAAATTTTTTCCGGTTTTCCCAAGGATCACGACTACGCCCCCCGTCATATACTCGCATCCGTGATCGCCCACGCCTTCGACGACAGCCATCGCACCGGAATTCCGCACCGCGAACCGTTCGCCAGCCATCCCGTTGAAATACGCTTCACCGCTGGTCGCGCCATACAACACCACATTGCCCACAATGATGTTCTCGGAAGCAGTGTAGGACGCTTCTCTGGGCGTATCGACGGTGATCTTGCCTCCGGAGAGACCTTTGCCAACGTAGTCGTTCGCCGCGCCTTCAAGATGGATACTAATTCCCCGGGCCAGGAACGCCCCAAAACTTTGCCCAGCCGACCCGGTAAATCCGATTTGGATGGTGTCCGACGGAAGCCCTTTCGGACCATATTTCTTTGCGATCACCGAACTCAGCATCGTGCCGGCCGTTCGATCGGAGTTCCTGATCGGCATTTCAATCAGGACCGGTTCCCCTCTCTCGATCGCCGGTTGGGCCAATTCGATCAGAAGATGATCCAGTTTCTCCTCCAGTTTGTGGTTTTGATCCCGCATCTTTCGGGGAGCATCGTTGGACGGCTGCTGGTAAAGCAGTTGCGAAATATTGATCTGTCCGTTGGTCGGGTGAGATACTTCGCGCGGACGCAACTTGTCGACCCGCCCGATCATTTCGTCCATCGTATGGAAACCGAGCTCGGCCATGATTTCGCGCACTTCGTGTGCGACAAACCGCATATAGTTGACCAAGTGTCCAGGCTTGCCCGCAAATTTTGCGCGCAGCTTAGGGTCTTGAGTCGCAATGCCCACCGAGCAGGTGTTACAATGGCATTTGCGCAACATGATGCAACCAAGAGCAATGAGCGGCGCAGTCCCAAATCCGTATTCCTCTGCTCCCAGTAACGCCGCGACCACCACGTCGCGTCCGGTCTTCAACCCGCCATCCGCCCGCACACGAATGCGTGATCGCAGATTATTGGCCAGCAGCACTTGTTGCGTTTCTGCCAGGCCAAGCTCCCACGGTGCTCCGGCTGTTTTGATGGATGTCTTGATAGCGGCACCAGTCCCCCCGGAATCGCCCGCAATCAGCACCGCGTCGGCGCGTGCCTTGGCCACGCCCGCCGCGATCGTTCCAACTCCGGCTTCGGAAACGAGTTTTACGTGAATTTCCGCCGCTGGATTGGCGCACTTCAAATCATGAATCAGCTGCGCCAAATCTTCGATCGAGTAAATGTCATGATGCGGCGGCGGAGAAATCAGCCCCACGCCGGGAGTCGTAAAACGCACGGAAGCGATTTCTTCGCTCACCTTCGGTCCCGGCAATTCACCCCCTTCGCCTGGTTTGGCCCCTTGCGCCATTTTGATTTCGATCTGCTTGGAATGGACCAGATAGTTGATCGTCACGCCGAACCTGCCGCTCGCCACCTGTTTCATCGAGCATTCCCGTTCGGTGCCAAACCGCTCGACTTGTTCCCCGCCTTCTCCGGTGCCCGCTTTACCGCCAATTCGGTTCATAGCGATTGCCAGCGCCTCATGGGCTTCAGTGCTCAATGCACCATGTGACATCGAGCCCGTCGAAAATCGCTTCCAAATCTCTTCAACGGCCTCCACCTGATTAATGGGAATCGATTCGTGCTCATCGACCACAAAGTCGAGCAAGCCGCGGATGGTCTGCAGCCGTTGATCCTGGTGGTTCAAGTAGTTCGCAAATTCGCGGTAAGCTTCGTAGTTCCCGGTACGGACCGCGTATTGCAGTTGTCCCACCGTCGTCGGATTCCATTGATGGAGTTCCCCGTCGCGGCGCCAGTAAAGGTCGCCGCCCACATCCAGCGGAAGATTGCCGACGATCTTATCGCCGAACGCTATCTCGTGTTGCTCAAGGACTTCACGCTCAACCTCGTCCAGGCCGAGACCCGTCAGATAGGCACTGGTCCCGGTAAAATATTGTTCAACGAAATCTGTATTGAGCCCGACAGCCTGAAATCCCTGAGCCCCCTTATAGCTTTCGAGCGTTGAGATCCCCATTTTCGACATCACCTTCAAGATGCCTCCCTCAAGCGCTTTTTTGTATTTGG
The DNA here is from genome assembly GCA_035484035.1 of Chthoniobacterales bacterium. Lineage (GTDB taxonomy): Bacteria > Verrucomicrobiota > Verrucomicrobiia > Chthoniobacterales > JAFAMB01 > JAFAMB01. Next base: position 18,600 of record DATHPI010000155.1, read on the forward strand.
TCAGGGTTTCGCTGACTTCTGCGCTCAGCCAATTTTCTCGACCCATCTGCACAATGCTTTGATTTGCCAGCCACGGATAGATCGCATCCGCGCCGTAGCCGATCAGGGTGCAAATATGATGCACCGCACAAGGTTGAGCTGCCTCAAGGACCAGGGCCGCACGGGTGCGCAACCCGGCTCGAATCAGATGATGATGCAAAGCCCCGACCGCCAACAGATTCGGCACCCCGACGCGATCCGGGCCAATTTTCCGGTCCGAAATGATCAAGATCTCGGAACCGTGTTTGATGGCGTCGACCGCGCTCTTGCGAAGCTCGGTAATCGCTTCGCCGAGCGAAGTGCCCTTTGCGAAGGTTCCGTCGATCACACACGGCCGGAATCGGTCCAGGCTTTTAATGGTTTCAAGCTCCCGGTAGGTCAGGATGGGCGATTCCAGGAAGAGTTGGCGGCAATGCTCGGGTGTTTCCTCCAGAAGATTGCGTTGCCGGCCGATGTGACTTTCTAACGAAGTTACCAAGTCTTCCCGCAAATAATCGAGGGGTGGATTTGAGACTTGGGCGAACAGCTGAAGAAAATATTGGAACAACGGTTTGTGCCGCGTGGAGAGAATTGCCAGCGGGGTGTCATTGCCCATTGAGCCGATCGGGTCTTTTCCCTCTTCCGCCATCGGCTGGACCAGGCAGCGGAGCGATTCCACGGTGTACCCGGACGCTCGCTGGTAGGCCGTGACCTCTCCGACCTCCTCAACCTCGGCACCCGGTGTCACCACGTCCTTCAAGCGAACGCGGTTCTCGGATAGCCACGCCGAAAAATTGTGAGTGGTGAGTTCTTCAAAAATTTCCTTCTCGGGCACGATTCGTTTCTCGAGAGTGTCAGCCAGAAACATCTCGCCAGGTTTAAGCCGGCTTTGAAAAACGATTTCGCCTGGGGGCGTATCAAGCACTCCAGTTTCGCTCGCCATAATCACGATGTTCGAGCGCGTAAGACAGTAACGGCAGGGGCGTAACCCGTTCCGGTCAAGGATTGCCGCAACTCTGTAACCGTCGGTTGCTGCAATCAGAGCCGGGCCATCCCACGGTTCAATAATCGTGGAAAAGTAGTCGTAAAAGGCGCGACGCTTGGCATCCATCCGGTGGTCTTTGTTCCAGGCTTCCGGAATTAGCATTCGCAGGGCGTGCGGCAGACCCCGTCCGGATTCCAGCAGCAATTCAAGGACGTTATCGAATACGGCGGTGTCGCTCTGCGCATCGCCCGTGATCGGCTTGATCATTTCGATGTCGTCCCCAAATCTTTCACTGGCAAGGGCGGCCTCCCGCGTCCTCATCCGGTTTAAGTTTCCGCGCAATGTATTGATCTCGCCGTTGTGGACCACGGTGCGATAAGGATGCGCCAGTTCCCAGGCCCCAAGGGTGTTCGTCCCGAAACGGGAGTGCACCAGAACAATGCTGCTCTTAATCCGGCTGTTTGAAAGATCGGGATAGTAAAGCTGCAGTTGTTTACAGGTCAGCAATCCCTTGTAAACGATTTTCCGGCGGTCCAGGGAGCAGACATAGAAGAGGTCTTTGCCGCAAACCGCGGCGTTTTGCACAGCCTTCTCGATCAGGCGCCGCAACACGAACAGTCGCGTATCCAATTGCTCCGGGGTCAGCGGGTCGATTGGTTCGATGAACATCTGCCTGACCGCCGGTTCGGAGAGAAGCGCGGTCCTTCCCAGGTCGGAATTGTCCGTCGGTACCTCACGCCAGTGGATCAGCCGGCAAGCCGCTTCCCGGCAAACCGTGGTGATCAACTTCTTCAAAGCGATCTGCTTCCATTGATCCTTCGGCATGAACAGTTGCCCAACGCCGTACGAGTCGAAGTCGCCGAGCGTCGGAATTTCCGAATGAAAAAATTCATGCGGCTTCTGCAAGAGCATCCCGGCGCCGTCGCCTGTCTTTTCTTCGGCACCGCGCGCACCCCGGTGGTCGATATTGCATAAAATGCGCAAACCGTCTTCGACAAGTTGGTGGGTTTTGGTCCCGTTCAAGTCGATGAGCGCTCCGACCCCGCACGCACCGCGTTTAGCACCAATAGTAGGCAATCCGGATTCAATTTTCATACGCGAGGAGATGAACGACGTTGGGCTCGCTGTTGCTGGTACTCATGGGTTTTGGAGCTTTATCGAGGTTCGGTAGCAATTGCTATTCCGAAATTTGCTTCGAGTGCAGCGGAAATCAAACTAACTACTTTTCTCAGTGGTCTGGGAAGTCGAAGTTATCGTCTCATCAAACGAATGGCCGGTCACGTTTTGTCCGCATTGGCGCGTTTTAGCCATTTTGTATTCATCCCTGTTGTTTCAACCGGCGGTATCCTGGACTCGGTTTTTCTAGGCTCCGGGGAACCAGTCACTCACCCTCGACCTATTCGATTCCCGCTAATACGCCATTCGACGGTGAGGACAAAACACAGGCTGGAAGCCTATGCTACACTAGCCGATCGCGTGTCGCCGTGGGTTCCGCAAATCTCCCCGTTAAGTAGCCTTTCAGACATCGCCCGAAACTCCGGGTGCCCAATGTAGCATAGGCTTCCAGCCTGTGTTCTTCGCCCGTTTCCAAGTCGCCGCCGGTTCCTCGGAGTGTGTGCAAAGATCAGGGTTGAAACCCTGGGCTAAACCCCGGCTCAGCCCTGGCTCAGCCCTAGGCTCAGCCCTGCGCTGAGTCCTCAAGCCTCCTTCAGACGGAGAAAACAATCCGAATGCATTTTAGCTTTGCGACATTCTCCCCTGACACTGACACTGGCACTGGCACTGACACTGCTCCCCAAGCCAACAAAGCGATGACAGAGCGACCCACTACCCCGGACATGAAGTTGGCTCACTACATCAACTTGAAATTGGCTGCACTAGGTTGCCCGACCTGCGAGTTGGAC
>DATHPI010000156.1:0-7823 GCA_035484035.1 Chthoniobacterales bacterium
TTAAATTTCGCGCATGGGCAAATGTTCATGATTGGCGGTTTCGTCGTCTACTATCTCTACGGTCTTTTTAAGATTAACTATTTCGTTAGCCTAATCGCCGTCGTGCTGGTCTTGGGTACGATTGGCTGGTGTTTCGAAACTTTCTTCTTCAGACGAATGCGGAGGATGGCAATCAGGGAAGAAAACTCCATGTTGCTTGCCGTTGGCACCGCGTTGCTCCTTGAAAACCTCGCCTTATCGATTTTTGGTGAGAAACAGCGGGGTGTTCCGCCGGTGGTGACTGGGGTCTATCGGATCGGCAGTGCTTATCTTCCGGCTGGCCGGCTCCTGGTCATGCTGCTCGCTCTCGTTTTAATTGTCGGACTTTTACTTTTCGTTCAATACACGAAGCTCGGCCGCGCGATGCGCGCCCTGGCACAGGATCGGGAGGTGACTCACCTGATGGGGGTGAACGTCAATCGTGTCGCCGCCTACGGATTCGCCCTGGGAGCGGCCCTTGCCGGTTTGGCAGGGGGCCTTCTGGTCACTGTCTTCGGAGTCAATTCCGGTGTCGGGAACGTCTACTCGATCAAGGCTTTTATTATGATCATGATCGGCGGTGCAGGCGTCGTTCCGGGTGCCATCCTTGGGGCGATCGTTCTCGGGTTCGTCGAAGCGATAGGTTATGCAGTTTTGCCTGGTTCGATTACTTATCTGCTGATCTTTACGGGTCTGATCATCTTTCTGCTTTTGCGCCCGCAAGGCCTTTTGGGAAAGCCATGGGGTTAGAAATCAACCAGCTAACACGCCGCGAAGGGGATGATGGGGCCCGCGCGGTGATCGAAAACGATCGCCTTTCTTCCGGACAGAAGCTGCGATTTGCAGCCTTTGTGCTGATCCTGTTTGTTGTCGCGCCCCTGTTGTTGGGCAAGTCGCCGTATTTCATCACCGTGCTGACGAACGCGGCTATTTTATCGTTCATCAGTTTGGGAGTCTGGATTACTTTCTCGATCGGCAGAATGAATCTCGCTCAGGGTGCCTTTGCCCTGGTGGGTGGTTACTCCGGCGCCATTCTCGCGACCCGCTACGGCGTTCCCTTCTGGCTCTGCCTGCCTCTCTCCGGGCTAATTGCGGCGGTCCTTGGGGCTCTCATTGGCTGGCCGGTGCTTCGGCTGAAAGGTGTCTATTTTGCCATGACAACTCTCAGTCTGACCGAAGCGATTCGCCTACTCGCGCTCAATGGAGGTGATTTCACTAAAGGGGCCACCGGGATTGTTAATATTCCAAGACCCGGCGCAATTGGTTTCTTCGGTCTCACCATCGTTCCGGAATTCAATGGCGCCGACCCATTGCCTTTTTATTTTCTGGCTTGTGCGCTTCTGGTGCTGGGGCTGGTGGCAGTTTGGCGGCTGTCGACCAGCCGGATTGGCTGGGTGTTTCGCTCGCTGCGACAAAATGAGGATCTGGCCACCTCGATTGGTATCAACGTCGCGAAGTATCGCGTCATTGCTTTTGGAGTCTGTTGTTTCATGGGTGGGATCGGTGGTGCATTTTTTGCCGCTTTTCACCAGAATATCTATCCTGCTACTTACACGATATCGGATTCGGTTAATTTCATGCTGTATTGTTTCCTCGGCGGCCTCTCCTACATTTTAGGTCCGGTCGTCGGGGCGTTTCTGCTGGTCATTGCTTTCGAGCTCTTAACTGCGGTCCAAGATTACCAGGCACTCATTTATGGTATTCTGATGATCGGCTGCATGCTCTGGCTTCCGAACGGCATCCTGAGTCTTTCTCTGCGTCGAAATGGCAAGCGAAAGGTGGAGAGAAGTTGACCATGGCGATCCTCGACGTTCAGGAATTGACCAAACGGTTTGGAGGATTGACCGCAGTGAATAGCGTCAGCTTTTCCGTTGAAGAGGGAGCGATCCTGTCGGTGATTGGTCCGAATGGCGCCGGCAAAAGCACGCTCTTTAAGTTGATCTGCTCGTTCGTGACCCCGACATCGGGACGAGTCAAGTTCAATGGGCAAACGATTACCGGTCGCCCACCACACGAAGTGGCACGCCTCGGAGTGGTGCGGACATTCCAGGAGACAACCATCTTCAAGGAAATGACAGCCTTGCAGAATGTGATTGTCGCGCACCAATTACGTTCTCGCGCCACTAGTCTCGGCATCTATTTTTCAAGCGTAGCGGCGCGCGCCGATGAGCTGCGTTTTCGCCTTAGCGCGAGCGAGATCCTCGACTATCTCGGATTGGGTGCGGTCAAGCAGATGGTTGCGCGCAACCTTCCGCATGGTCACTTGCGAGCACTCGGAATCGCTGTCGCCATGGCCGCCGAACCGAAGGTGCTTCTGCTCGATGAGCCTTTCGCTGGTATGAACGTCGAAGAAACCGAGGCAGCGGTAAGACTCGTTCGCGGCATCCGGGAGCGGGGAGTCACCGTCGTTTTGGTGGAGCACGATATGTCAGCGGTGATGCGCATCAGCGACAAAATTGTGGTCTTGAATTTCGGTACCAAGATTGCGGAGGGTACCCCTTCGGAGATTCAGCAGAATGAAGCGGTGATCGGGGCGTACCTCGGTCAAGCCGACGAAGACGTTGGGCACTGAGCCATGTATTTTGAACTCAAGAACATTAGTGTCCACTACGACAAGGTCCAGGCTCTGGAGAATGTGACCTTGCATCTCGAACAGGGGGAGATCGTCGCGCTAATCGGCGCAAACGGAGCCGGCAAAACTTCGACTCTTCGGGCCATTACCTCCCTGGCCAGGCCGTCGTCAGGTGAGATCTGGTTCGGCGGCAAGCGTATCGACAACCTCGAACCAGCGGCGGTAGTGGCGCTTGGGATCTCAATGGTGCCGGAGGGGCGTCATGTTTACCCGTTCATGTCGGTAAAAGATAATCTCTTGATGGGAGCCTATCTGCGCAACGACAAGCGCGAAGTTAAACAGGATCTCGAAAGAATTTTTACCCGTTTTCCTAGAGTCAAAGAACGACTGAAACAACAAGCCGGCAGCCTCTCCGGCGGCGAACAGCAGATGGTGGTGATCAGCCGCGCCTTGATGGCACGGCCAAAGTTACTGCTGCTGGACGAGCCGTCGCTTGGATTGGCACCAATGGTGGTTCGCGATATCGCGCGGGCGATAGTCGAAATCAATCGTGATGTCGGTATCAGTGTCATTTTGGTCGAACAAAATTCACGCATGGCTCTTAAAATTTCGAATCGAGCCTATGCGCTGGAAACAGGTCGGGTCGCGTTGGCAGGAAAATCCGCGGATCTTCTGAACGACGACCATATCCGGAAACTCTATCTTGGTGGATAGAGGGGGGAAGCGTGTGGGCGGGTCGGCGAGGGGCGTGTCGGCGTAATCTCCTCAAATCGTGCTCGTTATCGTGCTCGTGCTCGTCCTCGATCTGTCGGGGAGGTAAGCAATCGACGACGATAACGAGCACGAGCACGAGGACGAATTGGGGACGGAGGCCTCCCGCTGACACTGACACTGACACTGGCTATCTTTCCGTCCTTGGCCCAAGAAGCGAATAGAGATAAGCGTGCAGAACTTCTCCTCCGAGAATTAATCGGTTTGGAAGCCGGATCTCCAGGCCGGCACCAATTTTTTCAGCGACCGAGCGGCCTGCAAAATTCGTTTCGGCAACAACGATTTCCAGTCGAATCAGGCGCAGCGCACTGAGACCGAACCAGGCGAGGGCGGATGCGGACGCAGTTGCCGCACCTTTTTTAGTTCGCGAGGTGCGGGTCCAGTAATAAAGATTGCCAAGACAGTTCTTGGGTTGAATCCGATCGATCCCGCTGCCTCCGACCAGTTCACCATTCTGGGCGTCGGTGATCGCGAAATCATATGACCACCCCTCAAATCGTTCCCTTTCCCGCCCCTGCAACCAGCGCCGGGCGTCCTCCATGGAATACGCCGGGTGGCACCACGATACGAAACGAATCAGCTCATCGCGCGACTCATCGACGGCTTCGAACAACGCTTCGGTAAAACTGACGTCGAAAGGAACTAACCGATAACTATCTCCGGCCGCCAACACCAGGGAACGGTAGTCGTTGGTCATCACTTATTTTGATCGTCAACCTTCTTGGGTGGGAAGTGGTCAGGGACGCTGGCGGCTCACGACCGCCACCGCGACGTTCGCAACTACCAGGATAATGGCGAATGCGCCTCCAAGCCATGCGATAATCACCCGGAATGCTTTTTCCGCCATATGGATCGGGACAGAAACCGGGACGGAAACGATTTGCGCGCCGATCACATCGTCCAGGCTCCAGCCAAATCCGTTGTCTCCTCCATAAAGCTTGATCATCTCCGCGGGTGCCTTGTCCGGAGTGCTGTGGCACTCCAGGCAGCTGACATTGTTAACCTTGATCGGCCGCGCTAGAAAAAGCGCTGTCCCGGTAGGCGATTCGCGAGTGTTGATGAACTCTGCCTGGGTCGGATTTCCGCGGAATTGATTGACCACGTCGCTTTCCCAGTCCGTCGCGTGATCGCGGGGATTTGTCGGGTTAAGAGTCGCTTCTTTGTAGAAATAATCGGGAAATTTTTCGCGGAGATAGCCGAATATCTCCGTAGCGGCGAACGCGGGAACGGACTGTGGATGAAACTGGTTGTCGACCAGTTCGTCCGGCCTGCTTTTCACGGATTCCAGGAACTGCTGTTGGGCTTCGAGTTCATGCTGTTGGCCGAGGACAAAGCTTTTCTTGGCGTTTCCCCGAATGTCTTTTGAGGCGTTAGGATCCAAAGCCTTCGGAATCTGGCCGATCGTTTTTCTAAATTCCTCGATCGCGGTTTGCAGTTTGAAATTCTTTTGCTGCAGTAGCGGGGCTACCTGTTTGGTCGTGTAGGTGCGGCTTGATAGCATGGTCTCCATGATAATTCGCGCGTTCTGGACGACATGCTGCTTTGCATCGTCGAGCAACATTTTTCGCGCAATATAGCCCACCAAACCGAGGCAGATTGCCAGGAAGGGAATGAAGATCAGATTGAATTTAAGCAGTTTCATTCGTGAACTCCATCTGTGGCGATGACGCAGCGGAAGCCAACATCGTCGCAACGAAAAAGCGGACCATACCCACGCCGATAAGACGAGAGCAATTCTTCAGCGCGCGAGGTGGCCCACGACCCTCCTCTGAGGGTGCGCCAATTCATGGTGCTGGCAAATTTGTCCATACACCATTCCCAGACGTTACCACCGATGCAGCAAAGGCCGCGCCCGTTCGCCTTGAAAGCTGAGACAGGGCTGGTCCGAGGGTACCTATCGTGAAAACCGGGGATGACGCTCCATGTTTCCGGTGTGTCTACACGTGATTCGCTCCCTGCATAGTTACCGACGTCGTTGGGCGGCGGAAATCCCTCACCCCATGGATAAACCCCTCTGATCTTTCCGCTACGTTCCTCGGGAGTGTTCCCTGCTTCATGTTCAATTCCCACCGCTCGGCTCCACTCGCGATCGGTTGGCAATCGGTAGCTTTGGAACGTGGGCATTGTCCCTTCACTCCGTTCCTTTCTGGTCAGCCAGGCACAGAATTGGTTTGCATCTTCCCAGCTGACGCCGACCACCGGATGGTCTGGGTCTTGCTGAAATCCAGGCGCTTTCCAGCTCATTTCGTTGAGCTTAAAACCGTTTTGCGTGACTGCTGACGACATGCCTCCGACCGCATCGTAACCGGTCGCCTGCACAAATGCCTCAAAATCACGTATCCGGGTCTGGAATACCGAAATGCGGAAATTCCCCAACGGGACAAAACGCATTTCAAGGCTGTTGGTCCATTCCTTTCCCGGCTGAGGTGGGGGATGAGAAGCGACCGGTGCATTGGTCTGCGGCGAACGAGCTGTCGTAACAACCTGCGGCTCTTGGTTCGTAAATGGATTGAGAATCGCGGGTAGAAAATACCAAACCGCTCCAATGGCCAACAGAAGAGCCGTCAGCGCTCCCACGATTGTCCAGAAATGGCTCTTCGGATCAGGAATAGGATTGAATGGCGGCAGAGCTGGCGTGGGGCCCGGAACTGAAGCCGTGACGTTTGGTGGCCTCTGGAGCGGGGTAGTTTGTCTTTCCAGTCCCGGCCGACTGGCCGCGCTCTTTATGGTTTCCGGCTTCGCATTTGCGGCCCCGCGGAGCGAGTCATAAAACTCGGCCGCCGTCGAGAAACCGCGCTCGGGAATCAGGCATTTTCGGAGGATTTCATTGCCTTTCTCTGAAACGGTCGATAGTGGGGTAAATCCCCCAGGTTTCCCACCCAACAATTCATACGCTACGATGCCGAGCTGGACGACGTCCCGCTGCGGCTTCAGGTCAAAAATGATCGTCTGTTCCTGAGCAGCGCCCGCAGATGCTTCCAACCCTTTGACCTTATCGAGCGCACTCATCTTGACGATAAACGTCGGCCATTCATCCAGCGGGCATTGCAGCACGATATTCGCAACTGGCTCCGCGAAGCTTTCGGGGAAATGCAGAAAGATGTCACGCAATTTGATTTCGAGACTCAGATTCGCTTCTCGCGCCGCATCCACCGCAGGCGCGACCTGCTGAAGGAGCATCAGCATTTCGCGCAGCGTCAGGGCACGCCGCGCGCGCAACAAGTCGACCAGCGGAAAACCTTCCAACCATTCAAGCACGATAAAACTAAGACTTCGATCCCTTTCGGCCGCGAAAAGTTGGGTGAAATTCGGGTGGGAGAAACCCTTGATGCGGACCGCTTCTTTCTCGATTTGCTCGAGGATCTCTGGCTCGGCCAGAAAAACTCTCAGGGTAACACGCATCCGGGTCACGATGTCTTCCGCGTGGAAAATGTGGCCCGGATTTGCGGGATTAATGTCTTCGACCAGGCGATACCGTTTCTTGAGCACCCAGCCTGCTTCCGGTCTCAATTCAAGAGCTTGACCGCTGGTCAGTTCGATCGTTTCAAATGTCTCCGCATCCTTCGTTTCGGGTCGGGCTGCAGGTTGCGGCGCAGACAAGCTCTCAATGCAGGATTTTAATTCCAGCCGGAGTTCCCACGGCGTTTGAATACGCTTGGTCTTGTCTTTCTCGAGCATGCGGCGCAGCACGGAAACCACTTGCACCGGCAGAATCGCCAGCGAGTCGTAGGCCGGCGTTTTCTCAAGATGCTGCGCGATGACGCTGGCCATCGAACCCATGAAAGTCGGCTTTCCTGTCAGCATGTACCAGAGCGTGACTCCGAGAGAATAGATGTCCGATCGAATGTCTTCTGGCTGCCGGTCGAGCTGTTCAGGGCTGGCAAAATAGGGCGTCCCAACGAAGCCGCCACGCATGGTGAGATGCCCCGCTGCTGTTGATTCGGCCACTGCTGATTTCACGAGGCCAAAATCGATGACCTTCGCGAGAATTTCCCCATCACTCTCGCGGACCAGCATAAGATTGGACGGCTTGATGTCCCGGTGGACGAGTTGTTGCTCTTCCGCCGCTATGAGCGCGCAGGCGACTTGCTGAGCAATATCCAGGGCAAAGACACAGTCAAGCGGTCCTTCCCGCTTTACCCGCGCGTACACTGTCTCCCCGTCGATGAACTCCATCGCGTAGAAATAGCTCTCACCGTGCTTTCCCAGGTGGAAAACGGAAGCCACGTTTCGATGCCGTAAGCGCGCGGCGACTCGCGCCTCGCGCAAGAAACGCTCTGCTGCATTTTCGCTATCCAGAAGGCTGGCCGTGATGACTTTCAGCGCCACGTCACAATGCAGATTCGTATCAAAGGCTTTGTAAGTCACACCCATGGCACCGCGCCCCAATTCCATGAGAGAGCCGTCTGAATATGTCAGAAGTTGATAGTGCTCGAACTCCAGCGATTCTGCCATCCTCTGA
>DATHPI010000157.1:0-18311 GCA_035484035.1 Chthoniobacterales bacterium
AAGACTCGGAACTTACAGGCGCAGGAGTGTGGCTTGGTACCACCAGACAACCGAATCGCCCCAAAAGAACCAGATGACCGCGGCCATCGCGAGATAGGGGCCGAATGGGATCCGGGCGGATCGCTCGCGTTTTCCCAAGGCGATCGCTGTGATACCGAAGGCAGCCCCTAGAAATGAAGCAGCGGCTATCGTGAAGAGGACGCCTTGCCAACCACCAAAGGCACCGATAGCCGCGATCAGTTTGACGTCGCCCAAGCCCATGGCTTCGCGCGGAAATTGTGCGGAAACGATGCGTCCCGAAAGACGCGCGATCTTTTCGAGTGGGATCGTTTCCCGATCCGTGACGAGACGGTCGTGAAAGAATGTTAAGTCGATGTTCTGGTAGACGGTCTGGTTGATTTCGACTTCGTTCGCGTGAACCAGGATCCGGTCGGATTTGCGGAAGAAATGCTCACTCCAGAGAAAGGGTTCGTCTTCAATCAGGATTTGCCAATCATCAGGGGGTAGTACGTCAAAATTGAATTTGGCCGGGGCCTCCAAGGTCACCTTGTAGCGGCCGAAGGCGAGTTTTCCGAATTCACTGATAAGGTAGAGAATGAGTGCGCCGGCGAGCGCACCGACCAGGGAGAGAAGGACAGACTCCAAAGGAGAAGTCGTTTTGTGCAGTCCGGGCGTCAGAAGACTTAACAGAAGGCCCGCGGCAATCCCGCCTTTACTCATGGTGTCCGGAATGATGAAAAATTCCAAATCGATAAACGTTATGACGACCAGAATGGATAGGATAACCCAGAGCGAAAGGAAGGTCGGAAACGGTATCAGGAAAGCTGCGGTCGCAAACAAAATTGCAGTGACCATTTCCACAATTACGTAACGGGGGCTGATCCGCACATGGCACCGACTGCATCGCCCGCGGAGCAGAAGCCAGCTCAAAATCGGGATGTTCTCGTACCAAGGGATCGAGTTCTGGCAATTTGGGCAGAAGGAGCGAGCGGGGCTTATCATCGAGATCTCTCGCGGGAGACGATAGATACAGACGTTGAGGAATGATCCGATAAGCGATCCGAAGAAGAAGCCTGCGGGAATCAGCAAGGATTGCACGTCTATTTTTGGGCGAGATCAGGCTCCACGAGCTCGCAAAGCAAGTGGACGATCACCTTGTGGGCTTCCTGGATTCTGGCGGTGACCTGTTCGGGAATCAGCAGTTCGACATCCGCCAAGCCGAGACAAGATCCACCATCCCGGCCCAGAAGAGCAATCGAACGGAGCCCGAGCTCTTTTGCCTGCTCGAGGGCACGCTTGATATTCTCGGATTTACCGCTGGTAGTGAGCGCGACCAGTAGATCGCCGGCTGTTCCAAACGCCCTGACTTGCCTGGCGAAGAGTTCCGCATGCGAGTAGTCGTTGCCGATGGCGGTCAGCAAACTGCCGTCTCCGGTCAGGGAAATCGCTGGATAGGGTCTCCGGTCAGCGACAAAGCGGCAGGCCAATTCGGTCGCGAAATGGGCGCTGTCGGAGGCGCTGCCTCCGTTGCCGCAAGCCAGAACTTTGTGTCCGGAGAGCAAGGTCTCGCGGAGCAAATTCGCCGCCACGGTCACCGTATCCTCCAAGTCGAAAATGGAGCGAATGGCCGCGATGGAGTCATTCAGAGAGGCGCGGATGGACATCTGGCTGGGACTTTCTTCGGAGAGCTACCTGATTTCAAGTTGGAAAAATGCGCTGAACATCTTACGATTGAATTCATGCGTTACTGGGCATTCCTCCTCGGTTTTCTCTTTCTGGCGGCCTGCGAAAGCACAGATGACACCTACGTCCCGGGGCGAATTCCGAAGGCGACAGCGGTCGCCATTGCGATGCAAGCCAACAAACAATATCCGTATCCTTTGTCAAAGGTCACCCGGGTATCGTGGCGCCCGGAACAAGGCTATTGGGCGATCGATTTCAAAGATGAAGATGAGGACTTCGGCAAGTTTTATCTGGTCAACGGAAGAGGTAAGATCGTGGGCGTTGGGAACATTCAGGGCGACAATTACTATTAGTGCATCGTCTCCTACTTATGAGATGATGCACTAGTCTCGGACTAACCAACCGATCCCTCCATCTCAAGGTCAATTAGCCTTTTTAGTTCGACGCTATATTCCATGGGAAATTGCCTGACCAGATCGTTGACAAAACCATTGACGGCCAGGCTCATGGCTTGGCCCTTAGTCAGTCCGCGCTGCCGCATATAAAAAATCTGCTCGGTCCCAATCTGGCTAACCGATGCCTCATGCTGAGTGGCGTTGCCTGTGCCACGCACCGTGATGGCAGGATAAGTGTCGGTCCGGCTGGTTGAATTGATTAACAGCGCGTCACACTCGGTATTGTTTTTACACCCTTTGAGGTGTTGCGGGATGTGGACCAAACCTCGATAAGTGGCGCGCCCTTTCCCTACGCTGATACTTTTGGAAATAATGTTGCTGGTCGTCTCATCCGCCGCGTGGATCATTTTTGCACCGGTATCCTGATGCTGACCATCTCCGGCCAGGGCAATGCTAATCACCTCGCCACGCGACCTGCGCCCTTTCAACACCACGCCTGGATACTTCATCGTCAGGCGCGATCCGATGTTACAGTCGATCCATTTTATTTCGGCTTCTTCCATCGCCAATCCCCGTTTCGTCACCAGATTGAAGACGTTAGACGACCAATTCTGCACCGTGACATATTGGATTTTAGCGCCCTTCAGAGCGACCAGCTCGACCACCGCCGAGTGAAGCGTGGTGGTGGTGAATTTCGGAGCGGTGCAACCTTCCATGTACATGACCTCCGAGCCTTCATCTGCGATGATCAAGGTACGCTCAAACTGTCCAAAGTTTTCCGCATTGATCCGGAAATAGGCCTGCAACGGATGTTTCACTTTCACTCCGGGCGGAACATAGATAAAACTGCCGCCGCTGAACACCGCGCCGTTCAGAGCACTGAACTTGTTGTCGCCGGTCGGGATGACTTTGCCGAACCACTTCCGAAAAATATCCGGCCTCTCTTTAAGGGCGTCCGTGCTACCCATAAAGATAACTCCCTGGTCGGAAACCGCCTTTTTGATGTTTGAATAGACTGCCTCGCTATCAAACTGAGCTTCGACTCCTGCGAGGAACTTGCGTTCGTTCTCAGGAATACCGAGGCGTTCGAACGTCTGTTTGATCTCCTCCGGAACGTCGTCCCAACTCCGCTTGGTCGCTTCGCCGGAAGCGAGGTAATAACGGATCCGGTCGAAGTCTATTTCCTGGAGTTCGTTGCCGGCCCAATGCGTTGGAAGGGGTTTGCTTTTAAAGACGCGATAGGCTTTTTTGCGGAATTCCCGCATCCAATCCGGTTCGCCCTTTACATCGACGATATAATCAATGGTTTGCTCGGTCAGCCCAACTCCGGCGTCGCGAGTCGGTTTAAGATCATAATGGAAGTCGCCGATGTCGCGATTATTATCAATTTTGAGTACACTATTATTCATCTTTTATTTCTGGGCGTTACGATCCCATCCCATTTGTTCCCCCCTGGGCCAGGTCTTCGGCGGCGTCCAACAATGTCAGGCTCCCGGAACGTCGATTAGACGATAAGCTCAGTTGGGCAGCCTTTTAAGAAAGCGGGGGAAGTCGAAATTCCAAGCCTCTACTCGTCTCTAATCGCGGTTTAGTCAATCCTAGAGAGTGGAAAACTGTCCCCCGCCTTGAACCCGGGATCCTTCTTATAATTGAGGGTGAGCCAATTTCTAGTCAAAGAAGTACTGAACGATCCGCAGTAAGGGTTCCTTTTGAACCTTAATCTTTCGAAGGGTCCCAGAAATTCGGAGGGTACTAATTCGACAATCAGGCGGTATTGCTCGCGGTCTTTTTCCGCCGATGCGACTTTGGCGTGAATAGGCGTCATACTGCACTGTCGACGCAAACTGGGCTGAATGCTATGATTGAATGGAGAATCGTCCTTTACAGCAAGTAGACCGTCTCCTGAATCCACGCCCATGCGAATTCTCCAAGCCAAAATTCTAAGTATCCTCCAATTGCGGCCTTCCCGGCGAGGAGGCCAATTGAACGGTGAAAGCCCAAACCCGGTGAATCAGTGTTGGCGAATGCGTGTTTCGTATGACGGACCAGAGACGCTCTATGAGATGGAACTTCGTGAGCCACTGAGAAGCCTGGCGTCGAAAAGACACACGGTGGGGTTAAACGGACTTGTGGAATTCGAGATGTTGTCCAATCCTGGAATTGCGGCCGGCGATAGCATTCTGATCGACGCTTACGAACCCGGAGAGAGAATTCTCGGTGGCAGGATTTCTTAGTGGCAGAGATGTATCCATGCTGCGCCAGCGCTGGCTCACGGCGAGAGCTTCAAGGATGTTTCTGAGAGAGCGCTCGTTAGTCCGGAAAACCAATGTAGCATAGGCTTCCAGCCTGGGTCGGGGTGGCAACGGGCAACACCTTGGAAATAATGGGAGTGGTTGGCCGCCTCGCAATCACTTAACCCATCGATGTGTGTAAGGTTCAGGGTTGAAACGCTGAGCTGAATCCTAGCCCACTTCGGGAGGCCATAAATCGTCCCAAACCGCCCTTATCTTCGCGCTTATGGCTCAACCTTAGGCGGAGTCCTGTAGCCCTTCGGTTCGGGGCAGACACCAGGGATAAATGCCTGGGCCGTAGGACACACTAAGCTGGTCCGCGGTTCCGGGAACTGAACAGCTGAAGGGTACTCGTTGCGGCCCGAATTTCGTTGCGGAGTTCGGCGAGCATTTCGCGAGTGACTTCGAATTGTTGCGCTTTGCGCTGTGTCCAATTCTGTGCGGCGGCCTGCAGACGGTGGTAAGCGTTCGCTATGTAAGCGGAAGCCGTCTCGTTAAGGCCGGGCCGGGCGAGTGTTGTCTCGAGCCGGCGCTGCGCCTCGGCGAGCTCTGCAAAGAGGATTTTCTCCTGGGAAACGCGACGCAATTTGCTGACCAGGCCGAGACGGGAAAGGGTCCAGATCAGCCATTTGGTAGGATCGATCTGCCACGGCTTCACACCGTTGCGGTAATCGTGCTGAAACTCGTGATGATAGTTGTGATATCCCTCGCCGAAGGTCACGATTGCCATCAGCCACGAGTCACGGGCGCTGCATTTGGAAGAGTAGGGGCGCTTGCCTAGGTAGTGGCACATCGAATTGATGCAAAAGGTACAGTGCTGAAGGACGACAACGCGCGCCACTCCCGCGATAAGGAATGCGCCGAGAGCCGAAATCCAGCCACCCCAGGCAAAGCCGAGAACCGTCGGAAATACGAAGGCGACCGATGTGCCGATCCAGTGAATATGGCGATGCTGCCACGTAATCAGCGGATCCTTCTGCAAGTCAGTCACGTTATCAAAAGGAGGGAGTGGGTTGAGTTTAAATAGCAACCATCCGATATGGGCGTGGAAAAAGCCTTTGGAGATGCAATAAGGATCTTCATCGTGATCGACGTGCTTATGATGGGTACGATGTTCACAGGCCCACAGGAGAGCCGAGTTCTCAAAAGCCCCGGCACCAAAGATCAGCGTGAAGAGTCGGACAAGCCAGTGCGCTTGGAAAGTCAGGTGCGAAAAAAGTCGATGGTAGCCGACAGTGATGGAAAATCCGCACGCACCGAGCATGACGAAGAAAAGCGCGATCTGGAACCAATCGATTCCGACGAAAAAGAGGTAAGCGGGTACTGCGGTCAGCGAGAGGAATAAGGTCCCAATGAGAAACGAACTGGTCGGCCAATTGACTTTTGCAAAAGGGATTCGTTGGAACATGATTTAAGATTGGAAGTTCGAGTCATCGGGAACGGCAATCGTGACGAGCCACGAACTCGGGTCCTGTTCACCTCGGAGGCCGTATAATTCCTCTTCTGCTTGAGCTGACGCGAACAGTCTCGCCCGGTCTGGTTGTTTTATCCCATACTTTTATCGATGAGTTACCATTGCCTTTAGGTATCGCGATTCACAGATCACCGAAAGAAGCGAGAGAAGGAAGTAAAGAGAACTCGCTCTTTTTGTTACCTACTGTTCAATTTCTCTTTATTCCCTTCTGTGAGGTTTACCGGGCGATGAATTGTCGCTGCGATACAACCACCGAGCAGCAAGATCACGCCGGAGAAATAGATCCAGAGAAGCAATCCCATAATGGTCCCGAAAACACCATAGAGCGCGTCGAAGCTCGTGAATGCTCCCAGATACGATTCAAAGACATTCCGACCTAATTCAAGAAGCGCTGCCGCCACCAGGGCTGCCACCCAGACCTCGCGGAAGCGCGCGGATCTGCGTGGAGCAAACTTATAGAACATTAACAGTCCGTAGAAGAGGATCGCCGGTGGCAGGAAAACTGGCAGCACTTGAATGGGAAGATTTTGATTCAGGTGAAAGATCGCTTTCAGACCGTTGACTATCAACGGTGCTAGGAGGCCCAGAACGAGAGCGCTAATCAGAATCCCGATCATGAAAAGGTTCTTGAGCGGAAGTTTCCACCAGTTGTAGTCCTTGAATCCCCAGGCTCGATTGACTCCGATCACCAGGGCCTGGAAAAAGCGCAGGGCACTCCAGACTAACGCTAAAATCCCGAAAATTCCTGCTCGCCAACCGTTCTGAATGGCATGATCGATGGTCTCGACCAGGACCGCTTTATCCTTGGCCTGGAGCGGCACGTACGCTTCAACTTGTTGCACCACTTGATGAGCGGCTTGCAGCCTGTCCGGAACAAAAAACGTTCCAACTACCACCAACAGGAGGATCAGTGGAAATAGCGAGAAAAAGACGTAATAGGCGAAAGACGCTGCACATTGCTCTCCATTAATCCGGCCATAGGTTTGAAATGCATCCCCAATGATTTGAGCGAAAGATCTGGCCAGCCTTCGACACCAAAGGATTGCCGAAAGCCACAGGGGCTGAGATCCATTCATCTGGCACTCTCCCAGAAAGTGAGTTTTCGCGATAAGCCTGGCAGGGGATTCCTTCTTTCCCGCGGAATAAGCGACCAGCAACGGGCATACACAAACACAATTGTAACTGGTCGAGAACAGTATGGGAGAATACGGGGAAGACGAGCGAAGGTCTCGCTAACATTACGGTTTCCGGCACAGTCTTTATTGTTCATCTTTTTCAAGATCCTGACGGCGAGCGAGTTTCGCCGGTACCATCAGGCGAATGAAATCAGTTTGTCGACCATGTGCAGTATGAAGCGCTCAATCGCTTTCAAACTACCAGCGGGAACAGGAGATTAAAGACCTAGTATGAGAAAAATAGTTAAAAGCGCCGACCTGCAATCGGGAACGGAGAAAGCTATCTGGCTCGATGTGGGCGCAATCGCGCAGGTTGAAGTGACTTCGGAAGATTCGCAGTACCCGATCGAATCAGCTTTTGCGGAAGGAAATACTGGTGGATGGCGGGCTTCTGAGCAAGGAAAGCAGACCATTAAGCTTTTCTTCGATGAGCCGCAACAGATTCGACGTATCTGGCTCCAGTTCGTGGAGGTGGCGAAGGAACGGACTCAGCAGTTCACCCTGCAGTGGTCCAAGGATAAGACCGACGCCCTTCGACCATTGTTTCAGCAACAGTGGAATTTCAGTCCCAGTGG
The DNA here is from genome assembly GCA_035484035.1 of Chthoniobacterales bacterium. Lineage (GTDB taxonomy): Bacteria > Verrucomicrobiota > Verrucomicrobiia > Chthoniobacterales > JAFAMB01 > JAFAMB01. The sequence continues at coordinate 7,594 of DATHPI010000157.1, forward strand.
CTCGACCAGCCAGATCGAAGACTACAAAGTTCAACTCGATGGCGTCTGGATGCTTCAACTCTCTATTGATCCAGATATCTCGAGGGGAACCGCAGTCGCCACACTCGAAAAATGGCGTCTCGCTTAGAACTCTTGCGGAGGGGCCGCAATGCGCAATTTCAAACTTGTAATCGCTTCGCTTTTGGCCGTCCTGGTGGCGATTGTCGTCGTCCAGAACCGAGAACAGGTGGCAACCCACATCCTTTTCGCTACCGTGATGATGCCACACGCCATTCTGTTGTTTATCACTGCCGCTGCCGGATTCGCCCTTGGGGTGATTCTGACACTGTCGCTCAGCACAAAGCGGAAGCAGACCCCATAAAAGGCCTGAGCGGTTTGTTACCGTTCAGAATCTCATCACAACGGCTCCAGAGAGAAGAACTAGGAAAATGTCAGTCATGAATGTCGAACTATTAAAGCTAGGCTGGCGTATCAGAGCTTCACGGAAGAAGTTAGGTTGGAGCCAGAAAGACTTTTCCAGCCGGTGCGGTTTGGATAGAAGCTATTTTGGTGGAGTGGAACGCGGTGAGCGCAATCTGACCTTTTCGAGTCTTTGCCAGATCTGCGTTGGTCTTAATTGTGACATCGCGGCGGTCACGGACGGAATTCCTTATCCGAAAGAGGTTCCGAAGTAGCGGACATCGTCTTCTACCTGAACTTGGTGGCTTGGCATTGTTCTAAACGGCAATGTTCGGAGATCTGCCTCGAGAAGCGCCAAGCGACTTTTGCCCCAATGGCACTGACACCGGAAGCCCGAGGTACTTCCCCCTTGAGAGTAGCCGTTGCTTTCACCTGGGAGCGCAGGTATGGTACTGATAATGCTCATATGTCCGTAACGATGAAGCGAAAATCCGTCTTTAGGTCGGGTGACAAAGAGGAACTGCCATGAAGTTCCGCCATCTTGAATACTTTGTTGCCGCTGCCGAGGAACTGAACTTCACCCACGCCGCCGACCGGCTCAATGTTTCTCAGCCGCCGTTCAGCAAGCAAATCCATGATCTGGAAGGCGAACTGGGCATCGAATTATTCGAGAGACGGCGCAAGGGAGTTGCGCTCACGCCGGCCGGAAAGTCGTTCCTGGTGGATGCCCGACGGATTCTGGAAGATTGCGAAGTCTCGATCAGAAAAGCCCAACGAATCAGCCGCGGCGAGATTGGGGAATTGGCCATTGGTTACATCTCGGCTTTAACTCACGATTTTTTGGGTAAAGCGCTGGAAGTCTGGAGGTTAACTTCACCTGGAATCGTCGTTGATTGCATCGAGATGGATTCCGTATCGCAGGAGAGGGCACTGCTCGAGGGGCGCATTTCGGTGGGCATTCTGGTGCCCAGCGACCGGCCGGTGTTAGAGTTGTTGCACGTCCGGTTCCTGATCAAATACCCGATGAGCTTGGCGCTGCCGAAATCCCACCCTTATGCCAACAGGGATGAGATTCCATTATCGCTCTTGAAGGAGGAACCTTTTATTGGGCTCAATCGGATGTACCCGAATTATGGGGATTGGCTCTTGAAAGTCTGCCGGCGCGTGGGTTTCAAGCCGCGAATCGCCAAGGAAGCAGATGGAGCTGCCAGCGCACTCGCCTTCGTCGCGGCCGGTTTCGGCGTGGCGGTGGTCAGCGAGCCGCTGCAGAAGATCCCCGCCAAGGATGTGATTTTCCGTAAATTGACTCCCGAGGACAGCGCCTGGGTGTCGGTGGGGGCTGCCTGGAAACCGGACGCAGTTTCGGCTCCAGTCGTTTCTCGATTCGTGGACATCCTGGTGCAAATTTGTGCCAAAGCAAATGGGGAACACGGCGTCCACAGGAGCAAAACAAGACAGGCTGGTTCCGGTCTCCCCTTAGCAGAGGCCTGATTTCAGGCGGCGCCCAATGCGGCCAGCGGTCGGCTAGTGCCAGTCGGTTCCAATGATCGTGGGGCGACCTTGTCGAACACGAACATAGGAAGTGTGTGTGGAACTCAGGGCCTCACCGTCATTGAGATCTTCCGGGTCCGGCAACTTATCCTTATTTGCCGAGCCTGGTCCACTTTCCGAGCGTCTTCTGAAGCCGTCCCCATAGCACGTCTGCCTTACCTTGTGGATATTTTCCGAAGTGCTCTTTGAGCTTACCCTTTATCTCGTTCCAGGAACCTTTCATCTCGAGCTTGTTCATGGGAAATTAGACACTTAGAAAGTGACGATTGTTCGATCTGATTGGCCCGGAAACCTATATTACCTTCTCGACCCTTGAGGCAACATTTCAGCCTCACGGGTTGAGACAGCCGTTGACTGACTAAACCCCTCGGCCCGTGACCAACCTGATGACGACCACCACAACAACGATGACTAAAATTAGATGAATCAGGCCTCCGCCAATATGGAATGAGAGTCCTAAAAGCCAACAGATCAGCAAGATTACCGCGATAGTCCAAAGCATAGTATAGAGCATACGGGATGAAAGATGATATGATCAAGCCTTTTATTACTTGATGCGCCCTGGACATTTTCGGGTAGTAAGAGTAAAGTCCGGTTACGGAGGTTGGCAGTGGCGCATCTCGCCGTCGTCGCGTTTAACCTAGTTTGGATAGTGCTGATACTAATGTTTATTAGATTTAGATTCAGCGCTCAGTTTGCCAACACCGTCTACCTTGCTCTCGATGCCTTGCTCTGCGTTTTTTTAGCGGCTTTGATCTTTGTCTGCCTAAGGTTTTCGACACTCTAGTGCACTGGCTCACCAACCCAAATCGTGCCTTGGAGTTTGGACATTTGCAGGAGGTCAGGTCACAGAATTTGCCCCAATGATAAAAGTGGGGTCGGCGTGCGACCTTGGCAATCGCGTCAAACGAGCATTAGTGAGACAACGCGTTAGATCTGAGTAAGAACCTAGCCCACATGAAGACAATTCAAGCCCGAGTAACAAGGAATATCAAAGAGCAACCCGGCATTGAGGAATGCAATATTTGGAATATTCAGGCCACATTTCTCGATAACCCTCCAGACGAAGCTATGAGCTTTACCACCGATCCCTTGGAAATCGGGGTTGAGCAAATTGCGCAGGCTAGAACGGACAGCTCGCGGACCGCGATTACCATTCGAACCTTGTGCAAATCACGCTTACAGCCCGGCGAAACGATTCATCTGAGTTTCGACTGATTGTTTGAGGTGACGCCACAGGCGAGGACGGGTCGCAAAAAGCACCTATTTAGCCGTAGCCTGCGCTCAGAGTTGAGGGTAGTAACTTCTCGTCCTGGTCAACTGAGCGAACCAGTTTCCGCCTGCTGACCGAGTCGCTTTGCCAGCAGCACCAGGTCGGCGCTGTCTTCAAGGCCAGTAAGAAAGCGCCGAGGAATGCCTGACAGTCCAACCTGGGCGCCGACCAAGGCACCGGTGAGGCAAGCGCGTGACATGTTTTGTCCGCCTCCGTTGATTGCGTGAAGTACCGCAGACTCGAAATCGTCTGGAAATCTTGCAGCTAAATAATAGGCGGCCGGCAATTGGTGGTAAATGGCACAAGGCATTCCATACACGACGGATACTTTCCAGGGCGGTTCGATTCGAATATCAGGATCTTGCGCGGCTTCGGCCATGTAGGAAGGCGTCAGGAGCGCATCAGGTGAGGAAAATTTTCCGCTCCCGGGTGGATCCGGGTCACCGGGGCGAGGCATTGACAGATTGTTGCCGGTGACCGCATGGAATGGCAATTGGCCAATTTTGACCTGGACCATGAGTTTATCGGACAAATTGGCGTCGAGCTTTTCCCCAGAAACCAAAAGAGCAACGACGCAGTTGAAAGCTGTCGTCATGGCGACAATCGCTTCGTCGGACTGCGTCAGCAGGCAATTGCTGGAGACTGTTTCCGCAACTTTTCGCGGATTGAGTGCGTAACGAGCGGCCAAAACGATGGCTCTCTCGGCGGCTTCTGTGGTGTCGGCATGTCCCCCGGTCTGGTGCCAGCCAAGCTTTTGCTGAACGCGGCGCCGATAAGCTTCCCGGATCGATTGGTTGGTGTATCCTCCCGGGCCCTGCATCGGAGTTCCATCCAGACGTGGCAGAAGCTCGTGATCGAGACGGTCGGTAAAGTCTGCTTCCTGGTATTCACCTTTCTCAAGCACCGAACGTAACAACATCACCAGAATGAGACCAGTTTGAGATAACTGGCCAGCTTTCATTCCGGCATGGTAACGGCCTGGCAACGGGTCGGTGTACCCAGTGATCCATTGGCCGTAGTCTTTACGCAGGCTGGTCAGGTCGTAGTACCAATGCGGGCCAAGTCCAAGGGCATCTCCAATTAACGCGCCTATCAGGGCGCCAGCTGCACGATCCGTAACGTTCATAGTTTGACTCTTTTCTTTCTCCGCATTTTTGCAAGTCGGTGATACGTTGAGCAGACGATGGACATTGCGGGCTCGGAGCTGGGATCAGCGATTGAGGGGCTGTGGTGAGTTCGGCAAAGGATGACGGTCAAAGTGAAACGCGAAACCTGAGGAATAATCGCATGCCCGAAACACCGGCCAGTTTGCTCGTTTGGTTAGTTCCTATTGTTATTCTAGCCTTGGTTATCTTGCCGCAGATGGTCCGCATTCTGCGCGAGTATGAGCGCGGTGTTATTTTCCGTTTGGGCAAGTTACTTGGCATCAAAGGGCCAGGGTTGATCTTTCTCGTCCCGATTGTTGATCGGATGGTGAAGATGGATTTGCGCGTTGTCACCATCGATGTCCCGCGCCAGGAAGTGATGACCCGCGACAACGTGCCAATGACCGTTGACGCCGTCGTCTATTTTCGGGTCATCGATCCAGCGGCTGCGGTGGTGCGGGTCGAACAATATCTGAAAGCGACCTGGCTAATTTCGCAGACCACCTTGCGCAGCGTGCTCGGGCAAGCGGAACTCGATGAATTGTTGTCGCAGCGCGATAAGATCAATCTGAGGCTCCAGGAGATCATCGATCGTCAGACCGAACCGTGGGGAATCAAAGTGACATCGGTGGAGGTCAGAGACGTTGTTTTGCCTGATAGCATGAAGCGCGCGATGGCCGGTCAGGCCGAGTCGGAGCGGGAGCGGCGCTCAAAAATCATTAACGCCGAAGGGGAATTTCAGGCCGCGGAAAAGCTGGTTCAGGCGGCAACGATGATTTCCGCGCAGCCGATCGCTCTGCAACTGCGTTTCCTGCAGACAATGAAGGAAATATCGAGCGAGCATAGCACCACGACCTTTCTGCCGGTGCCAATTGATCTTTTTACGCCGTTCATCCAAAGGTCCAAAATCTCCACGCCAAAAGAACCGTAGCTCGGCCTTTAAAATTGATGCGTCGAAGCAAACGGTTTTTAGACGCTTCTTCCAAGAAGCAGCGCAATTTCCCGGCGCAGCCGGAGAGTTCCGCTGCTACAGCCTGCGTCGCTCACAAATCTCTAAGGATTTGTGAGCGATGCAGGCTAGGCGGGACAATTGGAAATCGGTGCGATTGTATACGGGGGCGGAGTGAGACGACCGTCTGCAGGTATCATCGTGAGTTCCATTTTATTCATCACGGCGCCGCCAAAAATCGTGGCAAACGAGGTGTCCGCAGCATCTCTGCCGTGACCGATGCGTACAAAGCTCGACTGCGGAGCAAGGCGAGTCGGATCGAATAGAATCCAGCGGCCTGCCAAAAAGGCTTCGATATAGACATGAAAGTCTGGTGGATTCAAACCATAGGCATAGGCACTAACGAACCTGGCCGGAATTCCCAGCGACCGGCAAAAGGCGATGGCAAGATGACCGAAATCCCGGCAGACTCCGGTCAGCTCTGTCACAGTGTCAAACGCTGAGGTTGTTGGAGTCGAAGTTCCAGACAGATACTCAATTCGTTCGTAAATCCAATTGCATATCCTGGTCACTCTGAAGAACCCAGACTCGTTTTGGTTAAATTCGCGCTTCGCAAGCCGGGCGAGTAAATCTGACTGACAGAAGCGGCTCGGATAAATAAAGAGCAGGGCGTCGGAGGGAATTTGCTCGAAGAGCGGCACTTGAAGCTGCGCGGGATCTCCCAGCACCTCATGAGTCGCTTCCACTCGAGCTTCGTAAACGAGCTCGACCGGGCCACTTTGAGCTGTCGCACGATGGTAGCGCTGATGACCGATGATCATCTCGTGACAAGACTCCGCCCCGGTCACCTGGAAATGCTCCTTCGTGATGCGTTGGAACGAGTTTTGGGCAACGGCAACGTTGAAGAGAAAAGAGGCTCTTCCGGAGACTTGATAGCCCAAGTGACATTTGATTTGGAATTCCATGTGAACGGCGACGCCAAAAATAGATCGGCCTGGCAAAAACTTGAGCACTTTCTAATGGAGACGCCGCGTGGCGGACTGCTATGAATCCAGGACAACGCCCTGGTGATCCAGAATGCGAGCTTTCATCCAACCCTGCGTCCCAATCTCCCGCTGGCAAAAGCAGCAAGAAGCGCTCTAATCAGTTTTTGGTCCCGGCGACGTCGATGATTTGCCGCGCTAAGGCCCTGTCTGCGGACTTCGAAAATGCGACGGTTCCGAATTTGAGCAGTTTGCCTTCTGAGCTCCGAATGAATTGAAAGACGTACTCTGCTATTTCGTCCAGATGACCATAGTCTGCGCGTCCGCGCAGTTTGGAGGCATGTTGTTCCCAGGTCATGACTTCAAGTTCATGATTATTTCTGCGATTGGATTTGAGCTGGTCGCGCCAATAATCCACCTCTTCGGGAGTGGACAGCGATAAGACACGAACCGCGCCATCCCCGATAAAAGCGGTTCTCTCCTCCCAATAGTCAGCGTTCATCATCAATTGTTCTAATTTTCAAACAGCGGGGGCTTGCCTCTTGATCTGTCAGAACAGATCAAAAGGCTGAACCTGAATCGACTGCTCAGAAGCGACCAGAATTAGCGGATGACCTTTTCGGTTTCAACATCGAACAAAGAAACCTTGTCCAAATCCAGCTGGACGGTCACTTCTTCACCCAGATGGAACAAGTGTTCGCCATGAATTCGGGCGATCAAGTTCCCGGTGCCGGCTTTCAGGTAAACCAGTGATTCCGAACCCATCGGTTCAGCGATATCAACGATCAAAGTAATTGGCACGCTGGATCCATCCTTCGGTTCGTTAGTGATGTGTTCAGGACGAATGCCAAAGACAATCTCCTTATCGACGTATTTGCTGGCCAAGGGTTCGAGGCGGCCTTTGAGAGGAAAGGTCAGCGCGTTTTTCTCGCCGGTTTCTACAAAGAACAAGCCGCCTTCGCGCCGTTGGACTTTGCCCTTCAGCAGGTTCATGGGTGGACCGCCAATGAAGCCGGCGACAAAGAGATTATCGGGCTGTCGATAGAGAGTCAGCGGATCCGCGACTTGCAGGATAAGGCCATCGCGCATGACACAAATGCGATCACCCATGGTCATCGCTTCGACCTGATCGTGAGTCACATAAATCATGGTCGAGCCCAATTCAGCGTGCAGCCGGGAGATTTCCGAGCGCATTTGGACACGCATTTTGGCGTCCAGGTTCGAGAGGGGTTCATCGAAAAGAAACACGATGGGGCTTCGCACGATGGCGCGACCGAGTGCAACGCGCTGGCGCTGACCGCCGGAGAGTGCATGAGGTTTGCGCTCTAACATGTGGTCAAGACCCAAGGCTTTGGAGGTTCGTCCGACGATTTCGCTGATAAAATCTTTCTTCTTCTTTGCCAACTGCAGGCCGAACGCCATGTTGTTGAAGATAGTCATGTGCGGGTAGAGCGCGTAGTTCTGGAATACCATTGCTATGCCGCGATCTTTCGGCTCAAGCTCATTGACGACCCGACCACCAATCGAGATTGTCCCACTGGTGATTTTTTCAAGACCGGCAACCATGCGAAGCGTGGTTGATTTGCCGCACCCGGAAGGACCCACAAGCACCATGAACTCACCGTTCTCGATGTGTAAGCTGATATTCTTGACGGCTGTAAACGTGGGGCGGCCCCGATCATCTACGTAAGTTTTTACCAATTCCTTGATTTCTACCGAACCTTCACTCATGGCATTTTCTAATAGGGTTCTAACATTCTATTGCGGCGCGTGAAATAACCCTCTCCCGAGGCTAAGTGATCTACTCCTCTAAAGGATACTTCATTGCGGAGGCTGGATCCCGCCACCGACGAAAGCGTCTTTGAGAGAACCTACTCCTCCGCCCTGAGCTTCTCTCATACTCTTTTCGAAGTGTTCTGATTGCTTTACGCTATGGCACCTGGGCGTTTGGCGTTCGGCGTTCGGCGGCTTTACTGCCGAAGCGAGACGGCTCGTCCTCCCGCGTTCACAGCCCGCAAAGGTTGTGGCTCGACAAGGGCTTCAATTCGGAATTAGTTCCGAAACAATGCAAGCGGCTTTGGATGCGGGTGAATTGCGGAAAGAATACACGTTGTCGGGACTCTACCGTAAGGATCTTTCTTCCGATCCGTTTGAGCAGTTCAAACTTTGGTTTGCAGAGTCGATCCGGACCGCCGGTGACCGCGAGCCAAACGCGATGACTTTAGCGACAGCATCGCGAGCGGGGGTGCCGTCTGCTCGCGTGGTGCTGCTCAAGAGCTTCGATGAACGGGGCGTGATGTTTTTCACAAATTACGAAAGCCGCAAGGCGCAGCAATTGGCAGAAAATCCACATGCGGCGCTCAACTTCCATTGGCCTTGGCTGGAACGACAGATCCAAATAGAGGGGGTTGTCCAGAAAGTAGGCCGCGAAGAATCCGAAGCTTACTTTAACAAAAGGCCGCTCGGCAGTCGGTTAGGGGCGATTGTTTCGAAGCAAAGCTCGGTGATCGACAGCCGGGAGAAATTAGAGGAGCGTCTTTTAGAGCTCAAGGCACAGAATCAAGAGACGAATCCGCCGATCCCGGAATTTTGGGGCGGCTACCTGCTGGTCCCGGAACGTTTCGAATTCTGGCAAGGGCGCGAAAATCGGCTGCACGATCGCTTCCTCTACACACCAGGCGTGGACGCGCGTTGGCAGATCGACCGATTGGCGCCCTAGGAAGACGTTCGGCGTTCAGAGTTTGGCGGCGGACGGTGAACGTGGTAGGAGCCCGATTTGCGCCCTCGTATTCTGCTTCATAAGAAGGAACAAGAGAGGACGCACTGGTGATTGCACAGGTGAACGCTGCGCCGCCGAACGCCGATACGCCCCATCGCCGACACGCCGATACGTTCTTTTGCCGCGCGGCGTCATCCGGTGCAGTGTGCGAGCGTGACGCATCTTCACTCGCTGGCTGCTCCCCATTTTGACCTCGAGAAAACGCTGAATTCCGGACAGGTATTTCACTGGGTGCGGCAAGGGAAAGGGTTTGTGGGGGCGATCGCAGAGAATCCAGTCTACCTGGAGCAATTGGGGGATACTATCCGCGTCTGTCGGGGGCAGTCGAAGCTGGTGTCGCACTATCTGGCCCTGGATCATCCGCTCTTGAAAATTCTCGATACTTTTCCGTCCGATCCCGCGATCAAATTGGCGGTGGAATATGGTCGAGGTCTGCGAATTATTCGTCAGCCGCCATGGGAATGCCTGGCGACTTTTCTCACTTCCTCGCTCAAGCAGGTGCAGCACATTCGAGCGATCTCCCTGGCGATACGGAGTCGTTTTGGCCGCAGATTGCCCTGGGTCGGGACGGAGGTTTTTAGCTACCCGGGACCTGAACAAGTGGCAGAGATTCCGGTGGATAAACTGCTGGAATGCAAGCTGGGATTCCGGGCAGGATATCTGCTGGCGACAGCCAAAATGGTGGCTTCCGGAGGGGTGGATCTTGGAGCGATCGGTGGTTTGTCTACGGTCGATGCGCGTGGGGCTCTTTGCGAGTTGCCCGGTGTGGGAGAAAAGATCGCCAACTGCGTGTTGTTGTTTGCCTATGACCGTTTGGAGGCGATGCCGGTAGATGTTTGGATCGCCCGAGTGCTGAACGAGGTCTACTTTGCGGGACGGAGCAAAGTTCCATTACGCGAATTGAAGGCATTTGCGTCTGATTATTTCGGTTCTTATGCAGGTTATGCACAACAATACTTGTTTCATCACTGGCGACTGACGTACCGAAGAAAGTCATGATTCAAGTAGCTCTTTGCCCAAGCGAGATTCGGAGAATGTCAGCGACCGACCTAAGTGAGGTCACCGCCGTGGTTTTTGACGTTTTGCGAGCGACATCTTCCATCATCACCGGCCTGGCTTCTGGGATCGAGGCCATCATTCCGGTTCGTACGGTGGAGGAAGCGCGTCAGCGCAAGTTGAAGGAACCTGATCTTTTGTTGGCTGGAGAGAGGGGTGGATTCCCGCCGGAAGGCTTCGACCTTGGGAATTCGCCTGAAGAATTTGAGAACCTCAAAGGAAAACGGGTGGTTTTGACGACGACTAATGGAACGGCTGCTATCCAAAGCGTGCAAAGAGCTTCCAAGGTACTGATCGGTGCGTTGCTGAACATCGATGCCTTGGCGGACTATCTCTTCACGCATCCCCCGCGCACCCTCTTGTTGGTCTGCGCTGGTACTGGAGAAGAATTTAGCCTGGAGGATGCCTTTGCTGCGGGCGCGCTGGTCACCCGCCTTTCCGACGACCAGAGGCTGTCGGATTCGGCGATGATCACTCGCAGCCTCTACGAGCACGTGGGCGACGATCTCGACGAATGGCTCAGACAGACAAACAACGGCAGGCACTTACGCAAGATCGGCAAGGACGCCGACATTACCTGGTG
>DATHPI010000158.1:0-3887 GCA_035484035.1 Chthoniobacterales bacterium
GTTCCCGCCAGACATCCGCCGACCAATCCAATTCCACCCTCTGCGACCTCCATGACCTCTGTGCGATGCTTTCCGTTTTCGCGTGACCCTCGCACCCAGGCCGCGGTGTTCCCGCCAGACGTCCGCCGACCAATCCAATTCCCCCTCTGCGACCTCCGTGACCTCTGTGCGATGCTCTCCGTTTTCGCGTGACCCTCGCACTCAAGCCGCGGTGTTCCCGCCAGACATCCGCCGACCAATCCAATTCCACCCTCTGCGACCTCCGTGACCTCTGTGCGATGCTTTTCATTTTCGCGTGACCCTCGCACCCAAGGCGCGGTGTTCCCGCCAGAGATCCGCCAACCAATCCAATTCCCCCTCTGTGACCTCTGTGACCTCCGTGCGATGCTTTCCGTTTTCGCGTGATCCTCGCACACGTGCTAACTGATTGTAGTGTGAACGGCCCACCGACATCGCATCCAGAAGAGGGGTTCTCCGGTTTGGTCGAACGCGTCACTTTCCACAGCGAAGAGACGGGGTTTGCGGTGCTGCGCGTCAAGGCAAACGGACACCGGGACCTGGTAACAGTGGCGGGCGCGCTTGCCAGCGTCAACGCAGGCGAGTGGGTTACGGCTCAAGGCAACTGGGTGCAAGACAGGGAATATGGGCTACAGTTCAAAGCGACTGTCCTCAAGAGTAGCCCGCCCAGCTCGCGGGAGGGTATTGAGAAGTACCTCGGCAGCGGATTGATCAAAGGCATCGGCCCGGTCTACGCCAAAAAATTGGTAGAGAAATTTGGCGAAAAAATCTTCAACGTCATTGATCAGCATTCAGTACAGCTGGAAGAAGTGGATGGAATTGGGCCTGGTCGCCGGCAAAAAATCAAAGCGGCTTGGGCCGAGCAGAAAGCTGTCCGCGAGATCATGATTTTCCTCCATTCTCACGGAGTCAGTACGAGCCGGGCTGCCCGGATCTACAAGGCTTATGGCGAGAACGCCATCGAGACGGTGCGGGCAAATCCTTACACCTTGGCTAAGGACATTCATGGCATCGGATTCAAGTCTGCCGACATCGTGGCCCAGACGCTTGGGATCGCTCGCGACTCCATTATCCGGGCGCTGGCGGGCACCATGCATGCGTTGGTGGAAGCGGCGGGCGAGGGGCATTGTGCTCTGCCGAAAGAGGCGTTGATTGAGCGGGCTGGGAAGCTGCTGGAAATTGATACCGCAATCGTCCGCGAAGCGCTCGAGCGATCACTGCTGGCCGGCGACCTGGTCGAAGAGAAAATCGGGGCACGTGATCTGATTTATCTGCCGTACCTGAGGCGTGCTGAAGAGGGTCTCGCCGGGCTGATCCGGAAATTGGCTGGCGCGCCGGCGTTCTTGCCGCCTATCGACGTAGAGAAAGCAATTGCTTGGTGCCAGAGCAAGACAGGGAAAGAATTGGCAGCGACACAGAAAGAGGCGCTTCGCCAAGCCCTCCAATCCCGGGTGTTGGTGATCACCGGTGGGCCCGGTGTCGGAAAGACAACGCTGCTCGACTCGATTTTGCGAATCCTCCGGGCAAAAAAGCTGAGATGTTTGCTCTGTGCTCCAACGGGCCGTGCGGCGAAACGCCTGAGTGAAGCCACTGGTCTGGCGGCAAAAACCATTCACCGATTATTAGAGTTCCAAGCTGCTTCCGGTGGCTTCACCCGTAACGCCACGCGCCCCTTGGAGTGCGACCTGCTGGTGACCGACGAGGCTTCCATGATCGATGTCCCGCTGATGCACAAGCTGATTCAGGCTTTGCCGGAACGCGCCCACTTTTTGATCGTGGGCGATGTGGACCAATTGCCAAGCGTCGGGCCAGGTACGGCCTTGGCCGACATGATTCGCAGCAAGGCCGTCAGGGTCGTGCACTTGAAGGAAATTTTTCGCCAGGCGGCTTCAAGCCGAATCGTGATCAGCGCTCATTCCATTAACGCCGGGAAGATGCCGGAAATCTCCCCACCAGGAGAGGAGTCAGACTTTTTCTTCATCGAGCGCGAGGAACCGGAAAGCATCCAATCGACGATCCTCCAACTTGTGAGAGAACGCATACCTGGGAAGCTTGGATTCGATCCAATCCTGAACCTGCAGTTACTCTGTCCCATGAATCGTGGCAGTCTCGGCGCACGCACCATGAATGCGCTTCTTCAAGACGGGCTGAACCCGCGCCGGGACGACGAACCGATGGTCGAGCGCTTCGGCTGGCAGTTCCGCCTTCGAGATAAAGTGATCCAAACCGAGAACAATTATGACAAAGAAGTGTTCAATGGAGACATTGGACAGGTGGTCCGGATCGATCCTGAGGAGCGCGAATTGACCATCCGTTTTGAGGAACGGGAAGTGCCTTACGATTTCAACGAGCTGGACGAGCTGTCGCTGGCCTATGCCATCACCATCCATAAGAGCCAGGGATCGGAATTCCCAGCGGTAGTGGTACCCTTGGCAATGCAGCATTACCTCCTTCTGCAGCGGAACCTCGTTTATACCGCAATAACGAGGGGCCGGAGATTCGTCGTTCTGGTCGGCCAGAGAAAGGCGCTTGCCATCGCTGTTCGCAACGACCGCGCGGCGGAAAGATGCTCAGGTTTGTACGACAGACTAGTCAAGTAGGGTTAGGTGACGCCGCAGGTAGGGTGAGGCCCCGCCCGAACCGGGGGCCGCCCGCGTGGCCTCGCAAGACAACGTCATCCCCCAAAAATTGATCGTCTTAGCGCCACGCAAATTGACGTCGAATTTGCGTCGCGCATTTCTGTCTTACGCCAATGGCAGCGCATTAAGGGATGAGGCCGCGGGCGGGCGGTTGCGACGCAGGAATCCCCGGTTCGGGCGGAGCCTCAACCTACCCGAAGAAAGGCATCGCAGATCCAATCATTCGAAGAAGTCAAATATCGCATCGTAACCTGGCGCAATTTTTCACGTCAGAAGCTCCTCAACCAAAACTCCCAAGTTGACGCATCTGGGTGGCTGCTGGATGAAATACCGGTTAAGATTGGACTTGAACCGGGCCATCGTCAAAGACCAAGAATGAATCTCTCACGCAAAATCAAAAAGGCCTTCCGGCTGGATACCTATACCAGCGGCGCTGCGCTTAGGAACCTTAATCGCCTGCACTGGATTTTGAAAAGCGGCTCCGCCGATATCCAGAAATTCGTGCCGACCTTCCTCAATCGCGAATTACGTAAGCAGTGGCGCGCGCGCCAGCAAACGCAAAACATTGACTATATTTTCGCTCAAATTAACCGGCAGGAACTCGATCGCATTAACAAAACCTATGCCAGTGGAGAAAACTCAATCTGGACGAAATACCTGGACACCAGGAAATGGATCGAGCGCAGCCTGCAGCAGGTGAGAAGGCTTGGACTCGTGCTCAACCCGCCGAGTGACGTGCTCGATCTTGGCTGCGGATCCGGGTATTTCCTATTCGCCGTGAAACAGCTCGGTGCACGGGTCTTAGGTGTCGATCTCGATGGCGACCCAATCTTTAACGATATGGTTCGGCTCCTCGGGATCGAACGCGTCGGTTTCGCCGTCACCCGTCGCGTCAAGTTACCCGAATTTGGCGGTCGCAAATTCGATCTCGTCACCGCATGGATGATTTGCTTCAACAATTATGATCGCGCTGACACCATCTGGGTTGCTGACGATTGGAACTTTCTGCTGGATGACTTGTCAGAGCGTCTCACTCCTGAGGGACGGATTGTTTTCAGCATGAACGAGCAGCTGGATGGCAAGTTCTATAGCCGCGAGATCGGAGAACTCTTTGCCAGACGATCCGACTTGATGGACGGAAGGGTGGTCATCTTCACCAAGGCACGCCTGGATGCGACGGCCAAGGGAAACGCCAAGTCAGGCCAGTTCCAAACGGCGGGTGCGCGCTGA
>DATHPI010000159.1:0-7895 GCA_035484035.1 Chthoniobacterales bacterium
CAATCGGCTGAATGCGATTCTTTCCCAAAAGGTCCTCCTCGGCTTCGAGGAGTGCGCACGCTATTTCCCTGGTAAAGTTGTCGAAGTGACCGGTACCCCAATCCGCGACAGCTTGCGAAGTCCGGTTGACCGCAGCCAGGCTCTCAAGAATCTTAGCTTGCAGAGCGGCTTACGAACCATCCTTGTGATGGGTGGAAGCCAGGGCGCCCATGGCATCAACGAAGCTGTCTTAGCGGTTCTGCGCCGGTTCGCAAAGAAAGAGGTACAGTTTGTCCATTTGACCGGAACCGAAGATGAGACCCATGTTTACGAATGTTATCAAAGGGAAGGAATTCCCGCTTTCGTTAGTGCCTTTTATGATCGAATGGAGGAAGCCTATACCGTGGCGGATCTCGCGGTCGCCAGGTCCGGTGCGGCCAGCCTGACCGAGCTCTCCTACTTCGGTTTACCAACGATCTTGATTCCGTATCCGTTTGCGGCGGAAAATCATCAATTTTTCAATGCGGAAATATTTGCGAGACATGGTGTGGCTAAAGTATTAGAAGAGTCGCGTGTCAACGGAGACACATTGGGCTCATTGATAGATTACTTTTTAAAGAATGGAGCGATAGTGCGCCGTGCTACCGGGCAACCTCGCGCACTGGGACCGGAAACCGCTGCCAATCGAATTGTAGAAATCATCGAGAGATCCCGCTAATGATGACCCGCTAATGATGATCGACCTGCCAAAGAAACTTGCTGAATTTCTTCTGAAAAATCCGCAGCGGATTCATTTGATAGGCGTCGCTGGGTCCGGAATGAGCGGGATCGCTGGTCTATTGTTAGCGCTCGGACATCGGGTGAGTGGATGTGATCGAGTCAGTACCCTTGAAACCAGGCGGCTGGAGACGCTCGGGTTGAAATTTTATCTTCCCCAGACAGAGGAGACGGTTCGCGGGGCAGAACTGATCGTCTATTCTTCGGCGATCAGAATTGGAAATCCCGCCTTCGATGAAGCGGTTCGTTTGGGACTTCCGATGGTACGGCGTGCGGAAGCATTGGCCGCGCTGATGCAAATAAAAAAAGGGATCGTGATCGCTGGGATGCACGGAAAGACCACGACCTCTGCGATGACCGCACATGTACTGCGGGTTGGGGGCTTGAACCCTTCGCATTATGTGGGTGCCGAGATCCCCATCCTCGGTACCAATGCTCACTGGGAGCCGAACGGCGGTTATCTTGTCGCGGAAGGAGATGAGAGTGACGGCACCCTGCGTATTTATCATTCGGAGCACGCCATCATCCTTAATATTGAAGAGGAACATCTCGATTACTATTCCAACCTCGCGGCTATCGATGAGGTATTTAACAGCTTCTTAGATCAGGTCACCGGCAAAGTTGTCTATTGTGCCGACGATCCGCACGCTACGCGACTTTGTTCTGCCCGTCTAAATTCCGTCTCCTACGGTAAAACCGAGAGGGCTTTCTACCGATATCGAAATTTCGAGGGCGGACCGTCCGGATCGCATTTCGAAGTTTGGAGAGCAGATCAGTGTCTCGGGAGATTGGCCCTAGGAGTTCCGGGTGCTCACAACGTTAGTAATGCATTGGGAGTTGTGGCGCTGGCTATAGAGATTGGAGTTTCCTTTCAGAAGATTGTGGAAGCGCTCGAATCTTTCCGCGGAGCCAGGAGAAGGTTCGAGATCAGGCTGCAAACCGCCGACTATACTGTGGTGGACGATTACGGACATCATCCCACCGAGATCAAAGCAACGCTTGAAACGGCGCGCTCGCTCAAATGCAAACGGGTGATCGTGATGTTTCAGCCGCATCGCTATTCCAGGACTAAGGCGTTCGAGAAGGAGTTTGGCGCATCGTTCGATTTGGCCGATCAGGTGTACGTCACGGATATTTACGCGGCGAGTGAGGCGCCGATCGCGGGGGTTTCAGGCGACACGATTGTCGCCGCCCTCAAGGCACACGACCATGGTGCGGCGGTCTATGTGCCGAAACGCAGCATTCTGCACCGGGTGATCGGACGAATCGCGGAGCCGGGAGATTTGATTCTGAGCCTTGGAGCTGGAGATATTCACGAAGAAGGCACCAAACTGGTTAGAGATCTCGAGATCTCGTTGCAGCTCCGAGAGGTGATGGGGGCAGGAGAAGTGAGGCTGTATGAGCCGCTTTCCAAGCACACCACGCTCCGGGTTGGCGGTCCGGCGCAATTTTGGATAGAACCGGAAACGCGCGGCGGATTAGCCAACGTTTTAGAATTCTGTGCGGTGGGCCGTTTGCCGGTGTTGTTGATGGGTCGCGGTTCAAACCTTTTGGTGCGAGAAGGCGGGGTAGCCGGCGTCGTAATCCATTTAAACCGTGGAGACTTTGTCGAGCTAAAGGTCAAAGGGTCTGAAATCCATGTCGGCGCAGGTGTCCGCCTCAAGCAGGTCGCTGCGGCGGCGCGCAATGCCAGGATCGGCGGCTTCGAGTGGATGGAGGGGATTCCCGGCAGTGTAGGAGGCAGTCTGCGGATGAACGCCGGAGCAATGGGGTCGGAGACATTCGAAAAGGTGGTCAGTGTACAGGTGGTCAGTTCCCGCGGTGAGTTTGAGACGCTCCGACCGAGTGAGATGCAGGTCCAGTATCGTAACGTGCCAACGTTGAGGGATCGTTACGCGGTTTCCGCCGTCTTTCGCGGAGAGGAAGCCAGTTTCGACGCGATCGATCGACGATTGATGGAATCGAGTCATAAGAGGAAAACAACGCAGCCCATCGCGTCCAGTGCAGGCTGCATTTTCAAGAATCCTCGGGAGAGCCCCGCGGGAAAGCTAGTCGAAGAATTGGGGTTGAAAAACCGGCGGGTCGGCGCGGCCCGTGTCTCGGAAGTGCACGGGAACTTCATCGTCAACGATGGGGGTGCACGTTCGGAAGAAATTCTCCAGTTGATCGCGGAGATCCAACTCATAGCCAAGGAGCAGCGAGGGATCGAGTTACAAACAGAAGTTCAGATTGTTGGAGTGGATAATGAATAGTTTTTTGCTAGGTAAGAAAATTGCGGTGTTGTGCGGTGGATCAAGCTCCGAACGCGAGGTTTCGCTTCGCTCCGGATCGGCAGTGGCAAATGCTCTGCGATCTTTGGGAACGAATGCGTTCGAGATCGACGTCCGAGACGGCGATTTTCATTTGCCAGCGGGGACGGAATTGGCGTTTAACGCCTTGCATGGGACTTTTGGCGAGGATGGTACCGTTCAAGCCATCCTCGAAAGCAAGGGGATTCCTTATACCGGGGAAGGTGAAGAATCCAGCCGTCTGGCCTTTGACAAAATCGAGAGTAAAAAACGTTTTATGGAGTACGGCGTACCGACTGCTCGATATGTGACGGTGCAAAAAGGAGAGGTCCCTGATCTGCCCCTTCCCTACGTGGTGAAAGTACCCTGCCAGGGATCAAGCGTGGGCGTTTACCTGGTCAAAACAATGAGTGAGCGCCAAGCCGCTTTAGAACAGGCGTTTGCGCAAGCCGATACCATTTTAGTCGAGGCGTTTGTCAGCGGCCGCGAACTGACCGTTGGGGTGTTGGGAGAGACCGTGTTGCCCATCATCGAGATTCGACCACGCGGCGGATTTTACAGTTACGAGAATAAATATACTTGGACCAATCGGGGCGGTGCGGCCGAACACGAATGCCCTGCGCGGCTGAGCCGGACCGAGAAGGAGAGAGTCGAATCAGCGGCGCTGGCCGCGCACCGATCTCTGGATTTGGAAATTTATTCGAGAGTGGATGTCATCTTGAACGCGGATCGCGAGCCTCAAGTCCTGGAAGTGAATACGATTCCCGGGATGACCGAGACGAGCCTGTTACCCGAGGCTGCCGCAGCGGCTGGGATTTCCATGTCGCAACTATGTGCAAGCATCGTGCGATTGTCTTTGGAAAGGAGGTTGGCCAACACGCGGTGATCATTCAAAAGAAACTGCGCAAACAGAATAAGCGTGCCTCCACCTCCAGGCAGCGCAAGCGCCAACATCTCCTGGATGTCAAGATCCGGGCGAAGAACGTGGCCGCTCGGCGCACCCAGAGCGTTTTGTTGACCGTGTGCGGCTTTATTTTGATCGCCACGGTGCTGGGCGGAGTCGCCTTTGGAGCGAAGCGGATCGTGAATGCCCTCTTCTTTACAAATTCCGATTACGCCGTGAAATCAATCGAAGTGACGTCGGACGGCAATTTGACCCGCGAAGCGATCTTACGCGCAGCGGATGTCGCCGAGGGGAAGAATATTTATTCGATTAGTCTTCCCAAGGTACAGGAAAAACTTGCCGCGCTGCCTCAGGTCGAAGAGAGTCGCATCCAGCGCATTCTTCCTAACAAGCTCGCGATTTTCGTTCAGGAACGCCGCCCGGTAGCGTGGGTGGTGCCGCGCGACACCAATATTGCAGCATTCAACTTCGAAAACGCCTATCTAGTTGATCGGCGCGGAATCCTTTTGAAGACTAAATCTCTCCCGCCCGAATACCTTGGGCTGCCACTGATTGTGGGAGTCGACACGTCGAATTGCCAGGCCGGTCAACCGTTGGAACAGGATGATGTCAAGGCGGCACTCGATCTGATTCGCTCTTCGGGGGAAATCTTGCAGGGCCGGTTCCAGATTCAAAGCATCGACGTTTCCAAGGGTTATTGTTTGACGGTGACGGACAGACAGCATGCGAGTGTCACGTTCAGCATGGAGGAGATCGAATCGCAGTTGCACCGGTTAAACACCGTGCTGAATTATTGCGATAAAAACAGTCGTGAACTTCAGACTGTGAATCTGATGGCGCAACGCAACGTGCCGGTGACCTTTGTGCAGGATGTTCCGGCACCGGCCGTAACCTCAACCGCTGGATCGAATCCCGGGGAGGCTGCGAGCGCAGATGCCAAAGCAAAACCAGAATCGACGGTCCAGGGCGGGTCCCAGGCATCGCCCCAGTCAAAGAGCACCTCGTCGGAGAACGGATCGAAATTGCACGAAAAGAAAACCCAACAAAAACGGGAGCACGCCAAATTGAAGCCGTTTAAAGAGGGACGACCTTCGGGTCCTCCGCCTGCGGCAGCGGGAACAGACGAGAGGCAGTCTGCTCCTCCGGTTCGGCGAGCACTTCCGGTAGAGACGACTCGACTGAATGGCTAGAGACAATATCTTTGTAGGCCTTGAGATTGGCACTTCCAAAATCTGCGCGGTGGTCGCGGAAGCGCGGAGCGATGGAACGCTGAAGATTGTCGGGGTGGGAAGCGTTCCAGCGCGTGGCGTTCGCAAGGGTGAGATCGTTGATTTTGAAACTGCTAAGAGGTGTGTCCACGATGCGATCGTGGACGCGGAAGAGAAGAGCGATGTGGAAATCAGCGAAGTCTACCTGGGAATCACCGGGAGCCACATCCGGAGCTTCAATAATCGCGGGGTGGTCGTGCTCGAAGAAGGACGAGAAGAGATCGACGAGCAAGATCTCGATGATGTCCGGACCAACGCAAGAGAAGTTAGCTTGCCGATGGAGGATTGCATTCTCCATACCATCATTCAGCACTATTATGTGGACGGACAGGACGGCGTGCTCAACCCGGTCGGATTGTTAGGGAAAAAGCTAGAGGCGGATTTTCATATCGTCTATGGGATCCGCACTCGGATCCAGAACGCCATCCGTTGTGTGAAGGAACTGGAGCTTGAACCGGCCGATGTGATCATCAACTCTTTTGCCACTGCACAGGCGATCCTTGAGAAAAACCAAAAGCAATTGGGAGCAATTGTGATCGATATCGGCGGTGGAACGACTGATTTCGTCGTTTACGTCGATGGTGCCGTGAAGCAGAGCGGGGTACTGGCGATTGGCGGTGACCATATTACGAACGATATCTCCATTGGCCTGAAAATTCCCTCGGCCCGCGCTGAAAAGCTAAAGACCGACGAAGGACACGTGACACTCGGAACGGCATTTCCAGGTGAAACGATCTTGCTCAAAGACGAAACCGGCTTTGCCGGAAGAGAGATCGAGAGAGAGTCCTTGAACCAGATCATTCATGAACGGCTTCATGAAGCTCTGGACATCGTCAAGCGCCAGATCGAGGCGGAACAAAATCTCCACTATGTCGGAGCAGGAGTATTTATTACGGGAGGCTGCAGTCAGATCCGTGGGCTGGAACATCTCGCTTCGGATATTTTTGGGATGCCGGTAACTATGGCGCATGCGCTGCCGATGGCCGGGGTAACCTCAGCCTTCGAGAATCCGCATTTCTCCACTGCGCTCGGCCTGGTGAAATACGCGCACCTGGTGCAGATGGACAGGCCCTCTTCCAATGGGCTGATCCAGAACGCGTTTCAAAAAATCAAAGGAATTTTCCGTAACTAGTCAGCAATATGGTGCAGCTTAATCGGCAGTACGATCGAGAGAATAACTCGGGCGAACCAATCCATGTAAAAGTGGTTGGGGTGGGTGGCGCAGGCTCCAACATCCTTGACCGTGTGATGCTTGACGGCATCGAAGCGGCGGATTTGGTGGCAATTAACACGGATGTTCAGTCGCTTACGGCTTCGGTGGCTGCGCATAAAGTTCAACTTGGTCGAAACCTCACGCGCGGCCTAGGCTCCGGTGGCGATCCCGAACTGGGATATGCTGCAGCCGAGGAAGCAACCGACGAAATTCGATCTGTCCTCCAAGGTGGTACGGTTATTTTTCTGTGCACCGGCCTGGGCGGCGGGACCGGATCAGGGGCAGCGCCATTGGTCGCGCAAATTGCCAAGGAAGAAAATGCCCTGGTGCTGGCGTTTGTCGCAGTCCCTTTCAGCTTCGAGGGGCGCCGGCGATGCGCGCAAGCAGCGGAAAGTCTGACCCGGTTGCGCGCGGTTTGCGATGCAGTGGTTTGCTTTGAGAATGATCGCATGGCCGAAATCAATCTTCCGCGGATGGGAATTCATGAAGCGTTCGCGATCGCAGATCTCACCGTCTCGCAGAGCATTCGTTCCGTGGCCTCCTTTCTGCAACGGCCCGGACTTTTACACATCGGGTTTGACGACGTTTGCGCTGTGTTGCGGAACGGAGATGCGCGCGCCCTTTTTGGGTTCGGGGAAGCAGACGGTGAAAATCGCGCCCATGACGCGCTGGCCAAAGCGCTCAAGAATCCACTGATGAACCGAGGTGCGCTGCTGGAAGATACTTTTCACGCCATCGTTCACATCTGCGGCGGCGCGAACGTGACGTTGGGTGAAGTGCAAATCATCATGGAAGAGCTGAATCGGCATATTAATGATCAGACCCAACTTTTCATGGGAATTGGGATTGAGACGCGCATGGGTAACCGTCTTTCCGTTTCCATCTTAAGTTCCTTGGGCAGCAGCGCGGAGAAGCCTGCGATTCAACCCCGCCAGAGGACGGTTTTTCCTGTCGAACCTCAGCCGATGCCGGATGTGAAGCCGCTTCCTTGGAAGCCAGTGGCGAGCACCGAACCCCATTCGAAAGCGGTGACCCAGGACCATCCCGGTCCAAATGAACACACGCCCGAGCCCTGCCGCGAGTTGATGCTTCCTCGCACTGAATCTGAGCCCCACAAACCGGTGCTCGTTCGTCCAGTTGCCAACCTGGACTCAAAAACGCAATTGGCGGCTGCGAAGAAAGCTGAAGCCAAACAGGAAACCTTGCAGTTCGAGCCCATCTCGCGCGGTCGATTTGAGAAAAGCGAACCGACGATCATCGATGGTCAGGACCTGGACATTCCTACCTTCCTGCGAAAGAAGTTAAAAATCAAGTAGGGGCAGGATCCCGCGCCAATTCACCCAAGGCGGCCTCCAATTCGGCGCGGGTCCATTGTTTGAACCAGGCAACAAGATCAGCCTCTGTCATTTTACCAAAACGGTTTCCGTTTTGATCCAACGCCAATTCATCGTCCTCTACCTCGCTAA
>DATHPI010000160.1:0-3028 GCA_035484035.1 Chthoniobacterales bacterium
GATAACGTCGCGACTGAGGAATCGCTGGCGATGAACCTGGGTTGAAAAACTCTCCCACGACTTCGCTTAGGCCTCCTCGATGGTCAACTTTTGATTCCGGCCCCCGTTCTCGAAAGCGAGCCGCTGTCGTCTTGCGAGGGAAAAGATAGGTGTGCTTAGTCTGACGTTTACCCATCTTCATCCGACATTCCCGGGAGCAGTAGTGCGAGTACCGTGTCCAGGTGCCTACTAGCCGAAAGAGCGGCGCTCCACAGTATCCGGCTAGCAAACACACGGTTGGCGAGTTCGCGGGATTTGGTTGGTCAGTTTCGGGTTGCCCGGGCGGCGGGCGTGAGTTCGGCAATGCGACTGATTGGAAAATCGCCCAACCCGGGCAGCACTGAGCCCAGGTAGTCGCGGACGGGGATTTTAAGACGCCGACAGGTTTCGACCACTGAGATGATCGCCGCAACGCGAGGTCCAGCCTCCTTGCTTCCGATGTGGATCCAGTTCCTGCGTCCGAGCGCTACGGGCCTAATGGCGTTCTCGGCCAAGTTGTTACTCAACTCCAGAACGGGATTTTCCAAAAAGCGGATCAACCGTTGCCAAAGCGTCATGGTATAGTTACATGCCTTGGCTAGGGCACTATTGGGAAGTGCATCGCCACGAGCTGCCTGGATCGCTGTCTTGATCTGCTCCAGTAGCGGCTTGGCTTTTTCCAGGCGTAAAAGGTGACGATCGCTGGGGTTTAGGTTTTCCTTTCGAGCCTTTTCATCGATGGCAAAGAGTTCATCCATCTGCGCCACGATCCGGATCGAAGTTTGATCTCTGGGATTGAGTTTGACCGCTTCGAAGAACTTGCGCCTGGCGTGCGCCCAGCACGCTGCGTGGACGATTCCGGCTCCGCCGACATGATTGTAGGCCCCGTAACCATCACTTTGGAGGATGCCCTCGAAGTTGCCCAAGAACCGTTTGGGTCCTTCTCGTTCACGACCCATTCGAAAGTCGAAGACCACCGGTCCGGCCGGCCGGCTGTATTGCCAAAGGTAGGCTTGGTGGTTCTTTCCTCTGCCATCGTGCATCTGGACATCCACCGGAGTTTCGTCTGCCTGAATATAATCACCCTTTAGCAGTTCTTGGCCCATGGCGGCAGTGATCGGACGCAAAAGTTCACCGACCCGCATGACCCACCCATCCAAAGTCGCTCGAGGGATTTCGATCCCGGTCTCCCGTTGCAGGATGGCGCTCTGCCTGAAAAGGGGTACGTGATCCGCGTATTTGCTTACTACCGTGTCGATCACCACCCGATCACTGGCCAAGCCTTTGTCGATGATCCGGACCGGCAACGGCGCTGATTGAACTCCTTGTTCTTCGCACGCTTTACAGGCACGTTTCTCGCGCTTGGTCACCCGCACGAAGTATTTAGCCGGCTCGACGTCAAGTTGCTCAGAAGTCTCGTAGCCGATCACCGTGGTCTGTTTGCCACACTTGCCGCAGATGCATTGTTGGGGTGTACAGGTGAGGAGTTGTTCTACCCTGGGTAGATCCGCCGGTAGTTCCTGCCTGCCCGGATGCTTGCGCGCCGCTTTAAGGGGCAGTTGCAATTGTTCCCGTTGGCTCTCGGCTTCGACTTCGGCGCTGCTGACCCCAGGCTCTAACTCCAACAACTCCAGTTGCGCGTCGGAAAGTTTTTCGCTGCCGGGCCCGTACTTGTCGATCCGTACGAGCCGCAGTCTTTCTTCCAATACCCGGACTTTATACTCTGCGAACCTGAGCCGATCCCGATCAATGGATAAAGAGCCGTTGAGCTTTTCGAATAGCGCCTCCGGAAGCCTTTCCTTGAGCTGGTTAACCAGCTCCGGATCCTGCATTTTGAGGGGAGTAAAACTGCTGCTCAACTAGAGAAACATAACTAACAAAAATGCGGTTTCTTTAATAGTCTTTTCTTAAGCTTTTCCGCTGTCAGGAATCGTTTTTCGATACCAGTCTTTGCGCCGCGTGCGCGTCAGATCTATTCCACCTAACAACAGCGAAAGTTCTTCATGACTCAACATCACTCGATCCGATTGCTCTTCGGCTACTGGCCAGCTAAATCTTCCACGTTCCAGCCGTTTGGCGCAGCTCCAAAGGCCGGTGCCATCCCAGTATAAAATCTTGAGCCTGTTCCTTCTGGCATTGGCGAACAAGAACAGATGCCCGGTCCTGACTTCCAAACCGAGTTTGTCTCGGACCAGTCCGTATAATCCATCATATCCCTTGCGCATGTCGGTGGCTCCAAGAGCGACATAGATCCTGGTCGCCGGTCCAAGCCCAAACACCGATCAGATCTCCTCAAGGGTTCGGATCAAGCGCGCTAAAGTCTCAGCATCAAAATCTCGCCTGACTTCAACGCGCCGGCCTTCGGCCAACACTACTTCCAAAGAGCAGGTTCCAGGTCCGCTGCCGTTGCGCTGGATCCCAGCCATCTTTACCTCAACCAATCGCTTACTTTCGCTTTGTCCGTCGACTTCCATCCGGCGCTTTCTGAGCCCACGCTGCAATGTGCCCAGCGCCAAATTATGCTTGTGACAAAATTCGCTCCGCCGCAGTCCACTGGTTTCGAATTCCCTCACCAGTCGTTTGATCTCTTGGCGGCTTCGCCGCTTCCGAACGCCAACCTCTCCGATTTCCGTCATCCCGACAGTACATCAAAAACACGTCCCGCCCGCTAGGTGGGTTGCTCTGACGGATACGCTTCAAATACTAGTCGCGGACCTTACAAGTCCGAAGGCCTACATTCGGTGGTCAATTCGTGCAGCACGCAACCTTGAAGGGCCGAGTAAGCATATTTCAGGACGCGCGCGAAAAAAAACAACCATACGACGGTGTAACAATCACCCCGGAGTACTCCACATAATGAGGATTATGTCGACTGCTCAGCAAATCCCGCAAATGGGATTGTGGGCGAAATCGAGGGTGACCCTGCGCCACGGGGGAGCGATCAAAAGAGATTCCCCAGGTCGATTGTGACATCTGGAAACCCTTGTAAGGCGATCGTGCCCTTGGAGTG
>DATHPI010000161.1:0-8223 GCA_035484035.1 Chthoniobacterales bacterium
ATCGCTATCCTATCGAGCTGGCATTGTTAAAGTTGCTGGAAGCCATGGACAACTTACGACGCATCAGCGGGAAGCCTTCGCCGCCGCTGCCGAGACGTCTCATCGTACAGGTTGTCCGATCATCACCCACACCGAGCAAGGCACGGCCGGGGAGGAGCAAATACAACTGCTGCTCGAGGGCGGTGCGCAGCCAAGACACGTCGTGCTCAGCCATACCGATCGTCGCCCGGACATCGCCTATCACCGCGCACTGCTCTCAACCGGTGTGATGCTGGAATACGACCATCATTTTCGATCGTATCTTAAGGACGGCACTTGTCCGACGGCTGACTTGATTTCCACCCTCGCGCCTGAGTTTCCAGACCAAATCGTTGTTGGCATGGACCTGGCTCGCCGCAGCTATTGGCACGGTCATGGCGGCAAGCCGGGTTTGGTTTGGCTGCTCACTGCGCTGCCATCGCTACTACGAGAGCGTGGCGTTAACGATGAGCTAATCGAGCGAATACTGATCCTCAACCCTCGACGGGCTTTCGCGTTCTCAACTGCTGCCGAGGGTGCCGACGCCTAAAGCATGATCCCGCACCAACGCCAGACTTTAACGTCTGGTCCGCACACGCCGGCAGTTCCTGAGTGCCGGAAACGTGAGGAGACAGGCAACGCCGATCCCATGTTTCCATTGGTATTTCTCCACTCGAAGGGAGGTCCGGCTTTCCTCCGGATTACACCAAGGCGCGCGAGTTTTGCGAAATCGCGTGGCTTATTTCAAAACCGCCTCATGAAAGCATTTCCAGTCGTCAATCCGGTTAAGGGTGACTGCATCACGAATACCGATATCCGACGGCAATTCATTCTCGCCGAGCACGGATTGTACCGTGCCTTCTTCATGATTGTAACCTCGGATAGAGTCATTCAGTTTTGTAATCGAGGCCGAATCCAGTCGCGTACCCGGTTGTTCCTTGATCCAGGCTTCGAACTGGCAGTAGGTAGGCCTGTTTTTCGTAATAAATTCGACTACTGCGTCCTTTTTGAGGCCGAGGCCATCGAGCACCATCTGATCGAATCCTGTACCTACGGCAGGATATCCGTTCGCCAGAGCACCTTTTGCGTCGAGAGAGATTTTAAGCCAGAGACGTGGCAAGTGAAGCACGCCAAGCGGCCCGACTTCGGCCGAGCCAATCAGGGGAACAATTTTATCCATATGTTTTGGGGTTGATTCAATTCATAGATAGTAGTTCTGAAGGTCAGGAAGGAAACGAATAATTTTTCCCGCTTCAGGCTGGGCAAGCCACGGGATCTGGCCGACAAACCGTCCGTCTTGATCATTGACCAGAGGAAGTGTTTACTTTGGCCAAGCAGCAGGAAGCAGAAGGCGCTGGATTATTCGCTCAAATTGAGGATCCGGCCGGGAAGCGCGCGCCGGTAGCTTTACAAAAAACGTTCAATCAGGATCCTCGACTGGCGCTTGCCCACGATTCCGGTCCACCGCTTTCCGCGTTGTGCTCCAGGCAGCCACATGAAACGGCCGCACTATCGTGAGCTCTAGACCATGAGCACCACACCAGTCAGCTCGAAAGACACGATCGACAGGAGATTTATCTTGGCGAGGCAAGCGTGGTGGCTATCCTGGTACCATTCCTTATCTGGTGCTGCTGCGCGCACCCATAGCGCGATTAGCCGGGGCGAGGAAAGGTCGGCCATGAACGAAGAACCGACGCACAAACAACTCACGTTGGATACTTCCACGCGACTCGCCTACGAACGCACCTACCTCGCCCATGAACGCACCCTGATGGGATGGGTGCGAACCGCTATATCGCTCATCTCGTTTGGATTCACCATCGCGAAGGTTTTTGAGTACCTGCGCGAGAAACACGGTGAGCGGGCAACGCTTCTTGGCTCTCGAGCTATAGGCATCATCATGATCGCGACAGGGCTCGTAGCTCTGGTGTTGGCGACCATGCAACATCGGCAGGCTTCAAAGGTATTGCGTGAGCGCTGCCCGGACCTGCCTCGATCGCTAACAGGAGTAATGGCAGCGTTCTTCGCGTTGCTGGGTGTCCTCGCCTTGTTCAGCGCTATTTTGAGGCAGTAGAATATTTCGGATGAGCGCAACGCCACTACACCTGTCACTGACTTGGTGCACTAGCCTCCAGTAGTATGTGCGCGAACCCCTGGCAATGAACGCTCGACAAGCAGGGACCAGAATTGTACGTTCGTCCCGTCAGTGAAAACAGGGTGTGTCGGCGCCCGGAGCACGAATCGCCGGCAAAAAAACACCTGCCCAGGATCGTTCCAAAAGGAACGATCTTCCTCATATTGCGAACAGGGTAAAGGGGGTGCAATTTTGCCGGTTTAGATGTCAAAAATTCTCGATCTAAAGGAAAAGCTGCATGGCTGGTAAACCAAATATATTGATCATCTGGGGCGACGACATTGGCTGGTTCAATATCAGTGCCTATAACCACGGGATCATGGGCTACCGGACGCCGAATATCGATCGTATCGCCAAAGAAGGCGCGATGTTCACTGACTGGTATGGCCAGCAAAGCTGTACGGCCGGTCGTGCCGCCTTCATCACGGGACAGTCTCCGATCCGTACCGGTCTGACCAAGGTCGGCATGCCAGGTGCCAAAATCGGCCTTCAGGCTGAAGATCCGACTATCGCAGATCTCCTAAAACCCTTGGGTTATGCGACTGGTCAATTCGGTAAAAATCATCTTGGCGACCGGGACGAGTTCCTCCCGACCGTGCATGGTTTCGACGAGTTCTTTGGCAACCTCTACCATCTAAACGCAGAGGAGGAGCCCGAAAACCCTGACTACCCCAAGAACCCCGAGTTCAAGGCGAGATTTGGACCGCGCGGCGTCCTGCACTCCTGGGCGAAGCCGGACGGTACGCAGGAGATCAAAGATACCGGCCCGTTGACCAGGAAGCGCATGGAGACCATGGATGAAGAGATCACCGCTGGTGCCCTGGACTTCATCGAGCGTCAGCACAAGGCCGGTAAGCCCTTCTTCTGCTGGTGGAATTCAACCAGGATGCACGTCTTCACGCACCTTAAGAAGGAGTCCGAGGGCAAGACGGGCCTGGGCGTTTACCCAGACGGCATGGTCGAGCACGACGGACATGTCGGACAGCTCCTGGCAAAGCTCGAGGAGCTGGGGATCGCTGACAACACCATCGTCATGTACTCGACCGATAACGGCGCTGAGGAGTTAAGTTGGCCCGATGGGGGTGCCACTCCGTTTCGCGGAGAGAAGGACACAAATTGGGAAGGCGCTTGGCGCGTGCCGTGCGCCATCAGGTGGCCGGGCGTCATCAAGCCGGGCACAGTCTCCAACGCCATCTTCTCGCATCAAGACGTGCTGCCAACCCTGCTGGCAGCGGCGGGCGAGCCGGATATCGTCGAGAAAGTTAAGAAAGGCCACCAGGCTGGTGCCAAGACCTTCAAGGTCCATCTCGACGGGTTCAACCTCATTCCCTTCCTGACGGGCGAGGTGAAGGAGAATCCGCGCCCGGGAATCCTCTACTGGAGTGACGAAGGTGACCTGATGGCCCTCCGCTACGGCGACTGGAAGGTCCATTTCATGGAGCAACGCGGGGAAGGAATTTTGGCGTGGCAAGAGCCGTTTGTGCCGTTGAGGCTGCCGAAGCTTTTCAACCTCCGTAGCGACCCCTTCGAGAACGCGGATGTCGCCGCCCAAATGTTCTACAGCAAATGGCGTGCGGATCGACTTTTCTTGTTGCTGCCGGCCGGAGCGCTGGTCCAGCAGTGGCTCAAGAGTCTGGCTGAGTTCCCGCCGAGACAACGACCCGAACATTGGAGTATCGGGAATGTGCTCGAAAACCTCCAGCAGAAAGCACAAACGCTGCAAGCCGCCTCAGGCGGCGGGGTGAAGTAAGCTGTGCTTGGCGTCAAAGAAAAGGTGAGTTATCCGACGAACTCGGCATCGCTAAGTGGTTCCTCAGATGCGGGGCACGCGGGCATGGTTTGGATCCCAGGCGGCACGTTTCGGATGGGTTCCAGCGAGTTCTACGTTGAAGAGCGTCCCGTCCATGAAGTAGCAGTTAACAGTTTCTGGATCGACCGCCACATCGTCACCAACGAACAGTTTGCCCGCTTCGTCGCCGAAACCGGCTACCTGACTCTCGCCGAGCGGCCGCTCAATCCCGCGGATTTTCCTGGTGCCCCTGTTGAAAACCTCGTTCCGGGCTCCATGGTTTTTCACCGGACTAAAGGCCCGGTAAATCTGCGGAACTACGCGAATTGGTGGAGATGGTCGCCAGGGGCGAGTTGGCTTCATCCATATGGTCCATCCGACCTGCTCGAAGGCCTTGAGCAGCATCCGGTGGTACACGTCGCCCATGAGGACGCGGAGGCCTATGCGAAATGGGCCGGAAAGGATCTCCCTACAGAAGCTGAATGGGAATATGCCGCAAGAGGCGACATCCAGGGAGCGAAGTTCACGTGGGGTGATGAGCATTTCCCTGAGGGAAAGGCGATGGCCAATACGTGGCAAGGCGAATTCCCCTGGCAAAACCTCCTTCTCGACGGTTACGAGGGAACTTCACCGGTTGGCGCCTTCCCGGCGAACGGCTATGGGCTGCACGACATGGCTGGGAACGTCTGGGAATGGACCTCTGACTGGTACGTCCCTCGACACGCCGACGAAGTGGTCAAACCGTGTTGCGGTCCGTCGGTCAATCCTCGGATCGTATCGCCAGAGAAAAGCTACGACTCAGCACAGCCCCAGTTCCGCATTCCTCGCAAGGTCGTTAAGGGCGGGTCGTTTCTTTGCGCTCCCAATTACTGTCTTCGTTACCGCCCAGCGGCGCGCCAGCCGCAGATGATCGACACCGGAATGAGCCACATTGGCTTTCGGTGCGTCGTCAGGTCAGAACAAACCTCGGCTGAAGGTCATTGAGAGACATGGAAGTCGCCTCCAAATCCGCAAAGTGTAAACTCGGTGACCCGGCTTTGGGGCGACGCTGAGGATTGTGGTTCTAGCGATCGACCCCAGGCAAGCTCATCTCAGGTTATCTATCTCGATTTTCCGGCCGAGCCTGACGAACGCGCGAATCCGCTGCCGGCCGAGTCGATTTCATTTCCGCCGAATGCCTGGTGAAAAAAATCTTTACGAGTTCGCCATGACCTAACCGACCATTGAGTTCGGCAATCGAGGTGTAGACTAGAAACAGAACGAAGATCCAGATCTGGATAGCGGCAAAGCGGTCCCAAGTGAAGTGAGTTGCCACGTATTCAGGAATCGCGCTGAGGGCTCCTCCGGCAAGAAGGTATTCGACTAGTTTTTCCACGAACCGTACCAAGAAAACGACCGCCCAATAGACCGTCGTCTTAAACAGGACCGGTAGGATCTTGGGAGCCGTGTCAAAATGGCGCAAGAATTGCATTGCATTCGCCACTAGCACCGACTTTCCCACAATCAACGCCGACATGGTAGCGACCATGAAGTTGGCGAAATGCACCCTGTAATCAGCGAGAAGAAGTTTTGTCGTAAGCAGGATGAGATTGAAGCCGACTGCGAAGAACACCGTCGGCGGCACGAGTTCCCGGAGCTCCTTGATTAGGAATGCAACGAGACGTGACTTCGGCATGAAAGGATTCTCACGCATCTCCAACAGAAAGTCGCGGGCAACTTTGAGCTTACCTTTTCAGGCGTTAGCGCATCGACCGGTTCCAACTTGTAGCGGTCCTCAGCGTCTTGCATATCCAGAGCCACAAACTCCACCCTCCGCCCCGTTTTCAGGCAGCGGGCCCGGTCCGTTTCCGACGAAAGGTGACTTTGCAATGATCCGAGCAAAAACGATCGGAACTTTCCCCTGATCTGACCCGCGCGCGCCAGCGTCTTGTGCTCAACCAAATGCAGGAAAAAGCTCTGGGTCGAGCCCTGGGTCGAATGGCGCGAAGTTAAGGTGCGGACGGGGATGGTTCTTGCCCGGAAAGGGCCGTTGGGATTCAGCCCGGTTTCATCCCCGTACCCCGACACACGCTGGAAGCCTATGCTACATTGCTCACCGGAGTATCGAGTGATTTGTCGAAATGCTTCCTGAGGGCAGTTCCGCGCGCCCACCGCTACCACGCGACGGTGTTAGTGTAGCATAGGCTTCCAGCTGTGTCGGGGTGGCAACGGGCAACACCTTGGAAATAATGGGAGTGGGTTGCCCGCCTCGCAAGGCCGTTGGTGCGCCGTCTGGCAGATAGATTGATCCTTAACTTCAAAGAAGAGAATATGTGGGAAAAACCCAAAGCAGATGAGCCGGTCGTCGATATCGAAGATGCGGACGACCTGCTCAGATATTTGCGCGAAACCGGGCGAATCGAGCGGGATGAAACTCCGATCGTTCGTACCCTCCGTGGCGGCGTCTCGAATAAGACGATCTTGCTGCAGCGCCCGGACGGCTCTCGCTGGGTGCTGAAGCAGGCCCTCCCGAAACTGCGCGTCCAAGCCGATTGGTTCAGTGACCCGGCTCGAATCCACGTGGAAGCTAACAGCTTGCGCTATCTGCCGTGCATCACGCCTCCAAACAGCACCCCGGCACTTCTGTTCGAAGACATGCAACAGCATCTGCTCGCCATGGAAGCAGTGCCAGAGCCCCACGACAACTGGAAAGAACAACTTCTCAGCGGCACCCTCGATAGCGATCTCGTCCGGCAGTTTGGGCGGCTGCTCGCGACGATACACCGGAAAAGCTACGAGATACGCCACGATTTGTCTTCGATCTTCGAAAGCCTCGTCTTTTTTGAAACGCTACGGCTGGAACCTTACTACCAATTCAGCGCCGAGCGGGTTCCCGAAGCCAAGCCGTTTTTACTCACCTTGATCGAGGAAAACCGGAGGCACCGCGTCACGCTGGTCCATGGGGATTACAGTCCGAAAAACATCTTGGTGCATGAAGGCCACCTCGTGTTGCTGGATCACGAAGTGGTTCATTTCGGGGATCCCGCATTCGATCTTGGTTTCAGTCTGACCCATTTGCTGAGTAAAGCGCTACACCTCGAAGAACATCGACCGTCGTTTCTGGCGACGGCGCTCCAGTACTGGGAAACGTACGCGGCGGAAGTTGAACCGGCTCCCTGGTTTGAAGGCGTTGAGAGCCGCGCGACAAAAAACACTGCCGCTTGCCTCCTTGCCCGAACCGCAGGCCGATCTCCCCTTGAATACCTTTCTGATTCCGAATGCCGCAAACAGCGGGATGCAGCTCTTTACTTAATCACTCACTGTCCCGCAGCCGTGCCCGACTTCATCGAGAGCTTTGGCCGAAAGATAGAATCATGATGAGAATCAAAGGCGTCGATGCTTGGGAGATTCTGGATAGTCGCGGCCGTCCGACCGTGGCTGCAGCGTTGGTGCTGGAAGACGGGACTGCCGCCTCTATCTCAATCCCCTCTGGCGCATCGACAGGTCGGGCGGAAGCCAAAGAACTCCGCGATGGCGCGAAACGTTTCCGTGGGCTTGGATGCCAGCGAGCGGTCGCCCATATTCGTGAACCGATCGCGGCGGCGCTGCTAAACGAAAGTTTCGACGATCAGGAGCAATTGGACCGCCGTCTTCTGGAGCTTGACGGCACGATGGATAAGTCACGTCTCGGCGCAAACGCTTTGCTCGCGGTCTCGCTGGCATTTGCTCGAGTCGCCGCCGCTCACTGTCGGATGGAGCTTTTCGAATATTTCGCGGCGCTTCTTCCAAATGGATCGCCACGCCTGCCGGCGCTTACGATCAATCTTTTCAGTGGAGGAAAACACGCGTTCGGGCAAGTGGCGATCCAGGATGTGCTCGTCATTCCAAAATCGGGCTCGAGTGTCGCGGAACAGCTAGCACAGACCTATGACATCTATCAAGAAGCAGCGGCGATTGCAGTGAAGCGATACCAAGCCCCTGCGCTCACCGCTGACGAAGGTGGACTGGCTCCTCCTTTTAAGAACAGCTCGGAAATGCTCGAAACCGCTGCTGAAGCGATCCAGGTCGCTGGGTACGAACTCGGCAACGATGTCGCCCTTGCAGTCGATGTCGCGGCTAGTCATTTCAACACCAACGACGGGCTTTACGATCTCGACCGGGAAACGCTGTCTCCGGCACAGTTAATCGATACGATCGGATCGTGGACGGAACGCTATCCGATCATTAGCATCGAGGACGGACTTGCCGAAGAGGATTGGGATCACTGGCCGGCGTTGCGGCAAAGACTCGGCGACCGATCGTT
>DATHPI010000162.1:0-9657 GCA_035484035.1 Chthoniobacterales bacterium
AAGATTGATCTGATCGGTTTTGCAGAATAAATGCTCCCGACAGCATATGAAGTTCGCGAAGAACTCGTTCGGACGCCGTTTTTCGTTTTGAGCTGCGGAAATAGTCGCAGCGATGATCGACCAATTTTCTTAAAGTATGCCGGCGCTACGCCATTTAGCGGTACTGATGAATTGTTGCTGGAACGGGAATACACATTACTGCATTCGCTCAATTGTCCAGGCATTCCGAAGCCGATCGAGTTCATTCGGCGTCGAGGCCAGTGCTGTATAGTGTTCGAAGACCCGGGCCAGCGACCATTGATAAGTCAGGCGCCAAACGCTCTGGCTTTAAGTCTAACGCAGTTTTTCGATCTGGCGATCTCTCTCTGCACGATCGTCGGCGAATTGCACCATCATGAAGTGATTCATCGCCAGATTCAACCACGTCATATCTTTCAGCATCCCGAAACTGGTGAGGTAACGCTATTTGGTTTTGAGTTCGCCACGACTGGCAATCGTGAGAGCTTTGGCGCTCCGACGATTCCCCTAGTAGCGGATCTGCTCCCGTATGCCTCACCCGAGCTAACTGGCCGAATGAGCGGGAACGCGGATTATCGAACGGATTTCTATTCGCTCGGTATGACCTTCTATGAATTGCTTACCGGCCGGTTACCCGTGAGTTCGAGCGATCCGCTCGAGATCGTTCATTGGCAGCTAGCATGTACCCCGGTTCCGCCACATGAGATCGACAAACGACTGCCAATCATATTGTCGGAACTGGTTATGAAATTGCTCTCGAAGAACGCTTCTCAACGCTACCAAAGCGCACTTGGTCTGCGAGTGGATCTCGAGCATTGTCGCCGAGAATGGATAATCGGACAGCAAATCGCGTCATTTCCGCTCGCGCAACAAGATATAGCGAACCGTTTCCTTCTTCCGCAGAAGCTTTACGGCCGTGAACGAGAAGCCGAAAAGATGCTCTCGATGTTCGATCGCGCAAGCACCGGTGAGGGGTTGCTCATCCTGGTAGCAGGATATTCCGGAGTGGGAAAAACCTCCTTCGTCCAGGAGCTGTATCGACCCATTGTTCGTCGGCGCGGATATTTTATCACCGGCAAGTTCGACCAGGTCGTCCGCGCGATTCCCTTTGGCGCCATATTCCGCGCATTTGGAGAGTTAGTTGATCAACTCTTAGCCGAAAGTGAGGAGTCACAACGAGAATGGCGACGACAAATCCTCACCGCGCTCGGCTCGAATGCTGGCGTAGTCGCTGAGGCGGTCCCGCGGGTACGATACCTTATTGGCGAACATGAGGCCCCGCCCCCGCTCGGTCCAACCGAACGAGAAAACCGCTTCCGACTTGTCTTTCAAACTCTCCTGAGGGTGGTCGCGACGAAAGAGCATCCGTTAGTGATTTTTTTGGACGATTTGCAATGGGCGGATCCTGCTACCCTGCATTTGCTAGACTCCTTGCTCACGCATTCCGAGAGCCGCCATCTTTTAATCATCGGTGCCTATCGCGACAACGAAGTGGATTCAGCCCATCCGTTAGCACGGATGTTCCTGCTTCCTGAGCAAAACGACGAAACAAGTCGGATCAAGCGGTTAAAACTGGCGCCACTTGATTTAGGAGCTCTAGAACAATTCATCCACGACACGCTCCACCGCGAACGCACGGAAATCGCACCGCTTGCTCGGCTGGTTAAGGAGAAGACCGACGGAAATCCTTTCTTTGTCACTCAGTTTCTCAAGTCGCTACATCAACAACGCCTAGTGCAATTTGACGAAGCACGGAACCGTTGGACGTTCCACATCGAAGCAATCGCAAACGCAGCGATCACGGACAACGTGGTCGATCTGATGACCGCAAGAATTCACCAACTTTCTATTCCCGCCCAAGAAGTAATCACGCTCGCCGCTTGTTTTGGGGACTACTTCGATCTAGCAACCCTAGCTGGAATTCAGCAAAAGCCGATTGAGACAACCGCGGCAAATTTACAGGAAGCAATCGACCAAGGATTGATTCTCCCCCTCAACCGCGTCGGGCTCCAAAATCGAGAGACGCCGGTTTTCACCTTGCTTCATGACCGGGTCCAGCAAGTAGCCTACGGATCGGTGTCATCTGATCGTCGCGAGCAGTTGCACCTGCGAATCGGACGTCTGCTGCTGACTCGTGGTGAAGGTAACGCGCCCGAAGAAGAGCTTTTTAGCATTGTCTCTCACCTCAATCTGGGACGCGGTCTCATCGCTGATAGCCAGGAACAATTCCAGCTCTCGCACCTCAATTTTGATGCTGGCCGCAAAGCTAAAGTATCCACCGCCTATCAGGCCGCACGTGACTATTTTAGGATCGCAATGGAACTCTCTCCGCCCCAGGCCTGGGAAGAAGACTATGAATTCATGCTCGCACTCCACTTGGACGCGGCCGAATGCGAATACCTCAGCGGAGACATTGAGCGGGCCGAACAAGATATAACCGAGCTCTTGGCTCGTGCCCGTACCCGAGTCGATAAGGCTCGGATCTACCGCATGAAGATCGTGCGCTATGAGTATTTGTCGCGATATAGCGAAGCTATTCGCGTGGGCCAGGAAGCCCTCTCACTGTTTGGTCTGATGTTTCCCGACTCGCCGGAGGATCGAGCGAGCGCGTTGGACACTGAGCTGGCTACAATTGCGGAACTGATTGGGGCGCGCAGTATCGAATCGCTCATCGAGCTGCCGGCCATGAGCGACCGGGAGACTTGTGCCGCGATGCAGCTTTTAGCAAGCCTGCACACACCCTGTTATCTTTCTGCAGACAAAATCCTTACACTGCTAAACACAGCCTTGATGGTGCGACTCTCGCTGACCCACGGTAACATCAATGAGTCCGCCCTCGCTTATGTCCTATATGGAATGATGCTCGGCCCAATCAAAGGGGATTACGTATCGGCGTATGAGTTTGGCTTGCTAGCGCTGCACCTGAACGAGCGCCTGCCCGATGTAGGGTTTCGCGCAAAAGTCTTAATGAATTTTTCGTGGGCCATCAGCATTTGGCGCAAGCCCTTCGCCGATTCTTTTCAGTACATTCGAGAGACCGTGCAACTGGTCAACCAGACTGGCGTGTTCTCCGAGGCCGGATATGCGCTTTTTAATGCGGTTTATTTCACTATCCTAAGCCACCATGATCTGGCCGCGGTGAAGCCGGCATGCGACGAAAACGTCGCCTTTCTCAAACGGGTCAAAATGGAGGCGTTCGAAGACGCGCCACAAGTAATCCTCCAATGGGCCAGAGCCCTCCAGGGTGACACAGAGAGAGCAACCTCGCTTACGGGCGACGGCTTTGATGAAACTGCCTATTGCCGCGCGCACAAAAATCAGGGCTTGTTCGAAATGTTCTATCTTGTCCCGAAGCTGATGCTGTTTTATTCCTTTGAGGACTATCAGGCGGCAACCGAGATCCTACGCGAGCTTAACCGGGTCTTGAGCGATTACACTGGTACAATCTGGGATGCGGTTACCGTATTCTACCATGCCCTGCTTCTGACTGGACAAGCCGACTTACGATCCGGTGCTGTCGAGCTATCTGCAGATGTCTGGGCGAAACTCGATACGTTAAGCGCCAGGCTGCGCCATTGGGCGGATAACGCGCCAGAGAACTTTCGGGCTCAGTCGCTCATCGTCTCCGCCGAGATCGCACGGGTAGGTGGGAGTGACGCCGAGGCCCTCGATCTTTTTGGCTCTGCTCTGGACGTCGCGGCCTGCCAAGAATGTCCGCGAGAACTCGCGCTGGCCAATGAGCTCCTTGCCCGGTTCTGGAACCGACGCGGTCATCCAATCGTCGCATCTTTGTTTCTGCGTGCCGCAATTGATCGATACGCCGAGTGGGGGGCCATAGCGAAAGCGCGACAGTTGGAAGAAAAATTTCCGCATCTGCTTACATTCGCTTTTCTCGGAGAGTCGAAAGACATCACAGTTGCAGGCAGCCGGCGAGAGGCGACGATCCCACTGGATTTTGCCACCCTGACAAAAGCAGCGCACGCGATCGCGGTCGAGATCGAGTTCGATTCGCTGCTGAAAACGCTCATCCAAATTTCTATCGAGAACGCCGGTGCACAGCGAGGTATCTTCTTACAAGAGTGTGACGGTGAATTACGAATGATGGCAGAAGGCACGACCGATTCCGCTTCCCTGCTCGATGCCGCGCTGCCGGACTATGCTACTCGGTTGCCACAGTCCATTACACAATACGTTCGAAAGACCGGCGAGAGCTTGGTCGTTGAGGACGCGGTGACAGATGTCCGATTCGGCAACGATCCGTACGTAGCGGCGACTGGCACCCAGTCAGTTCTTTGTATTCCCGTCGTTCACCAAGGAAAATCGGCCGGTATTCTGTATTTGGAGAACAACCTCGCTGCAAAGGCCTTTACCGCTGAGCGAGTTCGCGTACTTCATGTGCTCTGCGCGCAAGCGGCCATTTCTTTAGCGAACGCAAGTCTCTACGCCGAGATGAAACGGGAAGTGGCGCGCCGAAGCCAAGCTGAGAGCGAACTCCATCGGACTCTCGCTGAATTACACGATTTAAAGAACCGACTCGAAGCCGAGAACATTTATCTTCAGGAGGAGATTCGGCGCGAACATAACTTCGAGGAGATGATCGGCAACAGCCCCGCGCTGGTCGAAGTGCTGCGGAAGGTCGAAGTCGTCGCACCGTTGGATTCAACGGTTCTGATTCTCGGCGAAACCGGATCCGGCAAAGAACTGGTCGCCCGCGCGATCCATGACCGGAGTTCGCGCAAAGGACGGCCCCTTGTGAAAGTAAATTGTGGCGCGATATCAGCTGGATTGGTCGAAAGTGAACTCTTCGGTCACGTTAAAGGGGCATTTACCGGAGCGCTGGCCAACCGAGATGGGCGATTCAAGCTCGCCGATGGCGGCACTCTTTTTCTGGATGAAATCGGCGAACTACCACTCGACATGCAGGTCAAAATTCTCCGCGTATTGCAAGAGCAAGAGTTCGAGCCGATCGGCAGTAGTCGGACACTTCGAGTCGACATACGCATCATAGCAGCAACCAACCGCGACCTCGAAGTAGCTATCCGCGAAATGCGTTTTCGGCAGGATCTTTTTTATCGGCTCAATGTCTTTCCGCTAAAGGTGCCCCCGTTGCGCGAACGGGTGGGCGACGTACGGCTCTTAGTCATGTTCTTTCTCGCCAAATTTAATAAAAAATTTGGCAAGAAGGTAGATCGCATCCCACCGGAGACTATGCAGCGTCTCGTGAATTACCATTGGCCTGGAAATATTCGCGAGCTGCAAAACGTCATCGAGCGGGCGGTGATCTTGTCCAAAAGCCCGGTGCTCGTTCTGGATGCCGAATTTCACCTCGTTGCCAAGCCGGAGGCAGCGGGGCGAATCGCACTAGAGCATCCGGACCCATCGTTGAGCAGCGCAAGCTCGTCGTTGGACGACATAATCAAGCGCTACATCCTGTCCGTACTGGCCCAGACTGACGGCATAATCGAGGGACCCAAGGGAGCTGCCAAGATTCTCGGCGTTCATCCCAACACCCTCCGTAGCCGCATGCAGAAACTTGGAATTACGCGACAGCCATCTTAGGCCTGCCAAAACCTTCCCGGTTATCCCCTATTTAGCTGCTCCGTCAGAAACGGTGAGCCACCGGCC
This sequence comes from Chthoniobacterales bacterium, assembly GCA_035484035.1. Lineage (GTDB taxonomy): Bacteria > Verrucomicrobiota > Verrucomicrobiia > Chthoniobacterales > JAFAMB01 > JAFAMB01. The sequence continues at coordinate 5,644 of DATHPI010000162.1, forward strand.
AATCCAACGTTGGATCTCCGTAGAGTGCGCAGCAGCGCAAGTCCTTTGCTATCGGCGAACAATACCTCGGTCAGATCCAGCGAAAGTTGGCGCTCATTGTTACAAACGGCGGCGCAAGAACTTCTTAGTTCATCAACCCATGGCCCGATCAGACTGCCTTCCAGCCGCAAGACCACTTCACCCGATGAAGATTCAATCCTCGATATTCTGAGCATAGAATTCCACAATAGGTATGAGGTCGCACACGCGAAGCTTCTCCGGCGAAGCTTTTCCGGCTAAGCTCTCCATTGGCTTCAAAGCCTTTTCAGATTGCATTTGCCTCTCGCTGGCTTCGCTTGACGTCAACGGATCGCCATTGCGAAAGAGACTCCCGGAGATGTTTTCTAGCCCGGTGCAAGATAATCCACAAGTTCCGGTCTGAAATTTGCAGCGCTCGGCAGATTTCGCGCCCGCTCCAAAATCCCGACTCGTAAAGCTGATAGACTCTTGCCTCCCGAGGAGGCAATGTCTGCAGAGCTGCGTTCAATGCCTCTCGTAATTCCTTCGATTCCAACTCCGTCCGCGGATCGCGGGGAGGTAGCGTGAATCCGACGGTCGCAAAAGTTGCTGCGTCCGTCTCGAGGCGATCATCCATTGAAAGGGTTCGGAAAAGGGTACGATGCAGGCACGTGTTTCGCAGTTGATCACAGACTTTGTGATTCAAGATGCCTGCGAGCCATGTTTTCTTGGTAGAATTACCCGAGAATCCTCCAACGTTCGTAAGAGCCGCCAAAAAGGTTTCCTGAACAGCGTCTTCTGCCTGCTCTCGGTTGCGCAAGCGACTGAGCGCGCTGCGGAAAAGGTATTCGCGATGAGTCTCGAAGTCTTCTGAGGCGGTATGATTGCCGGCTTCCGGGTGCTCGATCCATGATCGTGTCGATTGCATTCCACTGCTAATCGCAGGGCTCGTGCCAAAGCCTAATGCTCACAACATGTATTGAGCAACTTCCTAATGTACAGTCTTTTGTATTCGTTTATACGTTTTACTGGAGACATGATTAAAGAGAGGTGACGCCCACGACATTTCGTGGGTACGAAATGTCGTGGGGCTGTCCGGGTAGGCGCGCCTTGATTTTGAGCGGCGCTGGATCCTTGGCTTTGCTGCGTTCCGGAACGCTCTCGAACCAAGCTCCGCGGCTCCCAAGTACAGATAGCCTAACTTCCTTTTGCCGGCGCATCCGCACTCCGACGATGTAGCGCACCGGCGGATCGCTACCTTCAAAGGCATTCAGCGTCGCTTGGCTCACTATTCCCCGATTGGCCACTACAGTTATTTCCAGCAAGCGGAAGCGCTGCCACATGCGCTTCACGATCGGCACAAAGGTCGTGATGTCGACCTCCACTTCAGTGAAAAGATCCCGGCCGTCGCTCGAAAAGCGCCTCCTCGATGAGGTCTTTATTGCAGCGAAGCGCAGCGGTGGCCTTCTCAACTTGCTCGATTGTGTCTCGCAAAAACGCCATCGCCCGGTAAAGATGATGAAGCTCGAGCCCTTCGGTTCCAGGGATCAGATAATCCTCTCGCCAACGCTCAGCAGCCCGATCACTGCCGCTGGCAAAGAGTCGGTGCAACACAGTCAGATAGATCGCCCGCTCAACATCAAACTCGTAATGGCGAGCCTTTAATACCGAGCGCAAAACTTCCGGGATCCCACTTTCTTTCCAGAGTCGAGCAAAGACCAGGTCCGGCCCAATGCGCCGGATAGCTACTGGTTCGATCTCACCGGGCGCTTGGGCGTCAATGACAGCGAAACTCTCACAGTGGCGCAGACCCGAACGCATCAAACGTTCCAACTGTCCGCTGACTTCCAAGAGGTCTAATCTGCCCAAGGTGGCGATCACTTGCTGGCGGGCTTGATGCGGAAAAACACGGTTGCTGTTTGACTCTACAGACACCAACCAAATCTGATGTAGAGAAGCTACTATTAAACTCCAAAATGCCGTAGAATTTGCACTATATTTTTGAATCAGAAGCACCTCAATCGCCCGCCAAGCCGCTCCAGAACTTGATCGTTCTAAAACAGAATGCCGCTAACTGTAGAAGATGAGTCTAAGTAAGACGCTGGGGGTGGTTGGAGCCGAAGAACTGTTGAAGCACGGGATTGATACGTTCTTTCAGCATTGAGCGAGTGGGAGTAGATAAAGCCATCAATGTCTGAATCGCTTGCAGAGATAGCATTTCTAGGATTTGCGGAGCGGGTGACTCAGGTTCGGGCGGGTGGCAACGATGGCTGTCATTACTTGATTCAAGGTAAGTGGCCGCAACCACAATCGTCGTCCTCGGTCTTGGGAGCGGCGAAACGCAGCCGGTTTCGATGTCCGGTTTCTTAGATCCAAACCGCTTCTAACTGCAACGTTCAAAGAACGAGGACAATTGAGAATCATCCGACTTTTCTTGATCGAATAGGGCTTTCATCGTATCCAGCCTTTGCCTCCATTGGCGTGCCACGGAGGCAGAGGCTGGAGTCTATGCTTACAGTGATGAAAACCTTGTAAGGAATTCCTCCAATTCGCGACTCATCTCTATGAAATGTCGATCTCTGGCCGGAGAACTCCGAGCGTTACTGTGGCTGGATCGAGAAGGGAATACCTGACTGCCGATAAACTTAAAATCTACAGTACCGTGAAACCTTCATCAGCTACGGATGCCTACCCAGGGCCCGACTTGGATCACACGCCGAAATTTAACGTGGTCATCATTTACGACGACAGCGCAGCGGGCAAGCGGGCAAAGCATTCCTACGATCGAGTGATTCGCAAGCTCGTTGACGAATGAGACTTTAGCTTGAAACCTTGGAACTTCCAGGTGCTCGCAGTTCCGCAGATTGGAAATTCGGCCGCGAAAGCCGCCGCACAGGCAGACCTCGTGATTTTCTCGATGCACCGAAAAGCTCAGCTTTCCGTTCAGACTAGAGATTGGATCGAAAGATGGTCCGGGTTAATTACTGATAGTAAATCCGCGCTGGTCGCGCTGCTCGATCAACCCGGAATGAAACGTGGCACGGTCGTGTCCACACTGGATTATCTACGCAAGGTAGCCGACCGGAAAGGGATTAGCTTTTACGCGCACACTACTTTTGGTCTTTCAACAAATTAGAAAGGATCCGATTATGTCTACATGGACTCACGGTGCGCAAGCGAATGAAATGTCTCATTTTGCGACGACCCGCACCCTGAGCGACTTTCCCCTCCTGATCAGCGAGATGTTACGCCGTGGCGTCGGCCGATTTGAACTGGCTCTCGCATCAGCGGAGGTTTTTTCGCGTCATCAGTTTACCAAACACGGTCGTCGAATTCCCGTCGCATCGCAAAGAGGACTATTTCGCGGCCCTGAAGGGCTCGAGGCGGCATAACCTGAAAAGAAGCTGAGACGCGGTAGAGAGCAAGCTGCGCTCGGCGTGGAATCGTCCAGCGTCCGGACGTAAAGCCGCTTGACGATATCTTTGGATTATTCTGGCAGACCGATGAAAAGTCTGCGACGAAATTTGTGAGGCGGGAAAAGGTCACAGGCGAAATGATCGCATTCATGCTGTGCTTCGATATGGCGAGCAGCTGATAAATGCTTCACCGGCATGGATTACGGCCGCCCGAAGGAATGGATGCTTTATTTCCGCTTATGGGACGCCGCGGTCGATCGTCTTATGAGGCAAAATTGAGATAGGACATAAGCTCGGTCCGCTCAATAATTGTTGCCGGCACCGCAACATTTTTTTACATAACGTCTACCGTAGCTTCATGCAGACGATCCGCTGGCGCCTCAATGGACGAAGCCCTGGCCCGCTTCCTGAAAGCGCATCCTGATACAACCGTTGCCTAGAATCATCTTTTCGAAGAAGTATAACTTTGTAAGGAAGTCGCCCAATTCGCGACTAATAAGTTCGACAGGATGTGTAGGAAATCGGTTGAGGAAGCGAATCCAACCGCTCTTGCAACGCATTCTAAGAACTGGCCTCGCGAACCCCGTTTGCCCCGTTCGGG
>DATHPI010000163.1:0-7265 GCA_035484035.1 Chthoniobacterales bacterium
TTGAAGACGTTCAACGCGGTGGACTTTGATGATCTTCTCATCCTGGCCGTACAATTGTTAGACGAATTTCCGGAGGTCAGGAACAAATGGGCAAATCGATTCGAGTTTATCATGGTGGACGAATTTCAGGACACCAATCGCTTGCAGCTTGACTTAGTGCGTCAGCTCGCTGAAACGCACCAAAACGTCTGTGTGGTGGGTGATGATGATCAAAGCATTTACGGATGGCGTGGAGCCGAAATCGCTAACATCCTCGAGTTTGAACGCTATTTCCCCAAGCCAAAGATTGTGAAGCTCGAGCAGAACTACCGAAGCACCAATGCCATCCTGGGTGCCGCCAACAGCATTATCCGTCACAACCCGCGCCGACGGCCAAAGGCGCTCTGGTGCGAGAACGGCGATGGTCAACCGGTTCGGCTCGTCCAGGTGCCGGACGATCGTGAAGAGGCCAATTATGTAATCGGCGAAATCCAGAAGCAGCAGTTAGCTGAGGAGTCTCGCTGGGGAGAATTCGGAGTGATCTTTCGGATGAACGCCCAATCGCGGTTAATCGAAGAGAACTTGCGACGCCTACACATCCCGTATCGGGTGGTCGGCGGACGCAGTTTTTTTGAGCGGCGCGAAGTCAAAGATTTGCTGGCCTATCTGTCTTGTCTCGTCAATCCACAGGATGACATCAGCCTCTTGCGAATTGTCAATACGCCCTCCCGAGGCATCGGGCCCTCGACCATTGAGTTAGCTATTCAGGAAAGCAACAGGGCCAGGCAGAGCATCTATGAAACCATGGTCTCTGAGGCATTCCTGAACCTGCTCACTCAACGCACCCGGGAAGCCATTCGCAAGTTCACGGAACTGATAGACGATTATGAAACTAAGTTCGTCCAGCCGCTCACCAATTTCGCCCAAACGGTAGAAGAACTGCTCCTGCAGATCGACTATTTCCAGGATCTACGACGCGGCTGCAAGACCCCGGAAGAATCCCTTAACCGGGAAGAAAACGTGCGGGAGGTGATTCGGGCCGTTTCGGAGTTCCAAGCAAGATCAACAGAAGGTTTACCTGGTTTTCTCGCCGAGACGGCTCTCGACCAAGATCGCGCAGAAAAGCCCGATAAAGGCGCGGACGGAGTAACCCTGATCACCTACCACGCGGCAAAAGGGCTCGAATTCGCGCAAGTCTTCTTAATCGGCCTGGAAGAGGGTCTTCTACCTCACAACCGGTCAAAGCTCGAAGGCAGCCTCGACGAGGAACGCCGTCTCTTTTACGTCGGAATCACGCGCGCCAAACGCAACCTGACCATCACGCATTGCCTGAACCGCATCAAATACGGCAGCGTGGCCCCTTGCCATCCGAGTTCGTTTTTGAAAGACCTGGATACACACTTCACGGAAGTGATTAACTTCCATGAAGTGACGAATAAGCCGGCCGGCGAAGGAACCGCCCGGCTGCATTTTGCCAAGATGCGGGAGTTGCTGGGAGGAGGGTGAGGGTGAGAAGGTGTCTGGGGTTATTCGATCACTTCAAAATGACTCATCACTCTGAACAAGTGATACCTGTCTTCGATTTCCTCCCTGGTGAGCGTTTTCAGACGGTCCAGGCTGAATGATTCAACGCAATAGCTAGCCATCAAACTGCCGTAAACCACCGCCTTCTTGAGGTCGGCAAATTCAAACGACTCCTTTTCCAAGCCCGCCAGATAACCGGTAAAGCCGCCGGCAAAAGTGTCACCGGCACCGGTCGGGTCCTGGATATCCTCCAAGGGAAACGCTCCGCAACTGAAGAAATGGTCGTGGCTTAGGAGCAAGCATCCGTGTTCACCCTTCTTAATCGCCACAAATTTGGGGCCGAGCTGGATCAGCGAACGACCGGCCTTGATCAAGCTGGTCTCTGCCGTCAATTGCCGGGCCTCACTGTCGTTCAACACCAGAAGATCCACGCGTTTGATCAGATCAAGGAGCGGAGGCCTGGTCGTGGAGATCCAAAGATCCATGGTATCCGCAACTACGAAACGAGGATGTTCTACCTGATCGAGAACATGATTTTGCAAAACTGGACTGATGTTTCCCAAAAGAACGATCGGGGTCTCCTTGTAAGCCGCCGGTATTTTCGGTTGGAAGGTCTCAAATACGTTGAGCTCGAGATCAAGCGTCTTGCGCTGATTCATGTCCCAATCGTATTCGCCCGACCAGCGAAACGTTCTTCCATCGGCTACCTCCATGCCGTCAAGGTTGATACTTCGCGACTTGAAGAGTTCGATATATTCCTTTGGAAAATCCTTACCGACAATTCCGACCAAGTTAACCGGTGAAAAGAAACTTGCGCTGATCGATGCGTAAGAAGCTGCTCCACCCAGAACTTCCAGCCGCTCCTCGAGCTGCGTTTTGACACTATCAATGGCAATGGATCCGACGACGAGAACTGACATAGGCATTTTTAAACGAGGCACCTCCGTTTAACACATTCCTGCTTGATCGCACGCGAAATTATCAGGACTCAACGATGCCTCGTCGTGGTCTGATCAGTCTTCTGCCTTGCGGGTGAACGGAACAAAACGAACCGGGCAGATTGCTCGCCGCCTCAATCCTCCCACATTTTTCTCAACGAGAATCAGCTGTTGATCGACCGCATCCCCGACCGGAATAATCAAGCGGCCACCCTCACGCAACTGGTCGATCAAAGGTTGCGGAATATGGTCCAACGCAGCAGCGACAATAATGGAATCAAACGGTGCAGAGTCCGGCCATCCCTGATAACCATCCCCGCTTCTGATGTGAATATTTTGGTATCCAAGCCGTTTCAGATCGGAGGTTGCACGAAGGATCAATTCTTCGACGATCTCAATTGAGAAGACCTGGGTCACCAGCCTTGACAGGACCGCCGCCTGGTATCCCGAACCGGTGCCCACCTCGAGCACCTGGTCTTTCGGATCTAGCAGCAGATGCTCAGCAATAAATGCAACGATGTAGGGCTGCGAAATCGTCTGGCCAAATCCGATCGGCAACGGCCGATCGTCATAGGCGTTGGGCAAGGCCGCGATCGGCACAAACTCATGCCTCGGCACTTCTCCCATGGCTTGTAATACGCGCTTGTCGTTGATCCCCCGATGCTCAATCTGCCGAACGACCATTCTGCGACGTTCCTTCTCGTAGTTCTGCTCTTGAACTACCGCGCCGTCCGTCCCGATCGCAAGCAAGGAGATCACCGAACCAGATTAGCCCAATTGCAGGTTCCTACTTCAAGAATTTGCGCGCTGCACACGAAATTCGCTGAAGATAACTTCGAATCCCTCACCCTCTGGGGCTGCCGCCATCCGTCCGACCTCGAGTTCGTCTGCCGTTGAGAGGTAGGCGGTTCGGAACATGACCCACCCAAGGTCGGGAGAGCGATATTCCATGGTGACGGAACCCCCTTCCCTCTTCAATCTCAGGCGAAGAGATCCGGGATAAATATAAAGGGGCAAGACTGACCAATCCGAGTAATCCCGGGTCACGACCGCGCTCAAATAGTGAACCCCGTTGACGAATTCGATACCGGTTTTTAGCCAGGTCGTTTCATCCAGGCGAACCATCAGCCCGGCCTGGTCGTACAGGCTCTCGTATCGGCCCCGAAATTCGGTTTCGACTTCAAAATTCCCGGCAATCGTTTCGTAATAAAAATGCCCATTGTCCCTGACAAAGCCGTAATGCGTTTTACGCCAGAAATCCGTACGGGCATCGGCAAAAACGGAAAGGTGATCGTTCTCTTTTTTCCAGTTTCGGGGTTCGTTCAACCAGGTCATGAAGAACTTCTACTGCTCTCCACACGAAATGCGATCGTATCGTCCAGATACTTCCGAAATCCGATGATGACCGCGCCCTGGATTCAAGCGGACAACGCCGACTTCACTTCGGCTGTCCTTTTCGCCACATCCGCAGCGAGCAGCAGATCCGAAACAATGCAGACTCGCTTGGCGCCGGCGCGCACGATTTCCCGCAGGTTTTCCAATTTCACCCCGCCAATACAATAGATCGGCAGCTTCACCTGTTCGTGCAACATTCGGAGCTCGGTGAGGCCGATCGCCTTTGCGGTCGGTTTGGTTCCCGTTGGAAATAACGGCCCGAAGCCTATGTAATCGGCGCCCTCTTCTGCTGCCATTTGGGCTTGCGCCAGCGTATGGGTCGATTTGCCCACAATACAGTTGCGACCCGCCCGGGCGCGCGCGTCATCAACACCGAAATCTTCCTGACCCACATGGCAACCATCTGCATCCACCTCCCTCAGCAGATCCGGGTAATCGTTCAAGATGAGGGGTACTCCGCCGGCCTTGGTCAGAGGCAACATGGCCTCCGCATATTTCAAAATGGCCGCTTTCGGAGATTCTTTCGCGCGGAGCTGCAGTATATCGATTCCCCCTTGAATAAGCAGGGCGGTCACCAGCGCGACCTGATCAGGCGCCACATAACCCAGATCAACGATTCCGTACAAGAAACAGCTTTTCAGCGTGTTCACAACTTCAACTCGAGTCTTTTCGGCCCGGCCATTTTTTCCACAAAACTGGTATCGAAATCACCACGAATAAAATCAGGGTTTTGCATGATTTTCGTGTGGAACGGGATCGTCGTTTTAATTCCAGAAATCAGGTACTCACTGAGCGCGCGCGCCATACGCCGGATCGCCGATTCGCGGGAAGAGCCGACGCAGATCAATTTGGCAATCATCGAATCGTAGTATGGAGGAACGGTGTATTTTGAATAGGCATGGGAGTCGACCCGTACGCCGCGACCGCCCGGCGCGTAATAAAGATCAATCGTTCCGGGGCTCGGTTGAAAATTGTTGGCCGGATCTTCCGCGTTGATTCGGCACTCGATCGCGTGACTGCGGGGTTGCGCGGTTGCTATGTGGTCAGAGAGATGCGCACCACTAGCAATCAAAATCTGTTCCTTCACCAGATCACAACCGTACACCTCCTCTGTGATTGGATGTTCGACCTGGATCCGGGTGTTCATCTCCATAAAATAAAAATCCCCCTGGCGATCGACGAGATACTCCATGGTTCCTGCGTTCTCGTACCCAACCGCTTGCGCAAGCCTGACCGAACAATCACCCATCAATTGCCGCAGCTTCCGATTCATGAACGGGGAGGGGCATTCTTCGACAATTTTCTGGTTTCTTCTCTGGATGGAGCAATCGCGCTCGCCCAGGTGCACCAGGCGCCCATGGCTATCACCGATTATCTGGAATTCGATGTGATGTGGTCTATCGATCAATTTTTCAATGTAGACTCCGCCATTTCCGAAGGCTTTCTCCGCCTCGCCGCGCGCTGCATAAAATCCTTGAACCAGACTCACATCATTATGAGCCCCGCGCATCCCCCGGCCTCCACCCCCCGCGATCGCCTTGATCATCACCGGATACCCTATTTGTTTGGCGACTTTCAAAGCTTCTTGCTCAGTCTCGACGACTCCATCGCTCCCAGGAGAAATCGGCACCCCGGCTTTGATCGCCTGTTCCCGAGCGGCGTTCTTGTCGCCCATCATCCGGATGGCTGCTGGCGGAGGTCCGATGAATTTGATATTACAACTGGCACACACCTCAGCGAAATGCGCATTCTCCGAGAGGAAACCGTATCCGGGATGAATGGCGTCGACATCGCTGATTTCTGCGGCACTGATGATCCGATCAATCTTCAGATAGCTTTCCGAGCTCGGAGGCCGCCCGATACAGACCGCCTCATCTGCCAACTGGACGTGAAGCGAATCGACGTCAGCCTCGGAATAAACGGCAACCGTTGGAATTTCCAATTCTTTGCAGGCTCGAATGATCCGCAGCGCGATCTCGCCGCGGTTGGCAATCAGAACTTTATTAAACACGATTACTTCACCCGGAAGAGCGGCTGACCAAACTGCACCGCGGCCCCATTCTCGACCAAGACTTCCGTGATCACCCCTCTCACTTCGGCTTTGATCTCGTTCATGACTTTCATTGCCTCGATAATGCAGACCACCGAATCCTCCACGATTTCCTGACCCTCTTTGATGTAGGGTGCAGAATCGGGCGAAGGAGCGCGATAAAAAGTCCCGACCATCGGGGAAACGATTTCTTTAGAGCCCGGATGCCCTTCAACCGGGGCCACGGCCGGCGGAGACTGCGCCGGAATCGTATACCCTGCGATCGGAGCGCCAGTGACCAGTTGATGTCCGGGGAGAGCACAAACCAAAGGGGCCGGCGGACGATGCGCTTCAAGCTCGAGCTTAAAGCCTTCCTTCTCGAGCTTAAAAACCGCCAGATCGTTCTTTTTCATCAAATCGATGATGGCTCTAATGTCTTTTAATTCCAAAGTGTTATCTCCTGTGGGGTACGTGCCTATGTTAGGCAACGGGAGGAATGTCACGCAAGCAGTTCTTCGTTCTCAACTCCCCGGGTTTGCGAGAACTTCGCGAAAGGGGCAAAATCACCGCACAGAGATCAAAGAGGTCACGGGAGGAAAAGCTGGGGTTGGTGGTCGAGAACACTTCGGTGAAGGCGCGCAACCTTATGGACGATAAATGGACCATTTCCAAACGACAATCGCAGTTGCAACGCCATGTTGACGAGCTCCGCTCCTGTCGGAAATGCCCGAAAATGCAATCGACCCCGGTTTCCGGGGGCGCGGTTCCGAGCCGGGTGATGCTAGTCGGTCAAGCTCCCGGTGTGAAAGAGCCGGTCTTAGGACGTCCGTTCGCCTGGACTGCAGGCAAAGCCATGTTCAAATGGTTCGAACAGGAAACCGGTGTCACCGAGATGGAATTTCGCCAAACGGTGTATATGGCAGCGGTTTGCCGTTGCTTCCCAGGCAAAAACTCTCAGGGGGGCGATCGTGTTCCCTCCAGGGAAGAGGTCGCGCTATGTGGTGCCTGGCTTCAAGCGGAGATCGCGATCTTGAAACCAGGTCTCGTGATCCCGGTCGGCAAACTCGCGATCGGTCAGTTCCTGGACCAATTGCCAGCTTTGACAGAATTGATCGGTCACATGACGCACGTGCGCAAATTTGGCCACGATTTCGATGTAATTCCTTTGCCGCATCCATCCGGAGCGTCTCCCTGGCACCGGATCGAGCCCGGAAAAGCACTGACAATAAAAGCCCTGGCTTTAATCAGAAATCATCCAGCCTGGATCGCGCGGACGTAAGGGGGTGTAAGGGAAACGTATCGGCGGGTCGGCGTATCGGCGGGTCGGCGTAAGAGGGCAACGGGTCGGCGTTTGCCCGGCCGTTGAAATTCGATCGCGCGCTTTTTCGCGCAAGGCTCGG
>DATHPI010000164.1:0-3852 GCA_035484035.1 Chthoniobacterales bacterium
TCGCTTCTGGGGATTTTATTGAATGATCTCTGTGGCGTACCAAATGAAATCGGTGTTTTGATTTCGCTTCTCGGCTTCGCCTACTTCGTCTTATTTGGAATTGCAGGCGGCATCACCTATTTGTTTTATGCTCCAAAGAAACATTCCCGCTGGCGCGAAATGGAAGACGAGGTCCGCCGGGCGCATGGCTACGTGGATTGAGGCGCCGTAGGAAAAGGGGTAGCATTCGATCTATGGATTTTCTTCTTGGACATTCACCGGACCCGGACGACGCCTTCATGTTCTATGCGATGGCGGAGAACAAAATCGATCTGCGGGGGCACCGGTTCGATCACATCTTGCAAGACATTGAGACGCTCAACCAGCGAGCTTTGCGCGGCGAACTGCATATCTCAGCGGTGTCGATCCATGCCTATGCTTACCTGGCCGACAAATATTCTTTGCTCTCCTGCGGAGCCAGTATGGGAGATGGCTATGGACCGATTCTTGTCACCCTGGATGAGCCGCCGGCCGAGCTCGACCAGTTAGGTGAATGGCTGCGGTCCAAAACGATTGCCATTCCGGGACTAAAGACCAGTGCGTATCTCGCACTGCGTTTATTCGCCCCGGAGATGCGGACCATAACGATTCAATTTGACGAGATTTTCGATGCCGTGAAGGCCGGCAAAGCGGATGTCGGATTAATCATTCACGAAGGCCAGATCACCTATGCCGGGCAGGGGTTCAAGTTGGCGCTTGATCTTGGCTCCTGGTGGAAGTCGGTTACCGGACTTCCGCTTCCTCTGGGTGGGAATGTCATCCGGAAAGATATCCCGCGTGATATCCAAAAGCAGGTTTCCGAGATCCTCAAAGAGAGCATCGATTACGGACTCAAACACCGAAAAGCTGGGGTAGAACATTCCATGCCGCTGGCGCGCGGCCTTGATCAGGAAGGGGCAGATCGATTTATCGGAATGTACGTGAACGGATTCACTATCGACTATGGTCCGACTGGTAGAAACGCCATTCGCGAGTTTCTAGGTCGGGCAGGCCGGCAAGGCTTGATACCGGAAAAGGTCGATTTAGAATTCGTCGAGTAGGTGTCCTGCTTTGCTTACGACAAAAAAAGCCCAGGGGTAAACCCTGGGCTTGTCAATGCCTTTATTGGCCATTTCGGGCCTCGAGTGCAGTCCTTTTTCCCTACCGTCTAAAATGAAGCTGGGCCTCGTGCTGTTCGGGCGGACACGGGGCATTCAGCGGAACGTCAGTAGGGGCAGCGTCAGCCTGCACCAGATTGTGGGTGACCAAATAATGTTCTACTTCCTCGCCACTGATATCGGCTAGCATCGCCCCGTTTATTTCAATGCATGGAGAAAGCGGTTGGCCACTCTTTTGCTCCATTTCCCATCGAAATGCTGGGTTCTTGATGATGTCCTTTTCTTCGTAAGGTAGTCCATACTTTGCCAGGACTGCCCGAACACCACCGCTCCACCCACAATGGGTCTTCAGATAAGCAACAATTTGCGGTTTATCCATAATTCTTGAACTAACGTCATCCGATAAGAGATTGTTGCAAACTATTTTTGGGAAGACTACTTGCGCCGATCGCTCGGACGATATTCTTCCTCAGCTGCCTGAAACGCTTGTTCCAAGCCAACCATGTCTTCGCCGGGTCGCAGACTGTCAAAGGCCTCTGTCTCGCGGCGGAGTTCTTCGTCGGAATAGTGAGCTGCCTTAATCGAAAGACCGATACGACGCTCTGCTTTGTCCACCTTGATGACCCGAGCCTCAACTTCCTGCCCGACTTTCAACACATCCTTCACCTTCGCGACGTGCTCCTCACTGAGCTGAGAAATGTGCACCAAACCATCAATATCGTCCTGCAATTGGACGAAGGCTCCAAAGCTGGCGAGCTTCGTGACTTTTCCGTGAACCAAGTCGCCGATCTTGTATTTCTGGTCGATTTCCTTCCAAGGATCGGAGTCAAGCTGCTTCACCCCGAGACTGATGCGTTGATTGACCTTGTCGATGTCCAGCACGATTGCCTCGACCTCATCATTCTTTTTCAACACTTCGCTCGGATGATTTATTTTACGCGTCCAGCTCAGGTCTGAAACGTGGATCATGCCGTCGATGCCCTCTTCGAGTTCCACAAAGGCGCCATAGGCGGTCATATTGCGGATCTTTCCTTTGACCCGCGATCCAATGACATACTTGTGCTCGATGGCGTCCCACGGATTGGGCTCTAGCTGCCGGACACCCAGAGAAATTTTTTGTTCCTCTTTGTTCACTCCAAGGACCACGGCTTCAATCTGCTGGCCTTGCGTCAGCACATCGGACGGACGGGTGATGCGCTTGGTCCAGGAGAGTTCCGACACGTGAATCAACCCCTCAACCCCTTCCTCTATCTCCACAAACGCACCGTACGGAACAAGATTTGTTACCTTGCCGTGCACGGTGGCGCCGACCGGGAATCGCTCTTCAATCTTATCCCATGGGTTGCGCTGTGTTTGTTTGAGTCCAAGCGATACGCGCTCTTTCTCTTTGTTGATATCGAGGACGACAACGTCGATTTCCTGCCCAATCTTGAGCAGTTCACTCGGGTGCGTGAGACGTCCCCAAGTCATATCGGTGATATGAAGTAAGCCATCCATCCCGTCGAGATCAATAAACGCACCGAAATCGGTCAGATTCTTGACGACTCCTTTGACGGTATCCCCAAGCTTAACCGTATCGAGGAATCGGGCCCGCTTTTCGGCGCGCTCTTGCTCGATGATCTCACGGCGGCTGAGGACGACGTTTTTGCGTTCGTCATTGATCTTAACGATCTTGAAATCGTAGGTATTGCCTACGAATTGCTGGAGGTCTTTGGGCGGAACAATATCGATCTGAGAACCTGGAAGAAATGCTTCGACGCCGATATTGACGGTAAGGCCACCTTTGACCACGGCTTTAACCTTCCCTTTGATCAGGCCATCGCCCTCGAAAACTTTGACAATTTTGTCCCAGTTTTGTTTGTGAGCGGCCTTTTCTTTGGAAAGGACGACCATCCCATCCTCGTTTTCGAGCTTTTCCAGCAGCACTTCGACTTCGTCGCCCACTTCGACATCGTTCATGTCGTCGAACTCGGAGGCGGGGATTACGCCTTCGGACTTATAACCAATGTCCACCAAGACCTCCCGAGGCCGGATCTCCAAAACACGGCCTTTAACGATGCTGCCTTCTTTAAAATCGCGCAGGGACTTCGCGATTAGCTCCTGCATTTCTGTCATAACGTTACAAACACCTACAAACCAAGGTTGCCAAAAGTTGTTCCGATTCGGGCAGCCAAAAATAGGCAGCCATTTACGAAGTCAGAGGGAAGGGAGTTTAGCTGGATATAGCCTTTTCCGCAAGGGTGAGTCTTGCGGGAGAGATCGAACACCTACTTCATCAGGAGAACCGAACGAGCCCGCTTGATTTCGCGAGTTATTTTCCGATGCAGATGCGCCGGCATTCCGGTCACGCGGCGTGGCAGAATTTTACCGCTTTCAGTCACAAATTTCTTGAGCAGGTCCGGATTCTTGTAGTCAATGGCTTCTGTTGCAATATCGATGCGTCGACGCGGCATAATCCGGTTAGCCCGTCGGAAGTTCGACCTGCGTTTGGCGTTTTTAGGTTCCATTTACTTACTTCACCTCCCGATGAAGAGTGCGTCGGCGCAGAAAAGGATTGTACTTCTTCTTTTCCAACCGCCCAGGTGTGTTCAGGCTTTTTTTGTTGCGCGTGCTGACGTAACGGGAAACCGGTTTACCCTCCGCCTTCGCCTCCGTGCATTCAAGAGTGATGATTTCCCGTGGCATGACAGCTAATCCTTCGAATCTGTGATCGTGT
>DATHPI010000165.1:0-8676 GCA_035484035.1 Chthoniobacterales bacterium
TGCCGGAGCTCGTTGAATGGCTATCAACCCAGTCGGCGGAAGATCACTCCTCAGTGGCAACGCGCGAGTTGGCAGAACGTGGGCTCACGGCCTGAAGAATGGAAGGACGCATCACTTCCGCGCTGCATCTTGGCGGCGCGCCAGTAATTGACCAACGAGAACTCCAGCGCCTGGTCCAAATTCCCAACCGTATTCTGATGACTTCTGATTGCGTGGGAGGAGTTTGGAACTACTCGCTCGATCTGGCCGGAGCGCTTGGGCTGTTTGGCGTGCAAGTTGGCATTG
The DNA here is from genome assembly GCA_035484035.1 of Chthoniobacterales bacterium. Classification (GTDB taxonomy): domain Bacteria; phylum Verrucomicrobiota; class Verrucomicrobiia; order Chthoniobacterales; family JAFAMB01; genus JAFAMB01. The sequence continues at coordinate 286 of DATHPI010000165.1, forward strand.
CCACAATGGGCCCGCGGCCATCTCAAGATCAGAGAGCTCAAGCAGCACGAATTCCCAATCTCCAATTGTTCGAAAGCGACTACAAGCTTGAATGGATGGATTCACCTTGGGCTGACGTTGACGCGGCCGGAATATGGTTGTTGGGGGTGGCTCGGAATTTTCAGCCCGACCTTATTCATCTGAACGGCTTCTCGCATGCGGGGCTGGCTTGGGATGCTCCGGTCGTAGTAGTGGCACATTCTTGCCTCAGATCTTGGTGGAATGCTGTGAAATCGGAACCGATGCCAAAAGGATTTGCAGAATATACCGTTCGAGTGTTGGCGGCCTTGCGCTGCGCGAAACTCCTGGTTGCTCCCACTAGCGCAATGATGGACGCAATGGCTCAAAACTATCATCTTTCAGTTCCAACAAAGGTTATTTCTAATGGTTGTTTTCGCTCCGGACATCTTCCAGCTGAAAAGATTGAACTGATTTTAACGGCGGGAAGACTTTGGGACGAAGCGAAGAATATTCAGTTCCTTGAGCGTATTGCCCCTAAGCTGAAATGGCCGATCCACGCGGCAGGGGAGAATAGGCGTTCACCTGGCTGCCAGCAGGTGATGAAAAATATTCGTCTGCTGGGTCACTTAAGTAATCTTAGGTTGGCCGAATACCTTAATATGGCTGCAATCTATGTGGCTCCGGCCCTCTACGAGCCCTTCGGCTTGACTGTTTTGGAAGCCGCCCTTTCCGGATGTTCATTGGTCCTGAGCGATATTCCCAGTTTCCGGGAAAACTGGGACGGCGCTGCCCTCCTAATCTCGACGGAAGATCCTGACCAATGGTGTGCTGTCCTCAACCGGCTTAGCGAGGATCGTGAGTTTCGCAACAACCTTGCTCGCAAAGCACGGCAGCGCGCTCTGGAACTGCGACCTGAAGAGATCGGGACACGCTATTTTAACATGTATTGTGACCTCCTTACGGTATCCGCCCAACAGGAGAATGATCCCCGATGAAAATCGCCTTCTTCGGGTCAAGCATTCTTTCGGCCTATTGGAACGGCGCCGCTACTTATTATCGTGGTATCGTCCGAGCCCTTAACAGGATGGGACATTCAATCACTTTCTACGAGCCGGATGCATTTGAACGTCAGGCTCATCTAGATATGGATCCGCCACCGTGGGTTAAGGTGGTGGTTTATCCGAATGCGGAGACCGCGGCTTTGCAACAGGTAGAAGCGGCAGGGGATGCGGACTGGGTAATTAAAGCAAGCGGGGTTGGAGTATTTGACGATTTACTCGAACAGGCAGTGCTTGAGATGCGACACCCTTCGCAAATTATTTCCTTTTGGGATGTGGACGCACCGGCAACTTTGGATCGGCTGCAAAGCCAGCCAGACGAACCTTTCGTAAAGCTCATACCGCAGTTCGACATGATACTCACCTACGGCGGAGGTAAGCCAGTAGTGGAAGCTTACAAACGGTTTAACGCCCAGAATTGCTACCCGATCTACAACGGCTTCGATCCAGATACCCATTATCCCGTCAAATCGGAATCATCCTTTCTCAATGACCTCAGTTTTCTTGGAAATCGATTGCCCGACCGCGAAGCACGAGCGGATGATTTTTTCTTTAAACCGGCTTTTGCTTTACCCGAGAAACGGTTTCTTTTGGCCGGCAATGGATGGGGCGACAAACCGAAGCCTAGTAACGTCATCTATCTCGGCCATCTATACTGTTCCGCCCATAACTCTTTTAATCGCAGTTCGCTCGCCGTTTTAAATGTTAACCGCGATAGCATGGCAAAGTACGGGTTTTCACCCGCGACTCGAATTTTTGAAGCGGCCGGTGCCGGCGCGTGTTTGATCAGTGATTACTGGACGGGAATAGAACAGTTCTTCGAACCGGACAAAGAAATCCTTCTGGCAAACAACGGGAATGAAGTTGTGGAAACTTTGCGCTCTTTGACACCGGCGCGTGCCCGGTCGATTGGTCAAGCCGCCTACCAACGAGCTATGCGGGATCATACTTACTCGGAAAGAGCAAAAACGCTGGGATCCATACTAAAGTCAACCTTTGGAAAATGAAAATCGTTGTTCTTGGACTTTCGATTACCTCCACTTGGGGAAATGGCCACGCGACAACTTATCGTTCTCTGATTCGGGCGCTGGCGGCCCGAAAGCACGAAATTCTGTTCTTGGAACGTGACGTCGAGTGGTACGCAACCCAGCGGGATATGGCGGAGCCTTCGTTCTGTCGATTGGGTCTTTACAGCACATTGGCAGATCTTAAATGTCGGTTTGAAGCCGATGTTCAGTCAGCTGATCTGGTCATTATCGGCTCCTACGTTGCCGAGGGAGTCGCCGTCGCAGACTGGGTCACCCAAAACGCGCAGGGATTAACCGCATTTTACGACATAGATACACCCGTCACTCTGGCCAAGCTGGAGAAGGGAGACCACGAATATCTCTCGCCCGATCTTATACCGCGCTTTGACATTTACCTCTCCTTCACGGGAGGACCACTCCTTGACCGGCTGGCATCCCAGTTTGGCGCACGGCGGGTTCGGCCTCTCTACTGTTCGGCCGATCCAGACATCTACTATCCTCAAACTGTCAAAAAGCTTTGGGATCTGGGTTACATCGGGACTTACAGCGCCGATCGGCATCAGCAACTTGAACGCCTGCTGTTGGCGACGGCTCAGAAGTACCCTTCCGGCCGATTCATTGTGGCAGGTTCTCAGTACCCGTTAGATCTGCAGTGGCCACCGAATCTAGTCCACATCTTACACCTTCCTTTCATCCGCCACCGAACATTTTACAACCAGCAACGATTCACCTTGAATCTCACCAGGGGACCGATGGTGAAAGCAGGGTTTTCGCCCAGCGTACGCCTTTTCGAAGCCGCCGCGTGCGGAACCGCAATGATCAGCGATCTCTGGGCAGGCGTAGAGAACTTCTTTGAACCGGGCAAAGAGATTCTTCTGGCTACATCGGCAAGCGATATCTTGGATCTCATCGGTTCGACGTCTGACGATCGAAGCGCCCAGATAGGCAAAGCGGCACGGGATCGCTTCTTTAAAGAGCACACGCCGAACCATCGGGCGGCGCAGCTTGAGGCTTACGTCGCCGAGTTTGTCTCTCCCATCCCAAGCGGAAAGCCCGGCGGGAAGTGAATCATGTCAAGCCGTTGCAGGGCGAGAGCACCATGCCCTAAGTTGGAAAGCATCGCTCAGTACGACAGAACATAGGCTGGAAGCCTGATGCTACATTAACGCCGTCGCGTCGTCACTCCAGGTGCACGGCGAACCTCCCAAGATTCTCTTACAGAGCCACGACTCCACCACTCCTCCCCCAACCTATCTCGGTTCCACACCCTGAATGAAATCTTCGGTCTTGCGGTGGGCCTCCTCGTCGGTGAACTGGCGTGGAGGAGTTTTCATGAAATAACTGGAAGCGCTTGTCAAAGCTCCACCTATTCCGCGATCCAAGGCTAACTTTGCGCAGCGTACCGCGTCGATCACCACACCGGCGGAATTAGGTGAGTCCCAGACTTCAAGCTTGAGTTCACAGTTGAGCGGTTGACCGCCGAAGGTGGTCCCTTCCATTCGGATGTAGCAGATTTTGCGATCTTGCAACCAAGGAACAAAGTCGCTTGGTCCAACGTGCACATTCTTATCCTGCAATCGGTCTTCGTCCAATTGGCTCATTACCGCCTCGGTCTTGGAGATCTTTTTCGAGTCCAGTCGCTCACGTTCGAGCATATTGAGAAAATCAGTGTTGCCACCGAAATTTAGTTGATAAGTGCGGTCCAGGCGGACTCCGCGCTCCCGAAAAAGATTTGTCAAAACCCGATGGACGATTGTTGCCCCGACCTGGCTCTTAATATCATCACCGATCAAGGGCAATCCTTTTGCTTCAAACCGCTTTCGCCAATCCTTATCCGAGGCGATAAACACGGGGATACAGTTGACGAATGCGCAACCTGCTTCAAGAGCCTGTTCTGCGTACCACCTGGTGGCTATTTCGGATCCGACAGGCAGGTAGGAAACCAAGACCTCCGTCCCGGTCTGCTTCAGAACTTCAGCCACATTCACAGGCTCTTCGGGCGCCACTTCGATAGTTCGGGTGAGATACTTGCCTATCCCATCATGCGTTGGACCGCGGAACACCTTCGCATCGGTCATTGGCGGGGTCGCAAAACGTTGCGTGTTGTTGGGGTCCGCAAAGATTGCTTCCGCTAAAGGTCTACCCACTTTGGTTCGATTGACATCGAACCCCGCACTGAATTCTATGTCCTTCACGTGATAGGGGCCGAGCACGGTGTGCATCAAACCCGGCATCCGTTCAGTTGTTTTCGCATCCTTGTAAAATTCAACCCCTTGAACGAGCGATGAAGCACAATTGCCCACGCCTATGATTGCAACTCTGACTTTTCCGTGAAGCATAGTTTTAAATTCTGTTTAATTATCTGGAATCGGTCGTCGCAATCGCTCTTTATGCGAATTCGCGTTAGACCCACAAAAATGGGGGACAGGCCATGCCCTGTGCAAATTGCCCTCAGGCGCGGACAGAGCTATACTTAGCAGCCACTGAAAGAATTTAAGCATTCGGCTCCATGCTATTAAGGCCAAGGACTTGCGGTTGGCCATCGTGAATCGTCAAAATGCTTACGGAACTCGGACCGATATCCAGACGCCAATGGAACGCAACCGGAATTCCCAGGTAGTGCATCAGAGTGCTTTTAATAACCTCTCCATGGCTTATGATCGCCAGCGTCTCTCCGTAACTGGTCTGGGCAAGGCGTTCCAGCTCTTTCGAGGCGCGACTTTGGACTGCCAGTATGGGCTCACCCTGAGGTGGAGCGGAACGGTCTCGATATTCATTCCATGCTTTCCAATCAGGTCGCTGATCCAACTCACTAAAAGGAAGCATGGTCCAGGACCCGAAATCGATCTCATCAAAAGCCGGAGCCAAGAACAGCTCCTGGCGCAGCCGATTTGATAACGGTTCCGCAGTTTCCCGCGCGCGCTCAAGAGGTCCCGTATAGATCGCGCTGATGGAAAACACGGCCAGCCGATCGGCGAGACGTTCTGCTTCCAGCTTGCCCTGAGCGTTCAGGTGTAAACCCGGAGCCCGGCCGGTTAACACTTTGCCCAAAAGATCATGCGCAGCGTGGCGGATGAGGAGAAACTTTGTCATTGTCAGTCGGGCATAAGTTGGAGCACTGATCGCGGGGCGTACCGCTCTACCATCCGTGCGCAGAATTCGGCAAAATCGGAGAGAACCAATGGCGGACTGGTGTGATGCGCCGCTAAGCCGCAATGTTCGGGGGTGAAGCAAAAGGTTAGAGTGACATCAAAGTCTGCCAATGCCTCCATCTGCCGGTCAAACCACGCTTCCGCGTTCGGCCGAAAGCTATCAGCCCAACTCAGTCCTGTGCGCAGATGGCGCACCCTGAGTTGGCGTAACCAGCGAACAGCATCCTCCAACCGGTGATCTTCGAAGTGGAACCACTGACAGATGCCTACCTCCGGCGTATAGTTTGGAAAACAGCGCAAAGCCCGCTTTGGACTGCCGTCCTCGCGCAACAAGCCCATGTAGAAGTGGCGGTAATAGGAAGAGCCTTCCGCCTCTCGATGGCGAGTCGTGGCAGGCCACGTTCGTGGCAGGTCATAAAGGCTGTACCAGTGAATGCGAGGTGCTTCACCCGCCAGGAGTTCTACCGTGCGTTGGAGCCCGAATTCCTGCACCTCCTCGGCTCCAAAGGAAGAAACACCTACTTCGCTGACCCACACCGGCAATTGCGTCACCCTTCTAATTTCCTCCAGCTTCGCTGGCCACTCCTGAAGTTGCCAATGATTCCAATCCAGTGGGAAGCCGTGAACAGCAACCGCATCCAGCACCGCGATCACCCCTTGCCTGGTCAGCCGCTCAATGAACCCAGGATCGATCGGTGAAATTCCACCCAGTACCCGGGTAAGAGTCGGATTCACCTCAGCCACGGCTATTGCAGCAGCTTTCACCATGGTGGCAAACATTACCCAGTCGGGATCCAGCTCGAAATCCCAGTGGGATTTGTTGTTGGGCTCATTCCAGAACATTACGGCTTCGACAGGCATAAATCAGAGAAGATTGACCTTGGGTAATTCAAGAGGAGGACCATCGCGCCGGTGGCAGACATACACTTCACTTTCGGGATGGGCGACGATTTCGAAGCCGGCGCTTCGAAGCATCGCTTCCGCACAAGCCCGATTGGGAATCCACCAGTTAGTGGGATCTCCCGAGTAACTTTCCTCAATGAAATACATCGCTGGAAAATTTGCGTGCGCAAATATACCTGTTTCGCCGAACGGATAATCCGCGCCAACCGGTGAAACTTCGTCGCTGCCCCGCTGCATCGATTGAAAGACCAGGAGATCACGCGCAACATGTTCGTGAACGAGGTCGAGAGCCAGCAAAGGATGGCGGAGGTGATAGAGCACTCCCAAGAATAAAACCAAATCGAATTTTTCCTTTAGTCGCTGGATTTCATAGATCGAGAGCTGCCGCAGTTCTATATCCAGATCCAGGACTTTGCTCGCAAGTCGGGCCTGAGCGAGATAGCGTGGATCACTATCGACAGCAAGTACCCGCTCGGCGCCACGCCGCTTCATTTCAAACGCATAAAATCCAGCGTTGCAACCGAGATCGAGAACAGTGCGACCAGAGAGATCTTTCGGCAACGAATCAGCGAAACCTTCCCATTTGCAGCGCGGATAGTTTCCAAGAAAATGATTCGGAGCCGTGGGAATCCCAGCAAGATCAAGATTGTGAAACCAGTCGCCCAAGGCATCGATTTGTTCGCGCAAAAGCGAATCTGAATTCCCATTCTTCATACGCTCAGAAAACCATCCTCTTCGATGTGCACCGGCAGCTCAGAGTCGGAGAGTTCATCTCTGATGGATCAACCGCTACCCGTACGCCCGCCTCTGCTAATGATGTGGATGTCCTGGAACGAAGGCATTGCTGAAAGAACTTCGGCCAAGGTAAGTGCTTCGGATGTAAGTAAATTCTAGAAGGCTTACCGTGACGAAGAATGATCCCTCAGGCCGTTGTATAACTCGGTTGCTCGATCAGCAATTCGCGTGAGCAAAGAAGGAGAGAAAGACGATCCGCTTTCCCAACCAGTGTAGGTCTTGTTCTTGGATTGAACCGGCATTTGAGGTAACAAGCGGGCGGTGAGCTTTATCAGATTTGCCGTTACATTCGGCAGCAGGGCTTGTGCAATTGCAGCCATCCGTGCTGCGAAAGTGATCGTAAGCTCCGGCCGTCTTTTGCGAACCGCATCCAGAATCTGATAAGCAGCGCGATCGGCGTCCATTGAGACAAGCGGGTTGCTCGCTCCCAAGGAAAACCAGGCAAACTCCTTCCGATGTTGTCCTTTAAAGAAGGCATTCTTGTGAGATCCTGTCCTTAGCAATCCTGGCGACACCGTCGTGACGGAGATATTTTTTGAGGAAAGTTCGGCCCGCAGGGCATCCGACAAACCGACTAACGCAAATTTGCTCACGCAATAAGGAGCTAAATGTGGAACTGCCACTTTCCCTCCGAAAGAGGCAATATTGACGATTCGGGCGAACCGGCTCTTTGACAAGAAAGGTAAAGAGGCAAACGTAACGTTGAATGGCGCCCAAAAATGGATGTCCAATGCATTCTGAAAATCTCCACGCTTCATGGCTTCGAGAGGACCAACGACGATCTCTCCCGCATTGTTGATTAGAAGATCAATCCCTCCCATAACAGCGGCGACCTCGTCAATCGTGGAGCGAACATCCGATTCATTTTTCACGTCGCACACCCACGTGGTTACTGTGGAAGCATACTTGTCGAGATCGATTTTCGCGCGGAGGAGCTCCTGCTGATCTCTTGCGAGAATCGCGAGCTTCGCATTTTCTCTTGCTAACCGTCTGGCCAGGGCAAGCCCTAATCCTCGCGATCCTCCTGTTATCACAACGACTTTGCCGGCAAAGGAGTCTTGCCGAACCATCATTCGGGCGACCACAAATGACGATAAAGCCAACGCTAATCCAAATGGTTTGTTCAAACTCATGCTCAGGGGTTGTCTTGAGTGCTTTTGCAAGCACTCAGATCGGCATTTGACCTCCGGTAGCTCCGTAAACTTCGCCCGTGACATAGCTGGCTTGATCGCTGGCCAGGAAGACGAAGATAGGGGCGATCTCGGCAGGCTGAGCCGCCCTTCCGAACACGGTCTGAGAGCCGAACTTTTTCACCTTCTCTTTGGGCATAGTGGATGGAATAAGGGGCGTCCAGACGGGACCTGGAGCTACGGCGTTCACCCGCACGCCATGCTTGATCGCGAGGCTCGCGAGCGACCGGGTGAAGCTGACGATTGCCGCTTTGGTCGAGGCGTA
>DATHPI010000166.1:0-27901 GCA_035484035.1 Chthoniobacterales bacterium
CACTCCAATGGATACCCGGGCGGACGACCGAAGACCGAATTAGTACTGGTTATTGGCACCTGGAACGTTTTCTGCGGTGCCGGCCAGCAACTCGGTTAACGCCATCGCAAGCTGGGAGGCACCCAAAGCGACACTCTCTGGGGTCGGTTCCCGGCCCTGGGCCAGATCCTTTTCGACGGCATAAGCGATCGGCAGCGAGCTTAGCATTGCTTGTGCATAGAAGTCTTTGTAGGTCATGCCACCACTTAAATGCGGAATGCAGGTGCCCGTTCAATGCTTTTGAATTGCACCCGAAGATTATTTTTCAGTGGTACGCTAACCGTCATAGTTTTACCCGGCCCTTGAAGCGACAAAGTGGACGCTTCGCTTACGCAACCCTGTGGACCTCAATCAGTTTTCAACCGAAACCCCAAACCAGACCCCAAACGGTCCGAGCGAAACGGTGTTCTGTTCGAATCCAACCTCATCGAAGCCGTGACCGCCGATAGGGCGCCATGGACCTGAAACCGGCTGTGCCACGTCCCGGTTGGAAAAATTGAAGAGGCAAAGAATCCGCTCGTCATTCCCTCTTCGTTCGAAGGCCAGGATTGTTTCATGCGCTTGGACCAATGCCAAGTCACCCGTCACCAGGGAAACATGTTGTTTTCGCCAGGCGGCAAATTTCCTGAACATTTGCAGAACGGAATACGGATCTTTTTCCTGCTCATCCACAGCAAGGGGCAAATGTTCGACCGGCACCGGCAGCCACGGTTTGGGCACACTGAAGCCTCCGTTGGGTAACCCGGAAGACCACGGCATCGGGGTTCGACAGCCATCGCGGCCCTTGAAATCAGGCCAGAATTCGATGCCAAACGGATCTTGCAGATCTACGAAAGCGATCTCTGCCTCGGTCAGGCCGAGTTCTTCCCCCTGATAAATGCAGGCTCCGCCTCTGAACGACAAAACCGCTGCCAAGAGCAACTTGGCCAATGCACGCTCATCCCCCTGCAGATCCGAACTCTGCCCGACCCTGGTGACCACTCGCGGGTTATCGTGATTGCTCATCGCCCAGGTCGTCCAACCTCCCAGCAGCACGGCTTCCGTTTTGGCAATGATCTCGCTAAGCGAAGCGGCCGTGAACCTTCGATGCATGAGTTCAAAATTGTAGCAACTGTGAAGATGCTCTCCCGTACGCGTGTATTTCGCACTGACGCTGATCATCTCAACATCGGCAACCTCTCCAATGAGATAACGATCGTCATACTGGTTAACAATCGTGCGGAGTTCGGCCAGCAACTCCAGCGTCCGAGCCTGATCTCGGGTATAGATTAAGTGCTGCCAATTGAATGGATTATTCGCCTCTGGAAGCGCTTTGGTCTCATGTGGATTCGCGTTCAGCGGAGGATTATTTCGCAATTCGGGGTCATGAGTCAGCGTTGTAATAGCATCGAGACGTAATCCATCGACACCGGCATCCAGCCAATAGCGAACCTCTCCAAACATGGCATCGACGACTTCCTGCTTGTGCCAGTTCAGATTCGGCTGCGCCCGCAAGTAATGGTGAAGATAATATTGTCTGCGACGGGCATCCCATTGCCAGGCTGAACCACCGAAGATAGAAAGCCAGTTATTCGGAGGGGTACCATCGGGGTTAGGGTCTGCCCAAACATACCAATCCGCTTTCGGATTTCCCGGGGATTGGCAACTCTCCTGGAACCAAAGGTGCTTGTCGGAGGTATGCCCCAGGACCATGTCGATGATGACCTTCAGGTCCATTTCATGCGCTGCTGAAAGCAGAGATTTGAAATCCGAGTTAGTCCCAAAAATCGGATCGACAGTCCGGTAGTCAGCGACATCGTAACCAAAATCGCGCATCGGCGATTTAAAGAAGGGAGAGATCCAAATAGCATCAACACCTAATTCGGCGATGTAATCGAGCTTTCGGGTGATACCGGCCAGATCGCCGGTACCATCGTCGTTGGCATCGAAAAAGCTCCGCGGGTAGACCTGGTAGATGATTGCTCCACGCCACCATTCTGATTTCATTGGGGGGGTATTCTGGGGGTATTTTGAAAAGCGGATTGTTCGCAGCCGGTTCTAAGTCTCCCCATAACCGCTTGTCAAGCAACCTGATTAGTTCATGGTTTCAGTGGTTATCCGCATTGGAAGCTTCCTTCGGTTTAGTCCCCATAATCTCGTCGATTTGGGTCAACAAGTCCGGAGTCAATTTCTCCGCTGCGGTCGAGGCTTTAAGGTTTTCTTCCAACTGCGCCACTTTCGAAGCTCCGAGAATAACGGTACTGACGTGCGGGTTCTTGAGGCACCAGGCAATTGCCAGCACGGACTGGGAAAGACCAAGTTCAGTGGCCAGTTTGCCGAATTTGCGAACTTGCTCCATCCGTTCCGGCTTTAGAACCCAATCCCGCAGCCAGCCGTAGCTTTCAAGACCCAGACGGGCATCCTTCGGAAGCCCATTATTGTATTTTCCGGTCAGCAACCCACTGGCCAAAGGAGACCAGATCGTGGTGCCAAGTCCGATTCTTTGATAAAGGCGTGCATATTCGACTTCAACACGGTTGCGCTGGAGAAGATTGTAATAAGGCTGTTCCATTGTCGGAGGAACGAGGTGATATTGACGCGCAATCGTCCAGGCTTCCATGATCTCATCAGCGCTCCAGACGCTCGTTCCCCAGTACAAGACTTTGCCCTGAGCGATCAGGTCCGACATGGCGCGAACCGTTTCTTCGATCGGTGTCTCCGGATCGGGCCGATGACAAAAGAAGAGGTCCAGGTAATCGACCTGCAAGCGTTTCAACGCCGAGTGACAGGCATCAAAGATATGTTTGCGGCTGAGGCCGTACTGGTTCGGTTTCTGCGGATGTTCGGCTGAGCCGAAAAAGACTTTGCTCGAAACCAGCCAAGTGTCCCGTGGCCAGCCAAGTTTCCGGAGAATCTTGCCCATAACCAATTCGGACCGTCCGGAAGCATAACCTTCGGCGTTATCAAAAAAATTGACTCCGCCATCATATGCTTTGCTCATCAAAGCCTCTGCCACATCATCTGAAATTTGATCCCCGAAAGTGACCCACGATCCGAGGGAAAGTTCGCTGACTTTCACGCCAGCTTTACCAAGTCTGCGGTAATTCATAAGCACGCCCACGGTTGCACATTTTGTTTGGAATTGACACTAGTGGACCGCCCCTGAATCCATTAGGGATTCAACCCCTCTCGTTTTCTTGGTCGTGCTCGTCCTCGTGGTCGTCGTCGACTGCTTTCCTCGCCGGCAGAGCGAGGACGACGACGACCACGAGGACGATCAGGAAACTCCCGCGTCTTACCGTCCTCGTCGTCGTGGTCGTCGTCGATTGCTTTCCTTGCCGGCAGAGCGAGGACGAGGACGATCAGGAGACTCCCGCGTCTTACCGTTATCGTCGGAGCCTCACCCTTCCCGGCCTTCGCCCTATCTGCGCCTGGGCTTCCTGCGTCAACCTGGCGCGTTCACGAGATCTGGAAAGCCTTCGGTTCAACCCGGGTGATCTTCCAGCCGTCGCATTGTTGGAAGCGGGTGAAATGCAGCAGGGCCTCGGCGAAAGACAACTTTACGACATTCCAATCCCGGAAGCTTGGTTCGAATATAAGGTGGTGAATGATGAGCTGCCGCTCGGCCCGAAGCGCCTTCACATCCATGCGGCCAATCAAGCTGTCACCCCACAGAATAGGCAGAACGAAGTAGCCGTATTTTCGCTTTTCCGGCGGGACGTATATCTCAACCGTGTAATCGAAATCGAAAAGCCATTTCAAGCGCCTGCGTTGAATGGTCAAGTTGTCGAAAGGGGAGAGAAAGCGAACGATCTGCTTTGGCAAGGGAGCCTTTAGCTCGAGAGCTTCAGGTAGCGCAAAGAGACGTAGTTTCGCAAGGTCGGCGACCTGAACCTCAATCACTTTGTTTAGCTTAAGCAACTTTGCTAAAGCAATCCGGGATTCCCCCCCTGATCCAGCATCTTTCAGGTAGTTCAATTCTTGGACAGCAGCGACGCCCAAGGCCCGCAAATTTCGCAAGAGATGAAATTCAGCCGCCTCGCGTTTCGAAGGAAGCGCCCGGTCGATTCCTGCCGGCAGGATGCGGGATGGCAAATCGAATATCTTCTCAACTCCTCGACGGCTCCGGATCATGATGTCGCCCCGCATCCAGAGCTCATGAAGGGCGCGACGTTCGATCTTGCTGGGTGCCGCGTTGAACCATCCGCTCGTTGATCCCGCAGATGGGACATCGCTCAGCTTCAGCGCGCCCTTCTTACGGATCATGGTGACCAGGCGGCGCATCGACTTGCGAAGCTCCGGTGTGTCATCGGACCAATGAAACTCATGGCGGTGCTTTCGCATCAGCGGAAGAGAGAACCTGAAGTCCGCCATCGGCAAGTAGGAAGCGGCATGGTTCCAATACTCAAAAACCGTCGCATCGGGACTCTGAAGTTCGTGCAGCATTTCCGGCTGATAGTTCGGCACGCGTGACCAGAGGACGTGATGGTGCGCCCGCTGGATGACGCTGACGGCATCCACTTGTACGTAGCCCAGGTGCTGGATCGCCTCCAGCACGGCAGCTTTACCAAGTCCAAAGGGCGACTCCTGATCTGCCAGGCCTTGTGACCGGAGCACGATGGCCCTAACCTCGGCGAGGGATAAAAGAAGGGGCTTCATGTTTTCTCAGATCCTATCCAGGCACGATCAAACCGCATACCCCGAGTTTTTTAAACACCTAGATCCTCACGGTTGCACACAGCGTGGAACGTTCAACGTGGACGGCAGGCCCTAGGCAAGACGTCTCGCCTTAATCCTTTGAAATGCGGTAAACCGGACGGTTTACTTCGGCGCCGCCGAACGCCGAACGCTGAACGCCTCTCTCTGTTTTAGGTTGCACTGCGAAGCACTGGCAAAGTACTTTCAACCTATATTCTTAACGTCGCATGCCTGGCACCCCCGAGAAATCTGAGTCGTTCGTCGCTATGCAAATTGTGCCAGAAGCCCGCTTATGGGCCGAGAGAGCCGCTGCGCGTCTCTGGATGCTCCAGGTCAGTTTCGCTGACGATCCGGCCAGCACCCGCCACGAATACCTTGTCGAAGAGATCGAGCGGTCCATCAAAGATGTTGCGGAGAGCAGGCATTCAGAATATCTGTCTGCGCTCATGGAGCGTTTCCCCGGTCCGGAACGGATCGATGCTTCCTATATCACCCCACCGGAAGCTGAAACGGTGCAGCGGGGCCCGCAAGAAGTCGCGGACGAGCTGGTTGCCAGGTTACCCGAATTCTCCAACGAAGCGAAGGCAGCGCTTGGCCGGAAACTTCAAGCTCTCGGACTTTTTGTTGCGCCAAGCAGGGGTATCGAGCTGCCACTTGAGCTGCTGGGGAAACTGGGGATGACACCCCAAGAGGCGTTGGACGAAGAGCGCCTGATAAAACTTTTCACGGCTTTGCTCGAAATCGTAGTCACACTGGACCATCTGATCTGGAACGTCTGGAAGAATGTCGCACCGAGATCAAGCATACGCCGCGAGGAGGGCAGCGATAACCCCCGGCGTACGATCGGGCGTTATCTCGCTGGTGATCGCGAGGTAAACAACCGGCAAATCACTCAGATGCTGGAAAAAACGCGCCAACTGACCGGGGGCCTGCTCTCGGCAATCGGGCCGGCTGGAGAAATTTTCGCGCGGAAACATCTGGAGAGATTTGCACCTGAAAAGATCCGGGCCGGCGTTGAACTGAAAGGCCCAGGGTTCATTCCGAATGTTGAGGTAAAATGCTGGCGCCGTTACGTCGAGTTGGCCGCCGACCTGAGCGGACACGCCGTCGAAACACAAATCGTCGATGGAATTGTAGCTTATACAGAGGAGTTGATTTCGAAATCGGAAATGCGAGCGCGTTAATCCGGTTGGTGTTACGACCCTGCGAGAGGCCGAATCTTATGCAAATACATTGGCATGAAGGGTTGTTTTTGCTGCCACATCATTTGCAGCATCTCCAGCGTAGCGTCAGTGAAAGTGCTTCGGCTGAGCGCCAGCTGAACTGGGCCTATCCTTACGGCGTAATCGACGCGCGGCTCTCCAATGACGATCTTGAGAATATGCGACTCCGCTTTGAGCGGCTCCACGCGATTATGCCAAGCGGACAGGAGGTCCTCTTCCCCAGCGACGCGGAATTGCCCGCGGTGGACTTTAAGCAGGCATTTGAATCGCGTGGCCGGTTTATCGTCTATCTCGGTGTGCCGCTCTGGTTCTCGGCGCGAGCCAACTGCGTGAATCCGGGTCAAACCGTTGATGCTCGCGCGAAAATTCTTTATCGCGTGGTCGAAACCGAAAGCTCTGATGAGAACACCGGCGAAAACGTCAAGACCGTGCTCCATCGAAGAGTTAATGCGCGGTTGTTGTTGGACGATGAAGATCGCTCGGACCTTGAAGTGATTCCTATCCTAAGAGTTGCGCGGGCGGTTGGCGAAGATGTCGGGCTACCAAGGCGTGATCCTGAATTTGTGGGACCGTGTCTGGTGTTGAATGGCTCGCCGGCACTCCGCGAGCTGGTGCGCGATTTGAGCAGCCAAGTTTTAGCCAGCCGTCAGGAACTTGTTCTGCAGATAACCCGCGGAGGATTTAGCATCGATACGATGCGAGGTATTCAGTTTGAGCAACTCATGCGATTGCGAACCTTGAATCGCTACGGCGCTCGACTGGAGGCGCTGGTTGAAACACCCAACCTGGTTCCTTTCGGAATTTACCTGGAATTGCGGGAACTTCTTGGCGAACTGGCTGCGCTTCACCCCGATCGGGATCCCTACGAGTCCGCACCGTACCAGCATGATAATCCATATCCGTGTTTCGATGAGCTGACCGGAAAGATCCGCCAACTGTTGAGAGGGAGCGTAGCTCCGAGCTTCCTGAAGGTCCAATTCACAGAGGTCAATGGGCTGCTGAGGGCAGCGCTGGCCGACGAACATTTGACTCGGCCGAGCGATTACTTTTTGGGTATCAAGACAAAGGAGGATCCCCGAGCCGTTGCGAAGTTGGCGGAAGATGCCGACCGCTTCAAGCTGATGCCGGCCAGCATGGCGGGACGCGCGATCCGAGGCGTTCTTTTAAAGGAAGAGCGTTTTCCTCCCCTGGAACTCCCCGCGCAAAATAACCTCTACTATTTCCGACTGCTCCGAGGAGAGAGCGCGCGAAGTTGGCAGCAGATTCAAACCGAACGAGCGGCAGTTGTCCGCTGGATCGGACACGAAGGGGCAGACTATGATGTGACGCTCTATATGACCTTGCCGCGGGCTGACACTTAAATATGACCATCCTTGAGTTATGCGAGCCTCTTTTTAAAAAGGTGTGCCTTTTAAATCGGTTCGGACGTAAAGGCGGCGCGATCTCGTATTACGACAAGCTGCGCCTCGAAATCGAAGAGCTGTTCAAGGAGCTTGAGCGCGTCGCTGCGAGCGACCCGCTATTAAAAGCTCAATGGCAGAAGGTCGAGTTCCCGCTGACATTTTTTGTGGACTCGATGATTGCGGAGAGTGAGTTACCGGATGCCGCTCAGTGGCACCAGCATCGGCTTGCTTATGAGCGAAAGGAGCTCGCGGGAGACGAAAAATTTTTCGATTTCCTGGATGAGGCGTTAAGCGATCCGAGCCCGGAAGCTACAGAGCGCCTTCAGGTGTTTTACACCTGCATTGGGGTCGGCTTTACAGGCTGGTACGCTTCTCAGCCAGAATATTTGCGCGGAAAGATGCTGGACATAAGTCAACGAATCCGCTCAGCGATGGAGACGAATCGGAGTGCGCGGATCTGTCCGGAGGCTTATGAACACCTGGATACGCGGGATCTCATCCAGCCGCCGATGCTTGGAGGCATTGCGGTTATTTTCCTCGGTCTATGTCTCATCGTGATGACCGTCGAAATCTATCTATTCCGGGCAGCGTCGCTTTCCCTGACCGATTCGTTGACCGCGATTTCTTCGCAGGAGATTTCGAAGTGATCAGGCACTCCGAACGAAACGTGCCTTGAAAGAGCTAGCATACCTTTTTGAGGCCTTTTCCAGCCTGGCAGTCTGGGTCAAGGCGGTCATTCTTTTCCTTCTGGCCACGACCATCATCGGAGTCGCTGCGTTTTTCGGCGTCCGGGTGGCTCTCATCGTCGCCCTGGGAATTTTCATTTTGGCCGGGATCTTTGGCTTGTACCTTTTGCTGGCCTTTTGGGTGCGCCGGCGGCGAGCCGCGGAGTTGCGCGGGGAGATCGCAAAGACGGCCGCAAACCGCGGAATTACTAACGCCGCCGCGCGCGGTCGATTGGAAGATTTGCGGCGGAATTTCGCCAAGGGCATTGAGAAATTCGAAGCGGCCGGGAAGGATTTTTATGGGTTGCCCTGGTACGTAATTGTCGGGGAACCCGGGTCGGGAAAGACTGAAGCAATTCGGCGGTCCCAGGCAGGTTTTCCTCCCGGACTGCAAGACGAATTTCAGGGAGTCGGCGGAACCATCAACATGAATTGGTGGTTTACCAATTTCGCCGTCATTCTTGACACCGCCGGCCGCTTGATTTTTGAAGAGGTCGAACCCGGAACGACCAGCGAATGGCGGGAGTTTCTGGGGTTGCTCAAGAAATATCGCTTCAACTGCCCCATCAACGGGTTGCTTCTGACGATTCCGGTCGAAAGTCTTATCCGCGACTCTGCGGAAGAGATGGAGCGAAAGGCCGGAAAAATCGCTCGGCAACTCGACGTGATACAACGCGAGTTGGAAGTACGCTACCCGGTATTCGTTTTGGTGACCAAGTGCGATCTGATCAACGGATTTCGCGAGTTTTTCGAGAATTTGGATGATCCTCGTGCCCAGCAACAGATGCTTGGTTGGTCCAACCCGGCAGCCCTGGACGCACCGTTCAGGCCAGAACTATTGGACCGGCATTTGCGAATAGTGACGGACCGTCTGAACCGAAGGCGGCTTGGGCTTCTTTTAGATCCGGTCGCGGTTGAACCGACCCACCGACGCGCCGACGAAGTCGATCGATTATACGAATTCCCTCACAGCCTAACCGCCTTGACGCCACGGCTCCGGCGCTACTTAGAGATTCTCTTTGTCGCCGGCGAATGGACATCCAGGCCGCCGTTTCTTCGTGGGATTTATTTTACCTCCTCGATGCGTGAAGGCTCAGCGCTGGATGAAGAACTTGCCCAGGTAATGGGAGTTCCCATCGAACAATTACCGACCGGCCGTGCTTGGGAACGGGATCACGCCTATTTTCTCCGCGACCTGTTCTTGGACAAGGTTTTCCGCGAGGATGGGCTGGTCACTCGGGCAACCAATACGGATCGGTTGATCCTGCAGCGGAAACTGCTTTTTTTTGGATCGGGCGTGCTCGCGTTGATTTTGCTGTTGGTGTTTGGGCTGACGAGTTACCGCTCCCTACAGGAGAGCGTTCTTGCGCAGAGCGGTTTTTGGTCTCGGGCCAGAGAAGGCTGGACCGGAAAGATCTGGCAACCCGTCGTGATTCCCGATCCAGCCGGAACCGCACTTTTTAAGTACGTCGGAGATCGGCCGGTCGGGCCTGGTCTGACGGTGGAAACCCTCGCCAGCTTTCAACACCAGAATTGGACGCTCGTGGAGTTCCATGGAGCATTACGCGACCTCGCCAGCGAACCCCTGGGTATTCCTTGGATTTTCCACCCCTTCACCTTTACTGGCACGGATCCGGATCGCGGGCGACAGCATGCGCAACGCGTTCTGTTCGAGAACGGTGTGATCTTACCGCTCCTCAACGCAACAAAGCGAAAGATGAGTGAACCCAATCCACGGATCCCTGCGCGTCAGAAACCGGATCCCCGGTCGGCGGAGCTGGTTAGTGCGTTGGAGGCAAAAGCGTTGACCGCGCTGATCCGTGCGGAAATAGCCGTTCGCCGGGATCCTGGCCAACTCGCCGAAGGGGCGCCGGGGACGAGTTTTCTGACTCCTCTATTGGAGTACGTCGCGAACAAACCAAACGAACCACGCCTGGTGGAGATTATGAATTGGACTTACACCGAAAATCGCGATGGCCGCGGGAAATGGCCTCCGAACTGGGTAAGTGGCGGATCGAGTCTAGCCGAGAATACCGCGATCCGGATCGGATTAGATCACTTGATTGCTGGCGCGCGAGAGCGCGTTCAGAGTCGTGCGGCCAATCTTCAATTACTCGTGGAGCTAGCAGACCTGGCTCGGCAGTACCAGGCCATCGAGATCGAACTCTCCACGAAGGCCAGCATTAAGGACGATCCGCTAACCAGCGATCGGGAGGTCGAGATCATGCTCGAGAAGCTGAACACGGCCAAGATCGCTCTGGAGGAAAAGCTCGCGACTCTTCGACGAGCCGGGGTATTTGAAGATGGCCCGGAGACCCTGGTGGCTGCGTATCAAAAATTAACGGGTGGAAATGATTCCTGGTTCGGCCAAATCGCAGCGATCCAGGCTGAAATTGACAAGGCACTACCTACCCCGGATCCCAACGCCAAAGGAGTGCTGAAAGTACTGACGGCCAACCCGCAAGATGAACCAAAATATGCCCTGCTGCGGGAGATTAAAGTGAAGCTGGCTGATATCTCGCAGCAAACGAAGACGCAAATCGAGAGTTCGATCGGTCCTCCGCAGCTAGAAGAGTTCAAGGCCCTCGATGACGCCGTTCTCGGGTCCGTAGCGCAACAGAAACCGAGTTATCTTGCCCGCTGGAATTTTTATCAACTGTGTCGCGCTGGGGCTCCACAGTTTAATTACTCAGAGAAGATGAATTTACTTGGTCAGACCTGGAAGCCATTTGAGGCCCTCTCGAATGCCCTGGGGGTTTTGAACGCGAAAGTCGAAGACTATCAAGGCAAACTCAAAGAGCCGTTCCTGACGACCTGCAAGTACCTGCTTCGTCGCAACGAGGAGACCCAGCGAGACGCGTACCTGACGAACTATCTAAAGCAGGTCAAGGCTCAGTTACGGGCCCGTGTTCGATTCCCTCTTCTCTGGCCTCCGGGTCCGGATAACCTGACGATCAGTGTTGACCAGGTTCGGCAGGTCAAAGTTGTGCTGAACGCCATTCACCGTGACTTCCAATCGGACACTTTTACGAAGTTCCCAGCACAGACACGGCAAGGATTGATAGACATGGCGAAAGGACTCATTCCCCTTTCCGCGCTCTGCGACACGATTTTAAAACCGGACGGTTCCGTCTCAACGGTCACCGTGACACTACTCAACGGGCAAGCGCAACGCCAGCTGTCCGGACCCGATCTGGCACCCCTTCCAATATCGCCCCCTCCTACCCCTACACCGCGTCAATCGGGATTGACTCAGTTTTTCGTCGGGGATAAGCCGCCTCCGCTTCCAAGCCCGACGCCATCTTACAATCCTCGCAATTGGAACGGCGTGGAACTGGTTTCAGGCGCAAAACTGCGTCCTTCGGCGCGCGCGGGCGGGGTGGTTCCGATCGACGCACCCTCCGACTTGCTTTTGGGGAGGTTTCATATCGATGACCCTTTTCATTTTCTCGTTTTCCATACCCCGACCGGCGGAGGCGGAGAAATCGTCGACTTAGGCCAAAATTGGTCTTCACTGCGATTGTTGGGGCGGTTTTCCGGCAAGCCGATAGACACCGGCCAGACTTGGCGAGTCTCACTCAAGCCGGGAGAACCATCCGCAGTCTGGCTGCAGATTGTTTTTGAGAATCCGCTTCCAGCCATCGACGCCTGGCCAACGGTCGATAGCTTAGGGCTTCGAGATTTCGCCGGACCATGAGCCGCTTTCTCAAGGTTTTTCTGCGAGATCAACTCGGCGGACGCCTGCACGTGGCCGGGTTTGGAAAGCATCCGGCTTGGGATGATCATATCGATGACATCGGACTCGAAACAGAGACCTTGGTGATAGCAAAGCAACTCCTTTACTCTCAAGGGATCGCGGGCCAACTGGCCTCAGGGGCCTGGGATCAACTGGAGAAGACCAGCCAATCCCTTGATTTCGATCATCGTTTCATCTGGGCACGGAAGGGACAAGCTCTGGTCGGAACGATTCTGGCCTCCATCGATGGAAAGGGCCGAGCAAGATTTCCAATGGTCGTTTGTCTTCAGGCAGAGATGAGCGTCCTCCAAGCGATCCTTTTCTATTTACCTTTTGTCGAAAGCCTCGGAAAACGTTGCCAGGCCGCCGTCAGCCGTCAAGACTTTCGAGAATTGCTTAACCTGGCCTCGGGCGAGCCGGATGCCTTTCTCGCATTTCCCGACGGCTATCCGGTATCTGCCCATCCAGAGTTTCAAGAGGACGATTTCCTCGTCCGCGCATTAGAGCATCTGTCTGAAGCTTTGAGAAACAGCAAGCCAAGTCGATTTAGCGTAGCCAACCGAAACGGGGTAAGCTTTCGGCTCCCCGCAATTTCGCTGCGCACCCCAGAAAACCTGGAATTCTGGACGGGCTACCTGGACTCCTGCGTTCGCTTACAATGGCCCTATTTGGCATTAGCATCGACCGGCAGACTGCCGGTAGACGTGATCGTGGGAGAACCGACACCGACCGATTTTTTCTGTTTGCGCGCCAAAGAGGCCGCGCTGCCGCTCACCCGAACCGACTTTAAGAGTCGTTCGGTGACCAATTTTGAGCCTAGGGCGAGAGAGTATCTTGAGTTGTTCATGGTGGGTGCCGGGGCGGAAACAGGGCGCCGTCGTTCCTGGTGGCCCCGACTATTTAGCAAGCTGCACTAGCTTAGCTAAGCTAGTGTCCCGTCTGATAGTTCAGTAGTGGGTCTTTCGTTCCATTTACGATCATCGATGGATGCTCGATAGAAACGCCAGAACTCCGAGAACGAGATCTCGGTGTCACGAGTCGAAAGCCGCCGACTGCGGACAACAAAATGGAAAGCAAATGCATGGATCGAAATGATCAGCCGAAGGGCCCCAAGTCGGCAAAAGTGGCCAGAGAAAGTGCTGGCGCTCAATACCAAAGAATTGGCGCGCCGTACTACTAACGGGTAATTTACAAAATTGACAAAACGCCTCATTTTCCAGCGTGTCTAGGTTCCGATTTCCCCAGCCGATCCCCCCCAGCGCACAGAATAACCCGTATGATTAATGTGGACGACCTGTTAAGCCCTATCTCCTCTGAAGATCCTTGCGGGGTGGATCTTTCCTACGAGCCTGCACTTCACGAATTAGATGCTCTTATCGCGGGCAAACCGGAAACCCAATTTTCAGAAGCCGAAGAACCGGACTGGAAACAGGTACATCAACATTGTCTTTCGCTGTTCGGTCGGACCAAAGACCTTCGCGTAAGCATCAGTCTAACGCTGGCCGAGTTACAACAAGAGGGATATCCTGGGTTCGCTTCCGGACTTCAACTGATCCGTGGGCTGCTCGAACGGTATTGGGATGCGCTTCACCCGAGACTCGATCCGGAATTCGCAGACGATCCCCTTGAGCGAATCAACATTCTCTCGTCGATTTCAAGTCCTGAGGGAACTTTTGGCGACCAACTGCAATTCCTCCGCCGGATTCGACGTGCGCCGCTCTGCTTCTCGCAACAGCTGGGAAGTTTCTCGCTTCGTCAGATCCAAGCGGCAAATGCTAAACCGGTGGCCGCCGCGGAGGGAGAGGAACCCCAAAAAACCAAAGGGCCGGATCCGGCCCTGATCGAGGCGGCATTTCGAGATTCTAATCCCTCTCACCTCAGCGTACTTGAGCAATCTATTTCAAGCGCGATCAGCGACTTGAACGGGATTAACGAGTTTCTCGACCGGACAGTCGGGGTTACAAAAAGTGTCAGTTTTGAGTCGCTAAAATCGGTGCTTTCCGCCGCTAAAAAACAGGTCAGCCACTATTTGCAAACTCCCGAGGGAGGATCGGCGAGCGACGAACCGGGACTTCAAGATGTAAGCAACGGTATCACGCGAAAGGGGGGCACTCTCGGTGTCATTCAGGAAAGAAAAGATGTTTTGCGGTTACTGGACGCAATTTGCGCCTATTATGAAACCAACGAACCGTCAAGTCCGGTCCTCCCGCTTTTACGCCGTGCTCAGCAGCTAGTTGGAAAGAGTTTTACTGAAATTCTTCAAGACTTAGCCCCGGATGCGATTGCGCAAGTGAGGATAAGCTAATGGATCTCTATCAGTTACTTTTTCCTTGCCTTTGTCCAAGGCAATACCGCACAATGCAATAGTTTTTTCTCAGTCAACACTCAGCAAAAAGGTCTAGCCGTTTATGGCATCTACCAGTAGTCAAAAGTTTATCGGTCGGAATCGGCCTCCTCGCGTCCAAATCGAATATGATGTTGAGGTGTACGGTTCGGAGAAAAAAATCCAACTTCCCTTTATCGCAGGAGTCATGGCGGATCTGTCCGGCAAACCTGCGGAACCGCTTCCCGTTATTGAAGACCGAAAATTTCTCGAGATCGATATCGATAATTTCGACGAGCGTATGAAGGCCGTCAAACCGCGGGTGGCATTCCACGTACCGAACACGCTGACTGGCCAAGGTAATCTTGCGGTCGATCTAACTTTTGAGAAAATGGACGAATTCTCCCCCGCCCAAGTTGCCAAAAACGTGGAGCCTTTAGGTAAACTACTTACGGCTCGTCAGCAACTAGCAAATCTAATTGCTTACATGGATGGAAAGTCTGGAGCGGAAGAAGTTTTACACAAACTTTTAGCCGATCCCGCTCTTCTCCAGGCGGTGGCTAGCACGCCGAAAACAACGGATTCAAGTGAGCCGACTTCCGGCTCGACCGCCTCAACGTGATCATCTGATTTTCTTCAGTTCTGCACTCTTCAACTTCTCACTACCATGCCTGAAAATGAAACCGCCGTCCCTGCCGCTGCCGCTGCCGCCGCATCGGAGCCCCAGACGGCTGAACTAAATGAGTTTGAATCCCTCCTGAATAAGGAGTTCAAGCCGAAAACCTCCCAGGCGCAGGAGGCCATTCAAAGCGCGGTTCGCACTCTTGCCGAGCAAGCACTCCAGGGCGCGCAATTGATCTCTTCGGACGTTCTTCGAACGGTGGAGTCCATGATTGCCGAACTCGATCGTAAACTTTCCGAGCAGATCAATCTCATTATCCACCATGAGGATTTCAAAAACCTCGAAGGCGCCTGGCGAGGGCTGCACCACCTCGTGACTAACACCGAGACCGACGAGATGCTTAAAATTAGGTTTTTAAACATTTCGAAGAAGGAAATTGGTCGAACGCTGCGCTCCTATAAAGGAGTCGCTTGGGACCAAAGCCCGATCTTCAAGAAGGTCTATGAAGAGGAATTCGGGACGCCAGGCGGTCAACCCTACGGTGTGCTGATTGGAGACTACAGTTTCGACCATTCTCCTCCAGATATCGAAATTCTCAACGGAATGGCCCAAATTGCCGCAGCTGCCCACGCGCCATTCATAGCGGGTGCTGCGCCCACACTCATGAATATGGAAACGTGGCGGGAATTGAGTAACCCCCGCGATTTAACGAAGATTTTTGGTACGCCCGAATATGTTCCTTGGCGCTCATTGCGTGCATCTGAAGATTCCCGTTATTTGGGCCTTGCCATGCCACGTTTTTTGGCCCGCCTGCCATACGATCCCAAAAAGAACCCGATTGAGGATTTCGCCTTCGAAGAAGAGGTCTCTGGCGGCGATCACTCCAACTATGTCTGGGCCAATTCAGCCTATGCGATGGGCACGAACATTACCCGGGCATTCAAGCTCCACGGATGGTGCTCGCGGATACGCGGCGTGGAGAGCGGGGGCATGATCGAAGGGCTTCCTTGTCACACGTTTCCAACGGACGATGGAGGGATCGACATGAAATGTCCGACAGAAATCGCTATCACTGACCGGCGTGAAGCGGAACTTGCCAAGGCCGGCCTGATGCCGCTTTCGCATTGGAAGAACACCGATTATTCCGTCTTTGTCGGGGCACAGTCGGTACAAAAACCCACGGAGTATGAAGATCCTGACGCGACGGGGAACGCCAACCTGGCTGCCCGGCTGCCGTACCTGTTCGCGGTCTGCCGCTTCGCACATTACTTGAAGTGCATAGTTCGCGATAAAATCGGCTCCTTCAAAGAGAGAGTCGATATGGAACGCTGGCTCAACGAATGGATCACCCGCTACGTAACTTCCGATCCGACGGCTAGTGAGAAAACAAAGTCAGAGCTCCCTCTGGCTGATGCCGAAGTGACCGTTGCGGAGGTCGAAGGGAATCCGGGATATTATACGTCAAATTTCTATTTGCGCCCACACTTCCAATTGGAAGGCCTCACGGTCTCACTTCGATTGGTCACGAAACTCCCGTCGGTCAAACAAGGTAAGTAGCGAAAGTTCGGCTCCCGTGAATTTTGCCGGCCAGAATGATAATGTTTCTTTCGTACCAAGGCATTCCCACAATCGAGATGCGGCAATCCCATAATCAGCGAGTGAGCGCTCGCATCTCCCCCGCACTCCCAGTCCCAGGAGAAGAAATCGCTAGGCATGATTAATGCTAAACATAATAATCAGTGGATCGGATAATCCCAAGCCCGAGAACGGCTTATGGCGCCGACCACAATCATAAAAGGGCTTTGGCCAGTGTACGGAACTATTCCCAATTCAACAACAATATATCCCAACCTAACTTAGAATATGGCAACAGATTATTTTCTGAAAATAGATGGCATCCAAGGAGAATCCAAGGATCAAAAACATCATGATGAGATCGAAATAGGTTCGTTCTCATTCGGGGCAACTCAAAGTGGTAGCTTTAGCGCAATGGGTGGCGGCGGTGCTGGCAAAGTCAGTATGCAGGACTTTCACTTCACTATACCAACCCAAAATGCCAGCCCGAAGCTATTGCTGGCATGTGCTAGGGGTGATCATATCAAATCGGCGGTCCTGACCTGTCGGAAAGCTGGAAAAGAGCAACGAGAATTCCTCAAGTATACTTTTACAGATCTTCTTGTCTCATCCTTTCAGACCGGCGGCAGCAGCGATACGCCGATGGACCAAATCTCGATGAACTTCACCACGATCCTGGCCGAGTACGCGGAACAGAAGCCCACCGGAGAGCTCAAGGGGACAATCAAGGCGGGTTATGACTTGAAGCAGATGAAGGAACTTCAATAGTTCGCTGGAATGTAAAAAAACCGGGAGGAATAGCCCAAATTCCCTCCCGGTTTCTTCATTAACACTAAACAAGATTCAGCCTTCTGTTAGCCCGTCGCGAGCACTCTGGGCAATTCCTTCTGGCTGCCGAATGAAAGCCAAAAGCAAGAACTTCAACTCGAGCGGATCCTTAATCCACGATGAGCAAATCACCTCAAAGCGAGAAGGTTCAACCTTGCCTGCTCGATCGTTTAGTCGATGAGCATCCGGAGACCCAAAAGGAAACGGCTGGACGCGGGATCTCGCATTTGCGTTATCGCCAGGGCGTGCTGAGAGACATCGAATGGCTGCTTAATGCAAAGAGCAAGTTAGCCAATGAGGGGTTCGCTGAATTTCCGGAAACAGAATCTTCGGTCTTAAACTTTGGCATGCCGGACCCAACCGGGACCAGTACCGGCAACGCGGCGGTCGCGCAAATTGAGAAAAACATCGCTACGGCCCTACTCCGCTTTGAGCCTCGAATTATAGCAGACAGTTTGGTCGTGAAGTCAATCGAAGCTACATCTCGATCGGCCACAGGTTCTCCCAATGTGATTGCGTTTTCGATCTCGGGAGAACTCTTTGCATTGCCGATGAATGAAGAGCTGCATCTGAAGACAGAAATTGATCTAGAAACCGGCAAATGCCGGCTCTAGGGACATCGTTCACCGGAAAATGAATCGGAACTTGCTGATTCACTACAATAGAGAGTTAGCTCATTTACGCGAAACGGCAGCCGAGTTCGCTCGCGAATTTCCCAAGATTGCCGCCCGGCTTGCCCTCGACCGCGAGGCAAAGGAGGTTTGTCCCGATCCCTTTGTTGAACGGTTACTGGAAGGATTCGCCTATCTTGCCGCGCGGGTGCAGGTGAAGCTGGATTCCGAGTTTCCGGTGTTTACGCAAGGGCTGCTCGAAACTATCTATCCGCATTACCTCTGCCCAACTCCCTCGATGGCCGTGGTGCAGTTCGAACCGATACTCCACGACACCAGTCTACCTACGGGGTTTTCTATACCTCGGGGGACGGCCTTACGATCGCCGTTAGCCCGGGGACAGCGTACGCCTTGTGAATATCGTACTGCCCATCCTGTCACACTCTGGCCTTTGCGCATTGCTGATGTCAGCTATCACACCAGAGAACTGATTCAATTCAGCCTGCCTCCAGCCCTGGGCACACGCGCTCTCCTCCGGATTCGCCTTGAAACGACGCCCGGGACTGATTTTTCGAAGCTCCCACTCGACTCCCTTCCCCTTTTTCTTCGCGGTGCCGACGATTTGCCGGACGTGATTTACGAACAAATCTTCCGGAGCGCGATCGGGATTGTCGCTGTGAAACCCAAAGCGATCCCGGCAGCCGCTCAATTTTCGCCAGCAAAGCTCTCCATCCAGGCAGCTGGCTTTGGCGGCGAACACGCACTGCTGCCGGAAACTTCCCGAAGTTTTTCCGGCTACAGGTTATTGCGCGAATACTTCGCGCTCCGTCAGCGATTTCTTTTTTTTGAGTTAACTTCCTTGCAGCCACTTTTGCGGCAATGTTCCGGGAACGAACTCGATCTTCTCGTGTTGTTCCGCGATCAGGATTTGCGACTGGAGAACCGCGTCGACCCAAACTCGATTGCCCTTTTCTGTGCTCCTGCCATTAACCTGTTTGAGCGCCGCCTGGACCGGATCCCCCTCGATCATGGGCATTACGAATACCAGGTCATCCCCGATAAAACTCGACCGTTCGACTTCGAAGTGTTTGAAATCCAGTCGGTGACCGGCTTTGGCACGCAGACCGGGGAAGAGCAGCCTTTTCTCCCGTTTTATCTCACACGGGAAAGGCTTTCTGAACAGATGCCAAGCTCCTCGCAGCTACGCGGTTTTTATACTACCCGGCGGGCGGAGAGGCATCTTACGGAGAAAGAACGCCAGTTTGGCCGTGCGCATTCCTATATAGGCTCTGACGTATTTCTTTCGCTCGTCGATCCCTCCGCAGCGCCTTACAAATCAGAGCTCCAGCAACTTGGAGTGAAAGCCCTTTGCACAAACCGCCATCTACCGATGGAATTCCTGGCTGACCAGGGACGTACCGACTTCACCATGGAAATTAACGCACCAGTTGGAGTCATTCGTTGTGTTACTGGCCCAACCGCACCTCAACCAGCGCTTGCTCATGGCGCGGAAGCCTGGCGCTTGATCAGCCATCTTTCTCTCAATTACCTTTCCCTGAAAGACTCGGAGAATGGCCAAGGCGCCAACGCTTTAAGGGAAATGCTCCGCCTGTACATCGACGCCGCGGACCGACCGGCCCAAAAACAGGTGGAAGGAGTCCTTTCGACAACCGTTGAACCGATCATTCGCCGGTTGGAATCCCCAGGACCGATCACCTTCGTCCGTGGAATGGAGATTACCGCCGAGTTTGACGAGCTCTCCTTCGAAGGCGTAGGCGTCTTCGTATTTGGTGCTGTTCTCGCCGAGTTTTTTCGCCGATACGTCTCGATTAACTCCTTTACCGAGACCGTTATCAAAACGCGGCAGCGGAAGGAGATCATGCGGTGGTCGGCCCACCCAGGTCAACGCCCGGTGGTCTAACCAAATGAACAACTCTATCGAACAGGCTTTAGCTTCTGCGCCGTTTGAATTCGACTTTTTTCTGGCGGTCAGAATGTTGGAGACTGCGCACCAGGATATGCCGCGGGTGGGCGAATCTGTCAGCCCCCGCCAGGATCCGGTTCGCTTCGGCCAAAATCCTTCGCTCGCTTTTGCGCCGGCTACGCTGGAGAGTTTCTCTTTGGCAACCGATGAGCTGCCGGCGCGCCTCCAGGTCTACTTCCTTGGCTTGTTCGGACCCAATGGGCCCCTGCCGTTCCATCTAACGGAATTTGCTCACGAGCGGCTTCATGCCAACCGCGACCCTTCACTCACGCGATTCCTGGATGTCTTTCATCACCGCATGCTCAGCCTCTTTTACAGAGCGTGGGCGGATTCTCGCAAAGCCGTCGATCTTGACCGGCCCGCAGAATCAAAACATTCCCGCTACTTTGGAAGTTTCTTCGGGTTCGGTTTGCCATCGATGTTCGATCGGGACGCCGTCCCGGACTGGGCGAAGCTCTTTTTCACTGGACGGCTCGCCGCGCCAAACCGTAACCCGGAAGGCTTGGAGGCGATTCTGCGCGAGGATCTTGGGGTTCCGGTGAAGATGATCACTTTTTTTGGACAATGGATAAATCTTCCTGCGGGCGCCCTTTGCTCACTCGGTGCAAGTCGCGAGAACGGGTTAATTGGGCAGACCGCGGTGGTCGGAAGCCGACTCTGGGTAGGTCACTTTAAGTTCCGGCTTCGCATTGGTCCCCTCCGTTTTTCGGAGTTCAGGCGCTTGCTGCCGGACGCCAGCCTCTTCAAACGGCTAAAGGATTGGGTCCTTAACTATACTGGCCGAGAGTTTGTTTGGGACGCGAACCTGGTCTTGAAAGCGGCCGAAGTTCCAGAGGTCAGGCTTGGCGCGTTGGACGGCGGTGGATTGCTAGGCTGGACCAGCTGGTTGAAAAGCCGCCCCTTTCAAAAGGATGCGGAAGACCTCCTTCTTCACGGTGACAACTAACTTCGGTTCCTTCTGACCTATGGCAGACATTCGCCGCACGACCCTCTTTCATAAGCTAACCCCTCTTGCCTATAAATCAGTCGAGGGAGCCACACTCTTCTGCAAGATGCGCGGCAACCCGTACGTCGAGTTGGTTCACTGGATCCACCAAATCCTGCAAGGAGATGACAATGATTTCCTTCGGATCATTCGCCATTTTGATCTTGATCCGGCGCGAGTCGCCTCTGAAATCACCGCGACCCTTGACAGACTACCTCGCGGCGCCACTTCAATCTCTGATTTCTCTACCCACCTCGAAGAAGCCATTGAACGCGGTTGGCTCTACGCTTCGTTGCTCTTCAATGCGAGACGGGTCCGTACCGGGCACCTGATTGTCGGCATGCTCAAGTCTGCAACTCTCCGCAACGTTTTTCTTGGGATGAGTCGCGAGTTCACGAAGATAAAGATCGATGCGTTAACCGATGAATTTAGCAAACTGGTAGCGGGTTCACCGGAGGACCTGGAAACTCCCACCGACACCGACTCGGGTCCATCCGAAACGACGGCAACGCCCGCTCCGGCGGTGATGGGTAAACAGGAGGCGCTCAACCGATTTTCAGTGGACCTGACCGAGCGCGCCCGCAAAGGCGATATTGATCCGGTTCTGGGGCGAGACGAAGAAATTCGTCAAATTATCGATATTCTCATGCGGCGACGGCAAAACAATCCATTGCTGGCCGGCGAAGCGGGCGTGGGAAAAACCGCTGTGGTGGAGGGATTCGCGGTGAGGATTGCAAAAGGCGATGTTCCGCCTGCTCTTCGCGACGTCACACTGCGCGCTCTGGATCTGGGCCTCTTGCAAGCCGGGGCAAGCGTAAAAGGAGAGTTCGAGAATCGTGTACGCCAGGTGATCGAGGAAGTGCAGGCTTCGCCCAAACCGATTATTTTGTTTATCGACGAAGCGCATATGCTCATCGGTGCAGGCGGCCCTGCTGGTCAGGGTGATGCGGCAAATCTCCTTAAACCTGCGCTAGCCCGCGGCACCTTGCGAACCATTGCCGCCACCACTTGGGCAGAATATAAGAAGTATATTGAAAAGGACCCGGCACTCACCCGACGATTTCAAGCGATCAAGGTGGAGGAACCGAGTGAAGATGGCGCGGTCCGAATGATTCGTGGCCTGGCCGCCACTCTCGAAAAGCACCATGGGGTATTGATCCTCGACGAGGCGCTGGAAGCGGCTGCACGGCTGTCACATCGTTATATCCCAGCGCGTCAACTGCCGGATAAGGCGGTGAGCCTCATAGATACGTCATGTGCTCGCGTCGCTGTCAGTCAGCACGCAACACCCGCTCGATTGGAAGATACGCAACGCCAGATTGACATGCTCACTACCGAAATCGAGATTCTCGATCGCGAAACCGCGCTTGGGCGAGAGCATCAGGAGCGAAAGCAGAATCTGCAGAAAAAGCTTGTAGCGGAGAATACTCTCAAGGTCGAACTCGAAGTTCGCTATCAAAAAGAATGTCTCATTGTTGAAAGAATTCGATCGTTACGCAGTCAGTTAAGCATTCCAAAAAATGGCGACGATGCGTCCGGGGCAGCTTCCGATCGGAAGGATCTGACGGATTCCCTGCGCGCTGTCGAATCGGAACTCGCCCTGTTGCAGGGTGAGGACCCGCTGATCCTGCCCCACGTAGATGCTCAGGCGGTGGCCAGCGTCGTCTCCGATTGGACCGGCATCCCGGTGGGCCGGATGGTCAAAAACGAGATTCAGGCAGTCCTCAACTTGACCGCCGCATTGGAGAAACGCGTGATCGGACAACATCATGCACTGGACGCAATTGCCCGGCGGGTACAAACCGCCCGAGCCGGACTGGACAATCCGAGCAAGCCGGTAGGAGTCTTCCTTTTGGCTGGGCCTAGTGGCGTTGGCAAGACTGAGACCGCGCTGGCTCTTGCCGAAACTTTGTACGGTGGTGAGACGAACCTGATCACCATTAACATGAGCGAATTTCAGGAAGCGCACACGGTTTCTACACTCAAAGGTTCGCCGCCGGGTTATGTGGGATATGGTGAGGGGGGAGTTCTCACTGAAGCGGTGCGCCGCCGGCCTTACAGTGTTGTGCTATTGGATGAAGTGGAGAAAGCTCATCCTGACGTCCACGAGATCTTCTTTCAAGTTTTCGATAAAGGGGTTATGGAAGACGGCGAGGGGCGCCGAATCGATTTCAAAAACACTATCATCCTGCTCACCAGTAACGTCGGCAGCGACCTCATCACGCGCCTCTGCATGGAGGCCGAGGAGCAGCCCGTTCCTGAAGATGTTGCGACGGCGCTCCGCCCGAGTTTGCTCAAAGTTTTTCCTGCCGCATTGTTAGGCCGCCTCACGGTGGTTCCTTACTACCCTCTGGATGACGGGATCCTCAAGTCTATCATTCAGCTACAGCTGTCACGGATTGAGAAACGCCTGCTTCAGACACATGGGACTGAATTCACTTATACAAAAGGAGTCATCGAACTCATTTCGGCTAGGTGTACCGAGCTTGAGAGCGGCGGTCGTATGATCGATGCGATCCTGACCCAGACGCTGTTACCTGACATCAGCCGTGAATTCCTCAACCGCCTTATCGGGGGGACACCGGTTCGCAAAATTCATGTTCTGGCCGGGAGCGACGGTTCTTTCCTGTATCAGTTTGATGGTGAAACAACGGCCATACGCTCCGCTCAATCTACCCACGCTGAACCTGCTAAAGACCTCGATGGGGTGCCCGATCACACCTAATCATTATGCCTTTCGATCAGAAGAACCGCATTGCATCGGTCACGACCCCGTTCGGTAAGGACGAAGTCGGCCTGCTGGCTCTGGAAGGAACAGAAACTCTCGGTCGCCTCCCGAATTTCGAATTACGGCTGATTAGCGAAAAGAAATCGCTCGATCCCAAACAGATTCTCGGCCAAACGGTTGGCGTCTCGCTGAACCTGGGAAATGGCAAGCAACGCTACTTTCACGGCCATGCGGTTCAGTTCGGGCGAGCAACTTTCTTGGACCGCTACTTTGCTTACGAAGTTACCGTTGTGCCATGGTTTTGGTTTCTGACTCGAGCGACAAACTGTCGGGTCTTTCAGAACAAGACGGTCGTCGACATTGTCCAAGCGGTCTGCAAAGACCATGGATTTGACCAGATCGAGTTAAGGCTGAAGGGCCATTATACCGCGTGGGAATATTGCGTTCAATATCGCGAAACAGACTTCAATTTCGCCAGTCGGTTGCTGGAGCAAGAAGGGATCTATTACTTTTTCAAATACGAAGCAGAGAAACACACCCTGATCCTGGCCGACTCTCCGTCGTCTCATCAGCCATTCCCGGGCTATGAACGAGTCAAATTCCGACCGATCAGCGCCATAGCGGGTGCCGAAGATCCGGAGCAGATACGCGATTTTGCGTCTGAAATGAGGCATACCTCCGGGATGTTTACCCACACGGACTATGACTTCGAGAAACCTCGATCGGATCTGACCACTCGATCGGAAATGCCGGGGCAATTCGCCCAGTCTAGCTTTGAAGTGTACGACTATCCCGGGGAGTACGTTCAACACGACGACGGCGACAGCTGGGCTCGAGTACGGATGGAAGAGATCCACGCCCAAACCGAGTCGGGGACCGGGTGGGGCGATTCTCGAGGGATTGCGCCAGGCTCAATCTTTACCTTGGCAGAAAGCCCGTATGCTGAAGACAATCGCAGCCATCTCGTAACGTCGGTTCAATATGACCTTCGGCCGACCGCGTTTGAGACCGGGCGTGACGATTCCGGCGAACCGTTTCAGTGTCAATTTGTGGTACAACCCTCCGATACGCAGTTCCGTCCCGCTCGCGTCACTCCCAAACCTAAGACCTTCGGGGTTCACACCGCAGTTGTTGTTGGCCAGCAGGGAGACGAGATCTATACGGACAAATATGGGCGGGTCAAGGTCCAGTTTCATTGGGACCGGGAAGGTAAACGTGACCAGAACAGCTCATGCTGGGTCCGCGTCGCCCAGGCGTGGGCAGGCCGCCGCTGGGGATCGACTTTCATTCCGCGGGTGGGTCAGGAAGTGATCGTAGATTTTCTGGAAGGTGATCCGGATCAGCCAATCGTCATCGGCACCGTTTACAACGCCGATCAGATGCCTCCTTATCTCGGAGACGGCCTGGACTCAAAACACGCCAACGACCCAAAAGTAAGCGGCATCAAATCCTGTTCCACCAAAGGAGGTGGAGGGTTTAATGAGATGCGGTTCGACGATACCAAAGGCCAGGAGCAGCTGTTCATTCACGCGGAAAAAGACATGGATGTGCGTGTTAAAAATGATCAGCACACGGTGGTGGCACAGAATTTCTCGCTCAAAGTTGGATCTGGAAACTACAAGGAGCAGATTACCGATGACGGTACTCACCATGTCAACAGCTCCCAGGAGTTTGGTTATAAGTCTGCTAAAATCCTTCTCACTGCTGACATGGAGATGCATATCAAAGCCGGCAGCAGCTTCATCAAACTTGGACCTGACGGCATCTACATCAGCGGCCCCATGGTCTATATCAACTCCGGCGGTTCGGCCGATTCCGCGCCGTCCGTGGACGACGGTCAGGCGATCGATCCGGATCCGGCTAACGATTCAAAGCCAGGATCGCCTTCTAACTGATAAGAGAAATGAACATACCGGTCTCCTTTGAGGTGCTTGATTACATGAGTGGACAAAGTTAACAATATAAGCATTCTTAGGATTACCAATGGACTGAGTGAGTACATCCAGCTTGACGCCGCTACATACTCACAGTAAACGCCGTACCGATCGTAACGCGGCGAAGGCAGCGGAGAGCGTAAAAGCATGAGCCCGACGTGTGAAGACTTCATCAAAGGGGTTTTTAACCGAGATTGGGGGCGCGCTTTCCTTAATCTGAACGGTCTGAACATGTTCGAGATGCTGCGCGGGATCGCTGCACTCGATCCCCTGGACCGCAAAGATCTGTGGGACCAAGAGGCGGGATTTACGACCGCAGTCGATATGCCGCGGATCGAATACGCGCGGAACGTGGTTGAAACCAGAACGCTCCCAGCCGTTGCGCCCGGCGACTTGGCCGCCACGGGTCAAGTCGGAGATGCGGGCAACTTCATTGGACATCCAACGCCGCTTATCTTCGAGCATGATCTGACCGGAACGTTTACCGCCGCAGCGTCGGCTTCGCCGCCCCTCTCTGAAGCCGATTTCTTGGGTGCAGCCGCAACGATTGGCGCGGAGGTGTCCGCTGTCAAGGCAGTCGCGGAGGTCGAAGCCGGCCACAAGGCGTTTGGTCCGGACGGCTTTCCAATCATTCGTTATGAATTGCACATCTTTTCCGGTAAAACGAATGGAACATACAATCACACACACCCGCATTTGTCGCAGCCGACGCGGGCGGCCGGTGCACGCTTTCACGATAACTCGCAGGCCACCGAATGGGGCCATTTATATGGCGCGATGATCCTGCGCGAATCGGCGGCGGGGCCCCACCGCATTCGCCCAGCCTTATGGTCGACCTCCTGGGGTATGTTCCAAGTAATGGGGTTCAACTACGACAAGTGCGGCTGGGGCGATGTCCTTGATTTCGTCCGCGACATGTTCATATCGGAGAGTAATCAATTACGCGCCTTTGTTGGGTATGTGCAGGGGACAGGCTTAGGTCCCGCTCTGATCCGAAAAGACTGGTCGACATTCGCGAACGGCTACAACGGTCCTAGCTACAGAGAAAATAACTACGATGTCAATATGAGTGTAGCGTTTAATCGAATCCATGCCGACCGGGTCCGTCGTGGCCTTCAGGCATGAGCCACTCTGAACTCGGACTCGCTGCTGCGGTTTTTCATCCTGGAACGGCTGCGGCGCCAACATTCGATCCAGAGGCACCGGCCGACAATCGAACGAGCTGGGCCGGTGGTACTCGGGAGTATAGGCGACCGACTTGATTATCGTCGGACCTGTTACGAATGGCGCCAAGATCAGGAGAATGTGGGATTGTTTCGCTTCCGATTAGCCGCTTTCCGATCGCGGTAAAAACACGTGCTCTTAATTAAGCGCCGAAGGCACCTGGAGTTTGGACATCTGCGAGGAATCCGTATGGCGAACGCGCCCATGGCGAATCCAGGCAACATACGTCAGGCCATGAACGGGATGGATCCTCGTCAACGAGGGCTCTTCGCTGCGGCCTGGTCGTTAGGTTAATTATATTTCTATTCCGATTGTAATTGACCCAAACGATGGTACGGAGCAGCCCGCCTTTACAGCCTTCAATTTCGACATTCCAGGCTTTTGGGCATTAGCCCGTCTTTCGCAGTTGTCTCCACAAATCGACTTTGATCGCGGTAGACTCGGGGTGGTGGTTGCTCAGGTAAAGACCAGCCGAGACGATGGAGGATCAGTTGAGCCGGCGCCTGCGACCGACTTGATTATTATCGGACTCTGTTACCTGGCTATGGCCCCGCGCTGAGAGTCATGATCTCCGGCGGATTCACGCCCTGGGGAAGGACTTGAAACAACTCGGCTTCCCTGCCATGCGCGACTGCGTCCTTGATTGACGCAGCATTCAAGAAAAGCCGTTCATGTCCCTTGTTCTTGAGCTCAGCGGCACCGGACAAGCGCGATTCCTTTGCCGCCCGGGTAAAATCGAGGTCAAGCAATGCTTGCCTCAGGTTGGGCGCTTTCGCCAGAGACCAGCCGTAAAAATAGCTCACGCAGGCAACCTGTGCCTGCGATGGCATGGAGGTAAAGGTCTCTTGTGGCAGCCAAGTCGCGAGCTCCCATTTGAGTTTCATCTTTAATACCGATGCCATTTTGTCAATAACGGCGTCCCGATCCATACGCATCTTGCACACATCGGCGTAACCATCTCCTGCCGAAGTATTCTCGAGGTTGGGATCAGGGGAATAACGTCGCAGAAGCTTTGATGCTGCGTCCCAATCGGCGCGTAACTGCTCGTCAGTTGGCTGAAGTTTCGTTGCCGGATCAAAGAACATGGGTTTATAGTCCGGTCTAGTCGCGGTATCACGATTGGCCAAAAGAACTCCGATGCCACAGGTAACATCCTGGTTCGCTGTTTCTGAGGCGCGGTTGTTGTACATATGCAAAACCATCGCCTCGTGAGCGATGGTGAACCGCAGAAGGTAATCCCACGCCAGTTGGGTCATGCTATCTGGTTTCGGAGTTGCCATTAAT